>NZ_PSWQ01000009.1:0-374256 GCF_002932915.1 Rathayibacter sp. RFBD1
CTCGAGGGCGCAGAAGGGCATGGTCTCGTCTCCAGGGGGTGGCGGGCGATCGCCCGCCACCCCCTGGAGACGAGACCATGCCCTTCTGCGCCCTCGAGAGCCTCCGCTGATGGAGCTGGGCATCGCCGCGATCGTCGGCGTCTCGGTCCTCGTCGCGGTCGCCGTCTTCTCGCGGCGCCTCGGCGTCGCCGCCCCGATCGTCCTCGTGCTCGCCGGCGTCGGCCTCTCGTACATCCCCGGGGTGCCGGAGGTGGTCGTCCCGCACGAGTGGGTGCTCGACGGCGTGCTGCCGCCGCTGCTGTACGCGGCGGCGCTCAGCGTCCCGTTCATCGACTTCCGCCGGAATCTGACCACCATCACCGGCCTGTCGGTCGTGCTGGTGCTGATCTCGGCGGCCGGCGTCGGCGCGCTCCTCTTCCTCCTCCTCCCCGAGCTCGGGCTGGGCCTGGCGATCGCCGTGGGCGCGATCATCAGCCCGCCCGATGCGGTCGCCGCGACCTCGGTCGGCCGGCGCCTCGGCCTCCCGCCGCGGCTGCTCACCCTGCTCGAGGGCGAGGGGCTGATCAACGACGCGACCGCGCTGGTGCTCCTCCGCTCGGCCCTCGCCGCCGCCGCGGGGACGCTCGCGACGCCGTGGGCCGCGATCGGCGACTTCCTCTACGCGGTCGTCGTGGCCGTCGTGGTCGGGTTCGTGGCCAGCGTCGTCACCGTCTTCGTCCGCTCGCGGCTCGAGGACCCGGTGCTCAACACCGTCCTCTCCTTCATCGTCCCCTTCGTCGCGTTCATCCCCGCCGAGGGCCTGGGCGCCTCGGGCGTGCTCGCCGTGGTCGTCGCCGGCCTGCACACCGGGCACGCCTCCTCCCGCGCCTTCACCGCCCAGTCGCGGGTGAACGACCGGATCAACTGGCGGACCGTGCAGTTCCTGCTCGAGAACGGCGTGTTCCTGCTGATCGGTCTCGAGATCCGCTCGCTGATCCACGACGCCGACAGCGCGCGCCTCTCGGTGCCCGGAGCGGTCGGGATCGGCCTGATCGCGGTGGTCGGGCTGATCGTCGTGCGCTTCCTCTGGGTCGGCCCGGTCCTCCTCGGCGAGCGCTGGCAGACCCGCCGGGCCGAGCGCCGGGCCCGCGAGCAGAAGGAGCTGCTCGAGTCGCCCGAGGCGCAGGAGCTGCCGAAGGAGGAGCGCGGCCGGGCGAAGCGGCGCTACCTGCTGCGGCGCAGCGACTACCGGCACTTCAGCCGCAACGGCATCGGCTGGCGCGGCGGTCTGGTGCTCGGCTGGTCCGGGATGCGTGGAGTGGTGACCCTCGCGGCCGCGCAGTCGCTGCCCGAGGACATCCCCTACCGCCCGCAGCTCGTGCTGATCGCCTTCACCGTGGCCGTCGCGACCCTGCTGATCCAGGGCAGCACGCTGCCGCTGCTGATCCGGGCGCTGGGCATCCGCGGGATCGACGTGCCCGAGGACCAGCGCGCGCTCGCGGGTCTGCTCGACGAGATCACCGAGAAGGGCCTCTCGGTGCTGGAGCGCCCGGGCGACGCCGTCGAGGGCGCCGACGGCGTCGCTCCGGACGTCCTGGAGCGGGTGCGCCAGACGTCGTTCCTCCGCTCCGAGGCCGCCTGGGAGCGCTCGCGCGGCACGGAGCGGTCGGTCGCGGACACTCCGCACCGCCTCTACCGGGCGCTGCGCCTCGCCGTGGTCGCGGCCGAGCGGGAGGCGCTGCTGGACGCGCGCTCGCGCCGCGCCTACCCGCAGCGCATCCTCCGCGACGCCCAGTCGCTGCTCGACCTCGAGGAGACGCGGCTGCGCGTGCGGCGGGGCGCCGACTCGTAGGGTGCGGGCTCCCGGCGCGCCGGCTCGCAGGGCTTCGGCCTGCGGGGCTTCGGCTTGCAGAGCTTCGGCACGTATCGCTCCGTCCCGTACGGTTCCGGCGGTCTCGAACCAGGGACCACCGACACCGGATCATGACGATCGCTCAACGGGGGATGCCCGCGCCGATCGCGTCCTGTGGAGGAGCACCGAGCGCCCCGAGTGCGCGCGACCCGTGCCGACCCGCGGACCGCCACCGGACGGCCTCCCGGCATAGCCCGCCGATGCGTCACCCCCCGTTAAGCCGGTCTCCCCGGCTCCCCTACCGACGCCGCCGCCCCACCAGTAATCTGCGGATCGCCTGAGAATCGGATCCCCCGAGCCGGTCGGGCCTCCGGAAGGCCCGCCATGCGCTCGAACCCGTCCCGCTCGACCACATCCCGCTCGACCACATCCCGATCGACCACATCCCGATCGACCAGGTCCCGCTTCCGGCGCCCCCTCGCCGGCGGCCTGGCCGCCGCCCTCGCGGCCGCGGCCCTCACACTGGTCGGCGCGCCCCCGGCGTCGGCCGAGCCCTTCTCCAACGCGTGCCCGACGAAGACGACGTTCACCGTGCCGTCGAACGTCCGCGTCGCCGATGTGGCCGCAGCGGGCAGCCGCGGAAGCGACGGAGGCGACTACCTCAACGAGATCGGCCCGGACAACCAGGGCGGTGAAGGCGGCGACGGCGCCTTCCTGGGGCTGGAGAACGTGAAGGTGACTCCCGGGCAGAAGATCTACTCGGGCACGATCTCGAGCGCCAGCGGCAGCATCGGCAGCAGTGACGGCGGAGGCGACGCGACCTGGGTGTCCTTCAGCCCCCTCGACGAGAACTGCGATCCGGTCGGAGCGGACATGATCATCGTCGCCGCGGGCGGCGGAAGCGGATCGCACGCCACGGAGCTGTACGACGGCTCCGACGGCGGCGACGCCGGGCAGCCGGGCGAGCCCGGCCACGGCAGCGGCGACTTCCCGGGAGGAGCCGGTGGCGGCGCCACGATCGACACTCCCGGCACCGGGGGCGCCGGCGGCGACACGGCCTACCTGGGCGGATTCCTCGGCGCCGTCCCGACCTTCGGCTCCGAGACCCCCGGAGGGAACGGGCGGATGTTCTGGGACGGCCTGGGCACCGACCGGCCCGCCCCCGGTTTCGGCGGCGAGGGCGGACGATCCGCGAACTACGTCTATGCCAGCGGCGCGAGGGGCGGCGCCGGATCGGCGGGCGGCGGAGGCGGCGGCGCCGGAGGCGGCGACTTCCTGATCACGAACCTCGGAGCGGCCGGGGGCGGCGGCGGAGGCGGCGGCAGCTGGCCGATCGCGGACCCGGACCTGAGCCCCTACAAGGTCGGTGCCGCGTGGGTCACCTGGCTCCCCGACGCGACGCTGACGGCGACCGCCTCGACGACCGAGGTCGACGTCCCCACGACGCTCTCCGCCACGCTCTCGACGAACTCCTACCGGGAGGTGGGGGATACCTTCGTCCACAAGGCGCGCCCCATCGGCGGCGGGCAGATCTCCTTCACCGAGTTCAGCGGCCAGACGCAGCGCCTGCTCGGAACGGCCGCTCTGACCGGCCTCGAGACGACCGAGACCGTGAGCATCGAGGTGCCCGGAGGATTCAGCCGGGGGGACCACGAGATCCGCGTGCTCTACACGGGGTACACGGGCGTCACGTTCTCCTACTCCCTGCGCACCCCGATCGCGCGCAGCACCTTCACGCTGGCGTCCGCGAGCCCCCAGACCATCTCCTTCCCGGAGCTGACCGGCCTCGACATCGGCGGTGAGGGCACGACCCTGCAGGCGACGGCCTCCTCCGGGCTGCCCGTGACCTACGCCAGCACGACCCCCGGCGTCTGCACCGTCGCCGACGGCCGCGTCCACGCCCGTGTCGGCGGCCTGTGCTCGATCACCGCCTCCCAGGCGGGGGCGACGGGATGGAGGGCGGCCCCCGACGTCGTGCGCACAGCGCAGTCGCCGAAGGCTCCCCAGTCGATCGGCATCGACGAGACCTACGACGGCGCCGAAGTGTCCACGGGCCTCTACGCCGTCTTCGCGACCGCCTCGACGGGCCTCCCGGTCTCCTTCGCGAGCCTCACTCCTGATGTCTGCAGGGTCGACGGCACCCCCGGGCAGAACGGACGCCTGACCCGCGGCTTCATCGAGGGGACAGCCGTCGGCACCTGCACCGTCCGCGCCGAGCAGGCGGGGAACGACGAGTACGCCGCGGCCGAGCCCGTCGACCTGACGTTCGCCGTGCAGGTCCGGCCCCCGATCCCCGTCATGGTCAAGCCCCAGACCGTCGGCTTCCGGATCCCCTCGATCGGCCTGGTGACCGATCGCGACTACGACGTGCGCGCCACGGCGACGAGCGGGCTCCCGGTCACGGTCACGAGCGCGACGCCCGAGGTCTGCTCGATCATCGGCGGCACCGCCGTGCGGAACCTCGCGCCGGGGACCTGCACCCTGTTCTTCGACCAGGCGGGGTCCGCCGAGTACTCCGCCGCGCCCCGGCGCTCGGGGTCCTACACCGTCGACCGGCAGTACCAGACCATCACCCACGACTACCCGAGCGGCGTCGACACCGGACGCCTGTCCACCTACCTCCCCGCCGCGAGCACCACCTCCGGCCTGCCGCTGACCATCGGAGCGACCGGAGCCTGCACGGTCGCCGACGGCGTCGTCACCTTCACCGAGACCGGCGCGCCCTGCGTCGTGACCGTCGACCAGCCCGGTGACGCGGACTTCCAGCCCGCCCTGCAGCGCTCGCAGACGTTCCTCGTGAGCAGCCGGAGCCAGACCGTCACGATGAGCACGCCGCCGGCGACCGCGGCGGTCGGCGCGTCGGCCACCGTGACCGCGTCCAGCAGCTCGGGCCTGCCCGTCTCGCTGTCCGCCTCGGGCGCCTGCTCGACGAGCCCGCAGAGCAGGGGGACCGCCGAGATCGCCTTCACCACCGCCGGGACCTGCCTCATCTCCGCGGCGCAGCCCGGCGACAGCGGCTGGGCGGCCGCTCCGACGGTCGAGCGCACGGTCGCCGTGACCCTTCCCGCCCAGACGATCGCCTTCACCTCCATCCCGCCGTCCCCTGCGCTCGCGGGCGGCACCTACACGCCCGCGGCGACGGGCGGCGCCTCCGGGCAGCCGGTCGTGCTCGCCGCGTCGGGCGCCTGCACCCTGACGGAGGGCGTCGTCGCCTTCGCGGGAACCGGCACCTGCACCGTCACCGCCGATCAGGCCGGGGACTCCGGTCATCTCGCCGCTGCGCAGGTCTCGCAGACCATCGCAGTGGGCCTGGCCGCCGGGTCCGTCTCGTTCGGCGGCGACGCTCCGGTCGACGCGGTCGTCGGCGGATCGTCCACGCCGGTGATCGTCCGGGGCCCGTCCTCCGCCGATCCGCTGCTCGCCGCCTCGGGAGCCTGCTCGGTCTCCGGGGGCTCGGTCTCCTACGACCACGCCGGCACCTGCACCCTGACCCTCGAGCAGGCCGGCGACGCTGCGCACGCCGCTGCTCGCGCCGACCGCGCCTTCACGATCGGCAGGGCTGCGCAGACCGTCGCCTTCACCTCCACCGCTCCCGCGGCGGTCGTCGGAGGAGCGTGGACGCCGACCGTCGCCGGCGGCGGGTCGAGCGCCCCGATCGTCCTCGGGACCGCCTCCGCGGCCTGCACCGTCGCGGGCGGCACCGTGACCTTCACCGCTCCGGGCGACTGCGTGCTGACCCTCGACCAGGCCGGCGACGCCGACCGCGACGCCTCCCCGCAGGCGACCCGCACCCTCGCGGTGACCGCCGCGTCGGTCGAGAAGAAGCCGCAGACCGTCGCGTTCACCGCGAACACCTCGGCGACCCCCGCCACCGGAGTCGCCTACTCCCTCGCCGCGCGGGCCTCCTCCGGGCTCGCGGTGACCTACACCGCCACCGGCCCGTGCACCGTCACCTCGGCGGGCACCGTCACCCTCACCGGGACCAGCGCCTGCACCGTCACCGCCGCTCAGGCCGGTGACGGCACCTGGGCCGCCGCGACCGCCACCCGCATCGTCAAGGTCGTCCCGGGCAGCCGCGCCGACCTCAAGGTCGCCCTCACCCCCACCACCACGAGGATCACCGGGAGGACCCTCACCGCCACCACCACCGTCACCAACGTCGGCACCCGCGACACCGGATCCACCGTCATCCAGATGATCGTCCCCACCAGCGTGACCGACACCGGAGGCGCCACCCGCACCCCCGGCAGGATCGCCGGGACGACCGTCCTCACCTGGAAGATCCCCACTCTCGGAGCCGGGCAGAGCACCACCCGGACCGTCGTCCTCAACCCCCGGACGGGCACGTCGACGATCACCGCCAAGGGCTCCACCGCGATCGGCGACCCCACCCCCGCGAACAACACCGTCACCAGGAGCTACAAGAAGTAGGAGCGGCCGGGGGGCGGCCCCTCGACGGGAGCGGAGGCGTTCCGGACGAGCCGCCGTCCGTCGTCTCGCGACGTCGACAGGGCGGGATCCGACAGCCCTGACCCCCCGATCCCGCCGCAGGCCCTCTCCCGCGCCTGTCCGGGGGTGCCGGCTCGGCCCGGCGCCGGTGACACGCGGCGCGGTTCTGCCAGGATCGACACCAGCACGCTCATCGTCTCGATCCGGTCCGCCGGATCCCTCCTCGACAAGGACGGCACTGTGGGAATTCGCGAGTACGGACGTCTTCTCCGCCGGGGCTGGCTCGTCATCTCGATCTTCGTCGCCCTCGGCCTCGCGGCCGCCTCCGTGGCGACCATGGCGTCGGAGTCGGAGTACCGGGCGCAGACGACCGTGTTCGTCTCCGTCGCGACCGCCGACAACCAGTCCAGCGCCGAGGTCGGCGCGTCCTTCACCAGCGCCGAGGCCCGGGTGGCCTCCTACGTCGCGCTGGTCGACTCGAGCTCGGTGCTGCAGCCCGTCATCGACGACCTCGGACTCGACATGACCGTCGGCGACCTGGCGGGCGAGGTCACTCCGGCCGCGCTCCCCGGCACGGTCATCATGAGCATCGACGTGGTCGACGCCGACGCCCAGCAGGCCGCGCGGATCGCCGACGCGGTCGCCGAGAGCCTGCGCAGCTACGTCGCGCAGATCGAGCGCCCCGTCACGGGCGGCGCGAGCCGGGTCGACGTGAAGGTGCTCGAGGCCGCCTCCGTGCCGGGCTCGCCGCTCAGCCCCGACCTGCTCGTCTACCTGGTGCTCGGCGGAGCGACCGGCCTCATCCTCGGCGTCGGCGTCGTCGTGCTGCGCTCGCTCGGCGACTCCCGCATCCGCTCGGCCAAGGACGTCGCCGCCGGCACCACCCTGCCGGTGCTCGAGTCGATCCCCTTCGACACGGCCGTCCGCCGCTCCCCCCTCGTCGTGGACGGCCGCAGCGCCGTCGCCGAGTCGTTCCGGATGCTGCGCACGACGCTCCTCTTCGGCTCCGGCACCCACGAGCGCACCCTGCTCGTCACCTCCGCCCGCGAGGGCGACGGCAAGAGCACGGTGGCCGCGAACCTCGCCGTCTCGATCGCCCAGATCGGCCGCACTGTGGTGCTGATCGACGCCGACCTGCGCGACCCGGCGCAGTCGACGGTCTTCCGCGTCCCCACGGGCGGACCGACCCTCGCCGATCTGCTCCGCACCGGCACCCTGCCCGCCGACGGGTCACTGCCCGTCAGCGCGCAGGGCGTCACGGTGCTCACGGCCGGCGGCAGCCAGGCGAACCCGAGCGACCTGATCGGCACCCCCGCGATGGAGCGCGTGATCGCGCACCTCTCGCGCCGCTACGACCACGTGATCGTCGACTCCCCCGCGATCCTCTCGGCCACCGACGCGGTGCTGCTGGGCAAGATGGTCGCCACGACCGTCCTCGTCGCGGGCGCCGGGGTCTCGTCCTCGGCCGACCTCGTCGCCGCGGCCGACCGGCTACGGGACGTCGGGGGCGACGTCCTCGGGACCGTGGTCGCGCAGGCTCCCCGCAGCACGGTCGTCACCGCCGCGGCGACGGCGTCCGCCTGAGACCCGGGAGCGCTGCAGCCGGTGCCGGCGCCCCTCCCCGCGGGGAGTGACGACGTGGGCCCCGGTGCCGGCGCGCGGCCCGTCGAGGTGGGCGGCGTTGCGCGAGGGTGAGGGCTCGCGGACCCGGGCGGTGCCCGCGCGCACCGCCTGCTCGGCCCGTCCCGCCACGACGCCCATGCCGCAGACGATCCAGAGCGTGTACGCCACCGGACCCTCCTGGAGCGTCGGCAGCACCGTGTAGCTGACCAGCGTGCCCGCGACCACGGCCGTGGGCAGGAAGCCGTCGAGGGTCGGCGCGCGCAGCCCGCGGAGGAACAGGTACACCAGCAGCGCCGCGAACAGCAGCATCACGATGATCCCCGACTCGATCGCGAGCACGAGGAAGAAGCTCTCGACGAGGACGCTGTCGGTCGAGTACAGCTGCGCGCGCGGGCCGACCTTGCCGAGGCCGAAGCCGAACGGGTGCGCGACGAGCAGCGGGATGTTCTCGAGCAGGCTGTCGCTGTGGCCGATCAGCGACGGGTCGGCGACGTGCGAGATCACCTTGTCGATGTAGAGGTAGAGCGTGACTCCGCCGATGGCCGCGGCCGTGGTCACGGTGAGCATCGCCCACACCAGCATCGGCTTCGCGCGGAACAGCGCCCAGGCCACCAGGGTCACCGCGAGCATCGCCAGGCCGATGTAGCCGCTCCGGGACTGCGTCAGGTAGACGGCCACCAGCGGCAGGAGCGTCAGAGCGCCCTTCAGCCACAGCGGCCATCGGGGGCGGGTCCACAGCACGGCGAGCGCGATCGTGACGGCGACGGCGCTCTCGTTCGGGGCGCTGTAGGGGCTGAAGCCGCGGGGCACGATGCTGCCGGCGACGAAGAGGGAGGAGGGGAACGGCGTCCCGGGAGCCAGCGGGAACACCCCGAGGGTGAACAGCCAGTCGAGCCCCTGGTTCCAGGTGAGGATCGTCGTGATCGACGAGAGCTGCAGCGCGACGACGAACGCGGTCGCGAGGATTCCGAGGTGGCGCTTCTCGAGCACCGCGGGCACCACGATGAGCGCGAGGAACGGCAGGAAGTCGTTGCGCCAGCCGTACGCGGCCTGGATCGGGTTCTCGGTCCACACGGCCGAGACGGCGCCGAGGCCGACGATCATCAGCACCAGCACGACGATCGGCACCGGCACCCGCCTGATCCGCCCGCTGACCAGCACGAGCAGGAAGAGTCCGAGGATCGTGGCGTCCTTGATCGCGCCGAACGCGGTCGCCGAGGCGCCCGGCAGGAACGCGGAGGCGACTCCGTTCGCGGGGAGGGCGAAGACCAGCAGCAGGACGCCCAGCCACGGCAGGCCGAGCCCGTCGCGGCCGAGGAGGGCGCGGAGCGTGCGGCGGGTGCGCACCGGTCCGCGGGCAGCCGTGCGGGAGCCGGCCCGGGGCAGCGGCGCCGCGGTGCGGGTCATGCCGCGCCGCCCCGCATCGTGAGGCGCCGGACGACCAGCGGGACGTCGGAGGGCCGCGGGACGATGGTCCGCGCCGGGGGCCGGATCGCGAGCACCATCACCACCAGCGCCATCAGGATCCCGCTCGCGTTGGCGATGGCGGCGGCGATCGCGCCGTTCGCCGGGCCGAACGCGAACAGGAGCACGAGGCAGGTGATCAGCCCGGCGCCCTGCGCGACGGTGAGGCTGATGCCTCGGTTGCGCGCCGAGAGCACCTCGCCCGCGCTGACGGTGACGACCACGAAGACGGAGCCGAGGATCGCGAAGAAGACCGCGGGCATCGCCTCCGCGAACTCGTCGCCGAACAGGAACGGCACGCCCCAGGGGGTGACGACGGCGAGGAACACGGCCGAGGCCAGGCCGACCGCGAAGGCCGAGCGCAGCGCGTCGCCGGTCGCGGTGACGCGGGCGCCGCCCTCCGTCCGGCTGATGTCCGAGAAGACCGGAGCGGCGACCGCGTGCGCGAGGAACACGGGCAGCGTGCCGATCGTCACGGCGACCGAGTAGAGGCCGGCCTGGTGCGAGCCGATCAGCGGCAGCATGATGACCTGGTCGAGGCGCTGGTACGCGGCGTCCGAGGCCTGCGCGCCGTAGAAGGTGACGGAGCCGCGGACGAGCGGCCGCCAGGGCGCCGGAGCGGCTCCGCGGGGGCGGTCGAGCAGCGAGCCGATCAGCGCGGTCATCACGGAGCCGGCGAAGTTCGACCAGATCACGCCCGAGACGGTGATCGAGTCGAGGAGGAACAGCACCACGATCCCGCCGACGTAGACCAGCGGCTGGGTGGCCTGAAGCAGCGCGACCGCTCCGAAGCGGCGCTGCGCCCCGACGACGCCGATGTCGATCATCCAGCAGACCATGAGCGGGGTCCCGGTGATCGCGACGAACACCGCGATCGTGGCCGCCTCGTCGAGCGCCGAGAGGAGAGTGGAGGTGAGCAGCCAGGCGATCAGCGCCGCCGGGATCGCGGTCAGCAGCGCGAGCCGCCTGGCCGTGCGCACCGCGCCCAGGTCGCCCGCCGCGGCGAGAACGCGCCGGCGGATCTCGAGGGGCATGCCGAGCGCGAGGACGATCGGGATCAGGTACATCGAGGCGAGGGCCGCGGCCGTCTCGCCGCGTCCGCTCGGGCCGAGGGCCTGCGCGATCAGCGGGGCGCTGACCAGCCCGAGCGCCGCCACCGAGAGGCGGCTCGCGAGCATGGTGATCGGGGAGTTCAGGAGGCGCAGCAGCCCGCTCACGAGGCCTCCGCGGCCCGGGCGCCGACGGCGGCGAGCAGCCGCTCCTCGAAGCCGTCGAGAGCGAAGGTGCCGGTCTCGTCGTGGACGGTCAGGTGCATGCTGTCGCGCAGCGGCGCGATCTCGACCCAGACGCCGAGCGGGAAGCGCAGGTGGGCGGGCATCCCGGCGACCATGGTGTCCGGCTCGATCCGCGGCAGCAGCCCCTCCGGGACGGGCACCTCGGTGGAGGGGAGGGAGACGTGGATCTCCCACGGCACGCGGGGCGTTTCGCGCGGCGTGCGCAGGGGTGCCAGCGGGTGCCGCACGAGGGTCTTGATGCTCAGCAGCGCGCTCGCGAGCAGCCAGGTCGCGGGGAGGCCGGACCTGGTGGCCGCGGACAGCCGCTCGAGGAGCGAGGTCGCGGACCAGTCGTCGGCGCGGAGGCGGCCGAGCGGGAGGGAGGGCGAGAGGTTGCCGCCGACCTCCGTGCCCTTCGCGACCCAGCGGCGCGCGTCGACCGGGACGACGACGCGGAAGTCCAGGCCGTCGGCGGCGCACTCCTGCAGGGAGCGGAGCACGAGGCTCGCGGTCTTGAGCGACACCGGCGGGCGGGCGGGGCGCCGGCCCTCGCGCGCCTGCTCCGGGGTCGCGGCGATCGCCCGCAGAGTCTCGGGGCCGAGCACCGCGGTCACCAGGCGCGCGCGGCGGTCCGACTCCTCCTTCGAGAGGGTCGCGTCGAGCTGGTAGCCGGTGCCGGTCGCGGCGGTCAGAGTGCGGAAGGTGTCGCGGGCCCTCCTGGCGCCGGCGAGACCGGTGAGCTCGAAGCGCTCCACGATCTCGCGCAGCGGAGCGGCGGCGAGCGGCTTCGGAGCGGTGCCGTCGGCCCCCGGGGCGCCCAGCTTCTCGATCACGAGCGCGACGACCGCGGTCGCTCCGGTGCCGTCGAAGAGGCTGTGCGGGAGGGTGAAGCCGACCGTCGCGCCGTCGAACAGGATCCGGACCGGCAGCTCGCCCGGCGCGAACTGCGGCGCCAGCAGTCGGTGCGCCAGGTCCTCGCGCTCGAGCGGGCCGTCGACGACCCGCACGGCGCGCTCGGCCGCGTCGAGGGCGGCGGCCACGTCGATCCGGCGCCACCCGCGGAGGCGGGTGCGGCGCCGCAGGAGCACGGCGCCGCGGGGCGAGAGGAGGAGGTCGCGCAGCGCGGTGCGCACACGCTCCGCGGTCACGCCCGTCAGCGGGCCGACGTGGTAGCTGATGAGGAGGTCGTCGTAGCCGAGGTCGCGCGGGGCCCTCACGCCCGGCTCCTGCTCGCTCCCGCGGAGGCCCGCTCGGCGATGACGCTGAGCAGCGAGCGCTCGTAGCCGGCGTTCACCTCGGCCCAGGAGTAGGAGTGCACGGCCCGCAGGTGCCCGCGGTACGAGAGCCGCTCCTGCTCGATCGGGTCGTTCAGCACGGCGAGCACGCCCTCGGCGATCGCGTCCGGGGTCGGAGCGACGAAGCGCCCCGCCTCCTGGAGCACCTCGCGGTTGAAGACGGTGTCGCGGGCGACGACCGGAGCCCCGCAGGCCATCGCCTGCACGAGAGCCGGGTTGGTGCCGCCGACGCTGTGCCCGTGGAAGTAGGCCCCGGCGTGCTGCCAGAGGGAGTGGAGCCGGGTGTCGTCGCTGACGTGCCCGAACCAGTGCACCCGCGCGTTCTGCTGCGCGAGGGCGCTGACCGCCTGGTCGATCGGCCCGCCGTAGCCGGAGGAGCCGACGACGACCACGTCGTGGGTCCGCGCGATCCGCTCGGCCGCCTCGATGAATTCGGGCACCGTGTTCTCGGGGACGAAGCGCGCCACGATCAGCGCGTAGCCGCGGTGGGTGAGCCCCGGCTCGACCGGGTGCTCCGGGGGGACGTCGCCGCCGTAGGGGATGACGTCGCCGTCGCGGCCGAACTCCCGCTTCCAGCGCGTCTCGATCGCCGCGGCGTCGTAGACCATGCGGTCGCCGTGGCGGGCGGTCCAGACCGCGCCCTGGTGGAAGACGAACTTCGCGAAGCGGCCCCACTTGGCGCGGTCCCACTCGATGCCGTCGACGTTGACGACGGTGGGGATGCCGCGCTGCTTGAGGATCGGCAGCCAGAAGCCGTTGGCGCAGTTGAGCACCAGGGCGACGTCGGGCTTGCGCTTCGCCGCGTCGAGAGCGGCCGTGAGCCCGTAGGAGAGGGTGCTGAGCGACTTGCTCTCGACTCCCCGCGTCTGCCGGGTGATCACCCGCTCGTCGCGGTCCGGGTCCTGCAGGGCCGTGGTGCCCGGCCTTCCGTAGACCGTGACCTCCCATCCCTGCTCCGCCAGGTATGGCGCGAGACGTCGGACGGCTGTCTCGAATCCCCCGTAGTAACTGGGATAGCCCCGCGTGCCGATAATGGCGACCGACCTGCCCATGTCCCGGTTCTCCCTTTGTTGTGCGTCGCCTCGTCACAGGCGATCGCCGGACGAAATCTGCTGTCGCAATACCAGGCGTATGCGACGGTGCACAGCATTCATTCGACGGCCTACTCGCACCCCCGAAGGCGGGTATTCGCGCTCATACTAGCGGCGAACGGACCGCCGTTCGCCACCGCTGGAGGGACAGGATCGCGACACCCATCAGGAAGAAGATCGAGAGGATCAGGACGGTCATCCCGACGATGATCCGCTCCCCGCCCGAGAGCTCCGGGTCGAGGAACTCGTACACGTAGCGCGACGTGAGAGCGCCCCTGACGAAGGTGTAGGCGAACCACAGGACGGGGAACACCATCACCGCCCAGACCAGCCGGAGGTCGACCGGGCGGGCGCCCGGGACGGCGAGCAGCTCGACCAGCGCGAGCGCCGGCACGAGCACGTGCAGGACCACCGTGCTCGGGTTCAGCTGAGCCGGGTCGCCGAGCACGGCGGGCCCGTAGATCACCAGGAACAGGCCCGACATGCTCAGCAGCGTGGCGGTGTTGAGTGTGCGCATCGCGGTGACGGCCCGCGACTCCCCGTGCGCCGCAGCACTCCTCCTGCCCCCGGATCGCGCGGATCGCCAGGCGCTCCGGCCCGCGATCGCGAAGGCGATCACCGAGAGGATGTTGGTCAGCGCCGTGACCGAGCTCAGGAAGTCGGCGGTCGCGTCCGAGCCCACCTGCGTCTGGGCGACGACGACCGCGTTGAGCACCACGACCGCCCCCAGCGCGGCGACGGCCCAGCGGACGAGTGCAGTGCGGCGTCGAGCTCTCATGGGGCCCTCTCCTCGGTGCGGCGACCCTCGGGCCGGTACTCGTGGGCGTCCGGTGCAGGAGTCCGTTCGCTACAGTCGGGACATCCATGAGAACCCATTCCCAGACAGGGGTCGAATGCCCGGCACAGGTTCGCACCGAGGATCCCTACGGGTCCTGCTCGATGGTAATTGGTGGATTCGCGGCCCGATCTCCAACCGTGAGGTCATGCGAGAGATCACCTTCTCCTGGGCGCGACTCTTTCCTGAGGATTCCCTTGTCATTGCTGCCCCCCTGACGGGGGTGGAGACGGCGAGACGGGAGTTAGCGGGAATCGCCCGAGTAGTGCCGACAAGACTCCGGCCGCAGGGGATCAGCGCCGTTATCGAACTCTCTCTGCTCTCTCTCCGACTGCGTCCGGACATCACACTGGCGCACAACTTCACCCCCCTTCTGGGGCGGTCCGCGGTGTTCATCCAGGACTTCCTCTTCCTCACGAATCCGGAGTGGTTCACGCGGAGGGAGCGCGCCTACTTCTCGCTCATGCCGCTCAGCGTCCGCCGCGCCGACGTGGTGATCGCGAGCAGCGTCGCGGAGTCGCGCCGCATCGTCCGCACGTCCGCCGCGACGAGCGCGGTGCCCGTCGGCCTCGGCCTCAACCGGGCGTTCGCCGCCGCGGAGCCCGTGGCGCCCGCCGGCGTCGACGACCTCGACGGCTTCCTCCTCGCCGTCGGCCGCCTCAACGCGCGCAAGAACCTCGCGACCACGATCGAGGCCGCTCTCGCCTCGGGAGTGCTCTCCCCCTCCTTCCCGCTCCTCGTCGTCGGCGAGGCCTCGGGCGTCCGCACCGAGTTCCCTCCGGCCGTGCGCGCCGCACTCGACGACGGCTCGGTGCGCCTGCTCGGGCGGATCGAGACCGAGGAGCTGCGCTGGCTCTACGAGAACGCCGCACTGTTCCTCTTCCTCACCCTCGACGAGGGCTTCGGCCTGCCGACCCTCGAGGCCCTGGCCTGCCGCACGCCGATCCTCGCCAGCGACATCCCCGTGTTCCGCGAGATCCTCGGCGAGCACGCCCGCCTGGTCGATCCGCGCGACGTGCCGGCGATCGCGGCGTCGATCCGCGAGCTCGTCGCCGACCCGCCGGAGCCGCTCGATCCGGCTCCGGTGCTCGAGTACTACAGCTGGGACGCCGTGGTCGCCCGGCTGCGCGCCGCGATGGTGGCGGTGCTGCCGTGAGCGGGCCGTCCGTGTCGATCGTGATCGTCACCTACAACAGCATCGGCGTCATCCGCTCCTGCCTCGACGCGCTCGCCGGCCGCGACGAGAGCGTCGAGATCCTGGTGGTCGACAACCTCTCGCGCGACGAGACGGTCGCCGTGCTGCGCGCCGAGTACCCGGACGTCCATGTCGTCGAGAACACCGAGAACGCCGGATTCTCGCGGGCCGTCAACCTCGGCGCCGCCCACGCCACCGGCCGGCACCTGCTGCTGCTGAACCCGGACGCGCAGATCTCGGCGGAGGTCGTCGGCTCGCTCGCGTCACTCCTCGACAGCGATCCGACGATCGGCGCCGTCTCCCCCCTCCTCGAGAACGAGGGCGAGGACGTCGTGATCGTCGCCGCCGGCCACGCCCCCACGGTCCGCCGGATGCTCCTGCACCAGACCGGCCTCTCGCGCCTCGGCCGGCGCTTCCCCTCCTTCGAGGGCCACTACCTGTTCGCCGCCGACCTGCACGGCCGCCCGCGCGACGTCGACTGGGTGAGCGGCGGCTGCCTGATGATCCCGCTGGCCGTCTGGGACCGCGTCGGCGGACTCACCGACCGCTGGTTCATGTACGCCGAGGACGTCGAGATCTGCCTCCGCCTGCGCGCCGAGGGCCTGCGCGTGGTCCTGGATCCGCGCCTGCACGCCCTGCACGCGATGGGCGGCTCCTCGAGCGACGTCGACGGCCGCGTCGGCACCGCCTGGATCGTCAACCTCTTCGACCTCTACGGCTGGCGGATGGCGCGCTCGGACCTGCAGCAGCAGGTCTGGCGGGGGGTCGTGCTCGCGGGGATGGCGTCGCGGATGCTGGTGTACCGGCTGTCCGGCCTGCGCCCCGAACGCGCGGCGGCGGCGGCCGGCCAGCTGCGGCGGTACGGGATCTACATGCGGGCGCTGCGGGCGGCCCCGCTGACCCGCGACCGCGAGCCGCTCGCCTGACGGCCTCTCTCCGTGCGGCGTTCCCCGCGCACGGTCCGCGGTCCGCGATCGATGCGTCACGAACGGTCGCTTCCGGGCGCGCGTGAGGACCGTTCGTGACGCATCGATGCCCTCCCTCGCGGCGGGAGACCGGGCGTGGTGCCGGACGCGTTCGTCGGACGCGCGATCCGGCAGCGGGCGCAGGAGAGGGGCGGCGGCCCGGGGTCCAGCCCCGAGCCTCCGCCCCTCTCCTCGCCGCTCGTCGCCGCTACTTGCCGGTGCCGCGGTACGCCACCCGGAAGGTCTCCCGGGTCCCGTCCGGTGCGGTCGCCGTCACGCGGAACGAGCCCGACGGCACCCGGGAGAGGTGCGTGTCGACCGAGACGGTCTTCGTGCGGCCCGCCGCCAGCGAGGCGACCTTCAGCTCACCGAAGGCCGTCGGGATGCTGAGACGGACCGGCGTGCTCCCCTCGTTCGTCGCGGTGGCGGTCAGCACGACCGAGCCGCCGCGCTTCACGCCGGTGATCGTCACGTCGACGTCGACCCGGGTCGCCGGGGCGACCACGGTGACGGCGGGGAGGAGCCGACTGACGCCTCCCGAGACCGCGGTGATCGAGACGGCACCCGTGCCGGGGCCCGCCGTGGCGGCGGGGAGCGGAGCGGAGCCGTCGGCGCCGGTCGTCGCGGCGGCGGTCGTGCCTCCGTCGGCGAAGCGGGCCGGACCCTCGATCGTGTACGCGACGTCCGCGCCCGCCACCGGCTCGCCGGCCGCGTTCGCTGCGGTGACTCCGAGGCCGGTGATCGCCGCTCCGGTCTCGACGGTCTGCGCCGCGCCCGCGGGGGTCAGCGAGGCGACCGCCGCCGGATCGGTGAACATCGACGGAGTGAGCGGTGTGACCGTCAGGCTCTCGAGGCGCGCCGTCCCTCCGGAGGAGAGGAGCGAGACTCCCGTGCTGCTCGGGTCGGGGAAGACCTGGTCGGTGATCGTCGCGCGGCCGCCCTGCGCGAACGTCTCGACGGAGGCGTGATCGACGTAGAGCTCGAGGTGCAGCTCACCGTCGTCGAGCGCCACCGGGGCGGTCTCGACCGACGGGAAGTCGGCGTCGAAGCCGACATCGCCCGAGCGGGTGCGGTCGACGCTCAGCTGACCGGACGCGACGTCGTAGGTGATCGGCGTGCGCTGGGAGCCGTCAGCGGAGTTGCGGACCGAGAGGCCGAAGGAGTCCGCGTCCCCGGCGCTGAAGACGGCGTCGAGCTTGTAGACGCTGCCCTCGGCGGCGGCCGGGAGTGCGGTCTCACCGTCGGCGATGTCCGTGGCGCCCAGCGTGAACGCCTCGTCGCCGCGCTCGAGAGCCGCGGTCTGATCGACGACCTTCTGCACGAGCTTCGGGGCGCCGTCGACGGTCTCGAGGGAGAGCTCGCGCGGGAGGGCCATCGCTCCCCGCCAGGTCCCGGTCGGGATGGCCTCGCCGTACTGCCAGTTGTTCATCCACGCGATCATGATCCGCTTGTCGTCGGGCGCGTTGTCGAAGGTGACCCCTGCGTAGTAGTCGCGGCCCCAGTCGAGCCAGTCGTAGTCGACGAGGCGGCTCTGCGCGGGCTCGTCGGACAGCATGAACTGGTCGGCGAGGATGTGGCCCCAGCCGGCGCGGTTGTTGTCGACGACCTGCAGGTGCGCCGTGCGGCCGGCGAGGTCCGCGACGTCCCAGCTCTTCCAGTCCAGCGTCTCGCTGTCGCTGCCGGTCGCGGTGCGGACGATCTCCCCGTCGACGACGAGGTTCACGCTCGTCTCGTTGGAGCGGACCTGCGCCGGGGTGTCGGCGAGCACGATGTGGTCGACCGTCAGGTGACCCCAGCCGCCGGTCGCGTCGTCCACGACGACGATCCGCGCCGCCTTCCCCTGGTAGGCCGAGACGTCCCAGCTCTTCCAGTTCAGGGCGCCGTCGTTCGTGCCGGCGGTGGTCTGCACGACCTCGCCGTCGACGACGAGCTGCACCTCGAGGGTCTGGGCGTCACCCTCGGGGCGGAAGCCTCCGCCGACGAGCATGCTCAGGTGGCTCTTGTCGATCGTGAACTCCGGCGAGGTCAGGGTGCCGAGGTTGTCGTCGCCCTTCGGTCCGCCGTCGAAGGTGTTGATCCGCTTCTGGCCGAGGAAGAACTCGCCGCCGCTGGTCGAGGGGTTGGTGCCGCCGGCGAGGTCGCCGGTCACGGTCCAGCCGTTGTCCGCGAGGCCCTGCTGGTCCGGGAACTCGAAGCCCTCGAAGAGCAGCTCGCTCCCGGCGGGCGGGTCGTTGGCGAGCTGCGTGCCGTCGACGTGCGGGTGGTTGCCGCCGCCCGCGAGGAAGTTCAGGTGGTCCTGGTCCACGGTGAAGTCGGGCGACTCCATCGAGCCGACCGGCCAGTCGCCGTCGTTGAAGCCGTTGATCAGTCCCGTCCCCGAGAAGCCGGTGACGGTCTGCTGGCCGTCGATCGGACCGGTGGCGGGGGCGGAGCCGAAGGGCCCGTTCTTCCCGTTGCCGGGCTCGTTGTCCACGGTCCAGCCGTTGTACGTCCCGTCGTCGAACCCGGCGAGGGTCGTGCCCTCGGGGAGGGTGTCGGAGCCGACGGTCGACTCGGAGGTGAAGGTGGTGCCGTCGAAGTCGCCGACGAAGTACTGGCCGCCGGAGCCGCCGCCCACCGCCCCCGGGTTGAGGTTGACGACCATGACCCACTTGATGTTCGACGGGTCGCCGTCGACCGCCAGCGGGAACAGGTCCGGGCACTCCCAGACGCCTCCGGTCGCGTTGGCCGGGCCGAACTCGCTGAGCTCGGTCCAGTTCCGCAGGTCCGTCGACTTGTGGAGGAGGACCTTGTGGTCGTCGGCCTCCACGGTGACGACCACCCAGTAGGAGGATTCCGGAGTGCCGCCGTCGTACCAGAACACGTGCGGGTCGCGGAAGTCGTTCTGGTCACGGTCGATGACCGGGTTGCCCTCGTACTTCGTCCACGTCTGCCCGGCGTCGGTGCTGTACGCGAGCGCCTGCGCCTGCTCCCCCGTCTTGTACGCGGCCGTGTACATCGCCACCAGGGGCGGGTTCTCGGCGGTGCCGAATCCGGAGGTGTTGTCCTTGTCCACGACGATCGAGCCGGAGAAGATGTCCGACTCCGCATCGCCCGGGATCGCGAGCGGCTGCTCGGTCCAGTGCGTGAGGTCGGTGCTGGTGGCGTGGCCCCAGCTCATGTTCCCCCAGCGCGTCCCCTGCGGGTTGTACTGGTAGTAGAGGTGGTAGACCCCCTCGTAGTACACGAGCCCGTTCGGGTCGTTCATCCAGTTCTTCGTCGGCGAGTAGTGGATCGCCGGACGGTAGGTCTCCGCTGCCGCGTCGAGCGGAGCGGCGGAGACAGCGGGGACGAAGAGCCCGCCGCCGACGAGGCAGAGCGCGGCGGCGACGGCCACCAGGCCGCTGCGCCGCGGGAGCGAGCGATGAGGAGAAAGCACGGAAGAACGCCCTTCGTTGCGCGTGTCACGAGTGACAACGTTGTCAATTGCTGGGCAATCTACGGACTGTCCTCCGGACAATTCAAGAGCGGTCTGCGAGAAAGATCAGATCCCGTCCCACCGAGTCTCAGTCGGGGCAGGGCACCTCGCCGGAGCCGCGGGCGATCAGCTCGGTGGGGATCACGAACGTCTGCGCCGGCTCGTCCTCGCCGTCGAGGCGGAGGAACACCCGCTCGGCGGCCGTCCGTCCGATGACCGCGGGGTTCTGCGCTATCACCGAGACGGCGGGCTCGAGGAGCTCCGCCAGGGGGATGTCGTCGAAGCCGATCAGGGCGACTCTTCCGTGCGCGCCACGACGGCGGAGCGCGGCCAGCACGCCGATCGTGATCAGGTTCTGCCCGCCGACGATCGCGGTCGGCGGCACCTCGAGGTCGAGCAGAGCGGTCGCCATCTCCTCCGCCGCGTGCTCGTCGTGGGCGCCGTGGCGCACGTACGCGGGCGGCACCGGCAGGCCGAGCCGGCTCATCTCCTCGAGGAAGCCGCGCTCCCGCTCCTGCGCGGTGAAGATCTCGGGCCGATCGCCCAGGAACGCGATGCGGCGATGCCCGAAGGAGGCGAGGTGCCCCACTGCGCGGGCGATGCCGGCGGCGTTGTCGGTGATCACCGCGTCCGCCGTGATCCCCGAGGGGACGCGGTCGACGAACACCGCAGGCGTGCCGCGGTCGACCTCGACGCCCAGGTAGGCCTGGCTGGGCGCGACCGTGGTCAGGATGAGCCCGTCGACGCGCCGCGAGACGAAGGCGTTCACCGAGGAGCGCTCACGTGCCGGGTCGTCGTCGAGGCTCGAAGCGAAGACCGCGACCCCGCGCTCGTTCGCGAGGTCCTCGACGGCACGGTGGAGAGCACCCGAGAAGGGGTTCGCCACGCTGCCCACCAGCAGTCCGAGCGTGTTGGTGCGCCCGTTGGAGCGGCGGAGGTTCCCGGCGTGCAGATCCGGCTGGTACTGCAGCTGCGAGGCGGCGGCCTGCACCCGCTCGATCGTGGCGGCCGACACGTTCGGCTCGCCGTTGATGACCCGGGAGACCGTCTTGATGCCCACTCCGGCCAGAGCGGCGACGTGCTTCATGGTCGGACGGCGGCCTGCACCGGCGCCGCTTCGATCTGACAACGATGTCACGGTCGGGTCTCGCTTTCTGGAGGATCGCTTGACCTTAGCGTCACCGAACCGATAGACCTACCTCTGACATCGTTGTCGGGAGGCTGCTCCCGCCTTATGAACAGGACTTTCAATGACGAACCGTTCCCCTCGCCTCACCCGGTACATCGGCCTCGGCTCCGTCGCGATCCTCGCGGCCCTGGGCATGACCGCCTGCTCCAGCTCCGGCCCCGGCTCGTCCGACGCCGGCTCCACCGCCGGCAGCGGAGACGGCGTCGGCGTCACCCTCATCGTCAAGACGACGACGAACCCCTTCTTCGTCGCGATGGAGGACGGCGCCAAGGAGGCGGCCACCTCCGCCGGCGTGAACCTCACGCTCGCCGCGGGCAAGGAGGACGGCGACGAGGACACCCAGATCCAGGCCATCGAGAACGCGATCTCGAAGGGCGACAAGGGCATCCTGATCACCCCGAACGGCCCCTCCGTCGTCGACGCCATCCAGAAGGCGCGCGACGCCGGTCTCTTCGTCATCGCCCTCGACACGGCGCCCGACCCCGCCGACGCCGTCGACATCACCTTCGCCACCGACAACTTCACGGCCGGCGAGGCCATCGGCGAGTGGACCGCCGCGCAGCTCGACGGGAAGAAGGCGACCATCGCGATGCTCGACCTCTTCGACGACAAGGTCGTCTCGGTCGACTACAACCGCGACCAGGGCTTCCTCACCGGCATGGGGATCGACGTCGCCGACGACCAGACCAACGGCGACGAGGCGAAGACCGGCAGCTACAGCGGCGGCGACTACGAGATCGTCGGCAACGAGGCCACCCAGGGCGCCGAGGACGGCGGCCGCACCGCCATGGAGACGCTCCTCTCCAAGAACCCCGACGTGAACGTCGTCTACACGATCAACGAGCCCGCCGCCTACGGCGCCTACCAGGCCCTCCAGGCCGCGGGCAAGGAGAAGGACGTCCTGCTCGTCTCGATCGACGGCGGCTGCGCCGGCGTGAAGAACGTCAAGGAGGGTCTCATCGGCGCCACCGCGCAGCAGTACCCGGTGAAGATGGCCCAGCTCGGCGTCGAGGCGATCGCCCAGCTCGCCGAGGACGGCACCAAGCCCAGCACCAGCGAGGGCCTCGACTTCTTCGACACCGGCTCGCAGCTGGTGACCGACACCCCCGTCGACGGCCTCGACAGCATCACCTCCGACGACGCCGCCGGGATCTGCTGGGGCGAGTAGCCCACCGCGGGCGGGGCGCTCCGGCGCCCCGCCCTCCTCCTCCCGCTCCCAGCGACTCCAGAAAGGCCATCGTGGCTCAGAAGACCACCGACCCGAATCCGCCGACCTCCGCACTCGACCTCGCGAGCGAGTTCCTCGACCGCCGCACGCCGCTGGACCGCGTCCGCGGAGTCCTGCACCGCTATCCGGCCGTCAGCCCGGCGGTCGTCCTCGTCCTGGCCGTCATCGTCTTCGGGCTCCTGAACGACCGCTTCCTCGACCCGTCGAACCTCTCGCTCATCACGCAGCAGGTCGCGGTGGTCGGCACCCTCGCCGTCGCGCAGACGCTGATCATCCTCACCGCCGGCATCGACCTCTCGGTCGGCGCGGTCATGGTCCTCACCTCGATGGTCATCGCGCAGACCGCGACCGAGAACGGCCTCCCGGCGGTCGTCGCCCTGCTCCTGGGCCTGGTCGTCGGCCTCGCAGCGGGCGCCTTCAACGGCCTGCTCGTGACGAAGCTCCGGCTCCCCCCGTTCATCGTCACGCTCGGCACGCTCAACATCTTCGTCGCGCTGACGCTCCTCTACTCGAGCGGATCGACGGTCCGCGGCACCGACATGCCGGCCCTGCTGCCCTCCACCGGCGGCACCTTCGACATCCTCGGCGTCCGCATCAGCTACGGCGTCCTGCTGATGCTCCTCGTCTACATCGTGATCGCGTTCATCCTCGGCAAGACCGCCTGGGGCCGCCACGTCTACGCGGTGGGCGACGACAAGGAGGCCGCCCGCCTGGCCGGCATCAGCGTGAACCGCGTCCTGATGAGCGTCTACCTCGCCGCCGGCGCGATCCTCGCCATCGGCGCCTGGATCCAGATCGGCCGCACCAACGCGGCGAGCCCGAACGCCGGAGCCGACCTCAACCTCGACTCCATCACCGCGGTCGTCATCGGCGGCACCAGCCTCTTCGGCGGGCGCGGCACGGTCTGGGGCACGCTCCTCGGCGCCCTCATCGTCGGCGTCTTCCGCAACGGGCTCTCGCTCGCCGGGCTCGACGTCCTCTACCAGACGCTCGCTGTCGGCGTCCTCATCATCGTCGCCGTCTCGGTCGACCAGTGGATCCGGAAGGTTCGCAAGTGACCCTCATCGATGCCGCGGGCACCGCTCCCGCCGCCGCCCGCACCCCCGTCCTGCAGGCCAAGCGCCTCGTCAAGACCTTCGGCCGCGTGGTCGGGCTCGACGGCGTGAGCCTCGAGCTCTACCCCGGCGAGGTCCTCGCCATCATCGGCGACAACGGCGCCGGGAAGTCGACGCTGATCAAGTGCCTCACCGGCGCCGAGATCCCCGACGAGGGGGAGATCCTCCTCGACGGCCGTCCCGTCTCGTTCAAGCGCCCGCAGGACGCCCGCGGCGCCGGCATCGAGACGGTCTACCAGAACCTCGCCGTCTCCCCGGCGCTCGACGTCGCCTCGAACCTCTACCTCGGCCGCGAGAAGCGCAAGAAGGGGATCCTCGGCTCCGTCTTCCGGATGCTCGACACCGCCGGCATGCGCAAGGAGGCGCGCGCCGAGCTGACCGAGCTGGGCATCTCGACCCTCCAGGACGTCACGGTCCCGGTCGAGAACCTCTCCGGAGGACAGCGCCAGGCCGTGGCCGTCGCCCGCGCCGCCGCGTTCGGCTCGAAGGTCGTCGTCCTCGACGAGCCGACCGCCGCCCTCGGAGTCCGCGAGTCGAACCAGGTGCTGCAGCTCGTGCGCAATCTGCGCGACCGCGGCATCCCGGTCATCCTGATCAGCCACAACATGCCGCACGTGTTCGACGTGGCCGACCGGATCCACATCCAGCGCCTCGGCAAGAAGGCCGCGACGATCACCCCGCAGTCGCACTCGATGACCGACGCGGTCGCGATCATGACCGGGGCGGCGACGGCATGAGCGCCCGCATCCTCTACGCCGAGTTCACCGCGAAGCCCGGTCACGAGGAGACGGTCGCCGGCATGATCGCCGACCTCGCCGTCCTGGTCCGCCGGGAGCCGGGCAATGTCGAGTTCACGCCCTACCGGCGAGAGGACGATCCGGCCCGGTTCTTCGTCTACGAGGTCTACCGCGACGAGGACGCCTTCCAGGCGCACATCTCGGCCGACTACGGAGCCGAGTTCAACAGGGAGCTCGGCCCGCTGATCGTCGAGCCGCACTCGCAGCTCACCTGGCTCGTCGCGGTCTGATCCGTCGCAGAAGCGCACCGTCTCTCCGGGGGCGGTGCGCTTCCGCGTCCGCGGCCCTGCGAAGACCCGGTTCCCCCGAGTTATTGACTGATCGATCCAGCACGTCTACCGTATGAGAACGATCAGTCAACAACTCGGACGGAGCTTCTCATGGATGCAGCACTCAGTGGCAGGACGGCCCTCGTGACGGGCGGGACCTCGGGCATCGGCCTCGCGGTCGTCCGCCGGTTCGTACAGGAGGGCGCGCATGTGTTCGTGACCGGCCGCCGGCAGGAGCAGCTCGACGCGGTGGCGGAGGAGCTCGGCGACGCCGTGACCGTCGTCCGCGCGGACGCCGCGGAGCCCGACGGTGCGCGAGCGGTCTTCGACGCGGTCGCCGCCCGCGGGTCCGGTCTCGACGCGGTGCACGCCAACGCGGGCGGGGGCGGGTTCAAGGACCTGGCCGACGTGACCACTGACGACATCGACGCGGCCTTCGCGACCAACGTCCGCGGCACCGCCCTGACGGTCCAGGGGGCGCTCCCCCACCTCACCGACCGGGCCGCGATCGTGGTGACCGGCTCCACCGCGGGCTCCGGGACCGAGAAGAGCTTCGGCCTGTACGGGGCCTCGAAGGCGGCCGTCGCCACGATGACCCGCACCTGGGCCGCCGAGCTGGCGCCGCGCGGCGTCCGAATCAACACCGTCGTGCCCGGGCCGACCGAGACGCCCGGCCTCGCGGCCCTGGCCCCGGGCGACCCGTCCGCGCTCCTCGAGCAGATCGCCTCCGGCATGCCGCTCGGCCGGCTGCTGCGCCCCGAGGAGGTCGCGGCGACGGTGCTCTTCCTCGTCTCCGACCAGAGCTCGGGCATCACCGGCGCGGAGATCCTCGTCGACGGCGGCGCGTCCATCGCCTGAGCCCGGAGCGCCGAGCCCGAGCCCGAGCCGGGGGGCCCCTCGGACCCGGAGCCCGACCCGCGCCCGTCCCCTCGATCCGCGGACCCCGTGCGGTGGGACAGGATGGACGGGCCACCCGACCAGGAGGACGATCATGCCCCGACCCCGCACCTTCGACGAGGCCGACGTCGTCGCCCGCGCCCGGACGGCCTTCGCCGAGACCGGGTACGCGGGCACCTCGCTCGACACGCTGCTCGAGGCGACCGGCCTGGCGCGGCAGAGCCTCTACAACGCGTTCGGCGGCAAGAAGGAGCTCTTCATGCGGGCGTTCCTCAGCGACACCGCCGAGGCGGTCGACGCCGTGGAGACGATCCGCCACGGGACCGAGAGCCCGCTGGCGCGCATCCGCTCGCAGCTCGTGCGGGTGGCGGTCGAGCACGGCGCGGCGCAGTCGGCTCCGTCCCTGTTCACCCGGACCGCGGTGGAGCTCTCGGCGCGCGACCCCGAGATCGCGGCGACGGTCGCGACCGCGTTCGACGCGATGCGCTCGCACTACGCGGCCTGCATCGACGACGCGCGGACGGCCGGCGAGATCGACGCCTCCGCCGATCCGGAGGCGCTCGGCGCCTACTTCTGCGCGGTGCTGGAGGGGATGGCCCTGCTCGGCGCGTCCGGCGCACCTCGGGCGACGCTCCTCGGCATCGGCCTCACCAGCCTCGCGGCCGTCCCGATCACCGAGCTCGGCCGCGAGCGCCTCGGCACGGGCGAGGGCGACTGGTCCTGAGGCGCCCGGGCGCCCGCCATCGAGGGATGCCTGCCGCCCACTGTCCAGGATCTGTCGCACTCGAGACCCCCCTTCGACTCCTGGAGAGTCGAAGGGGGGCGGCCGTCCCGAGACTCCAGGAGTCGTCGAGGCGGCCGCCCCGCAGCGACCCGCGTCAGGGCTGCGTGAACGCGACCTTCTGCACGCTGGTGCGTCCGTCGAGCGTCGTCGTCGTGATGCGCATGCTGTACGACCCGGCCGGGGCGACGGCGCCGTTCGTCAGACGTCCGTCCCAGGCGAGGGTCTGCCGGCCCGCGAGGTGGCGGATCGACGAGGTCAGCTGCTTCGCGACTCCGCCGGACGCCGTGAGCACCGCGACACTGGTCGTCGCACCGTCGCCGGTCATCCAGTCGAGCGTCGTCGTGCCGCCGGGGCGGGTCACCGCGGGCGCCGAGACCACGAACGCCGGCGTCCGGCCGAGCGTCGCGGTCGCGTGGCCGTCGGCGACGGCCAGCGCCGTGCTGCCCGCGGTGGTCCGGATCGACGCCGTCGCCCCCGAGACCTGCACCGAGGCCGTCGACGGGCCCGCGGTGTAGAGCGCCTGCACCGTCTCGGTCGGCGTCTGCAGCACCGTCCCGTGCAGATTCACTCCGTAGTCGGCCGTCACGTCGTCGATCGAGACCGTGCCGGAGGAGATGCCCGACATCGCCTTGTAGACGAAGGCGTCCACGAGCTTCACCGGGTAGTCCCACACCCCGTCGCCGTCACCGCCGGAGTGCGTGTAGTTGGCGTTCAGCCCGTCCGAGAACAGCGTCATCTTCTGCCACGGCGAGCCGCCGACGTTGCCGACGAGGCCCTGGAAGGTCTCCCCGGTCGCGTCCTGCAGCTTCAGGTAGACGGGGCTGGTGCTCGCGTCGCCGCTGACCCAGACCGAGACCGCTGTCGGCGAGCCGGGGAGGGTGCGCGAGGTGTGGAGCTGCGCGCCCTTCGAGGCGCCGGAGAAGTCGTACGTCAGCTTCAGCGCGCCCGAGCCGGAGTAGCCGGTCGACGTCGCGGCCAGCGAGGCGGTCCCGCCGCCGATCGGCGCCACGGCCCACCCGCTCGTGGAGGAGAGGTCGTCGACCTTCACCGGCGAGGCGGAGGCGGTCGCGCTCGCCCGGCCGACCGCGGTGCCGGTCGCGAGGACCGCGCCGACCTCCTTCAGCGCCGCGTACGCGGGCTTCTGCCGTCCGGAGCGCTCGGTCACCGAGAAGGTGTCCAGCGGCGCCTGCGGGTCGGGGCCTCCGACGAGGTTGTACCAGGCGATCGCCTTGATCCCGCGGGCCGCGGCGTCGAGGTAGGAGCGCGAGAGGTACGACGCCTGGTCGGCCTCGCTGGTGGCGCCGGTGCAGGTGGTGCAGGTCGCCCAGCTGACCTCGGTGATCCACAGGCTCCGGCCCGGCGCGCTGCGGGTGAGGAAGTTCTGCGCCGCGTCGAGGTAGGTCGGGATCGCTCCCGTCTCGGGCGCTCCGTCGACCGTGTACGTGTGGATCGCGAGTCCGTCGAAGGAGTCGCCCGCCCCGGCCGCCAGCACGCCCGCCATGAACGGGTCGCTGAACTGGTCGAGCCCGCCGACCAGCACGGTCGCGGTCGGGTCCACGGCCTTGATCGCCGTGTACGCGGCCTTCAGCATCTCGCCGTACTGGCCGGCCGTGGCGCCTCCGCGCCAGTAGTAGTCGGTGTTCGGTTCGTTCCACACCTCCCAGACGTGCACGCGGTCCTTGTACCGGGCCACGGTCGCCGCCGCGTACGACGCGAAGTCGGCGTTGCTGCGCGGCGGGTAGTACTGCGCGTCCTCCGCCGCGGTGCCGGCCGGGGCCGACGAGGCCCAGGGCGCGGAGTAGGCGAGCTTCCCGATCATGTCGACGTTGCGCGCCTGGCTGATCGCGACGGCCTGGTCGAACTTCGCCCAGTCGTAGAAGCCCTTCCGCGGCTCGACGCGCTTCCACTCGAACTCCTCGCGGGCCCAGCGCACCTGCGCGTCCTCGAGGAGGGCGGCCTGCCGGTCGGCCTCGACGGGCGAGTCCTGCTCGGTGAGGAAGCTGTTGATGCCGCTGATCGACGTGGGCGACGCCTCGGTGACCCGGGCGCTCACTCCGGTGAGGTAGGGGCGGGTCGCCGTGACGGCTCCCGAGAGCGCGCCGTCGGCGGTCGTGTCCCAGGTGAGGCGTCCGGCGATGCTGCCGGCCATCGCGGCTCCGCTGTCGTCGGTGCCGTCGTAGGTCGCGGTGATCTCGCCCGCGGCGGCGGCGGTCCCGCCGTAGGTGCGGGTGCGGCCGGCGCTGTCGCGCAGCACCAGGGCGTAGTCGCCGGGCCCGCCCGCCGTGAAGCGGACGGTCGTGGTCGCGGCGTTCTCGCGCGAGAAGCGCGCGGCGCTCGCGGTCGGCAGCGTCCAGTCCTCGTCGAGCACGCGCAGGTTGTCGAGCACGACGGTGCCGGTGGCGGGGGCCGAGGCGCCGTTCCGCACCACGTTGATCCGCACCAGCGAGACCGGGTAGTCGAGCACGCCGTCGTCGTTGCCGAGGTGAGTGTTCGCGGCGGGCGACCGGAGGTCGATCGTCGCGGTCGTCCACCGGCTGAGGCTCATCGCGTCGACGCGGTAGAAGAACATCTCGCCGGTGGCGTCCCGCAGCTTGAGGAACACGGTGTTCCAGCTGCTGTCGCCGAGCAGATCGACCTTGAGCGCGGTCGCGGGCTGCGTCAGCAGCGGCACCGGAGTCGTCGCGGTCTCGATCTCGGCGTCGGCGCGGGAGAGGTCGTAGGAGATCTTCAGCGCGCCCGAACCCTCGGTGCGGGTGGCCGAGGTCGAGGGGGTCGCGGTGCCGGCGGCCTGCACCCAGTCGGTCCCGGCGGAGTCGAAGGACTGCGCGAGGCTCGCGTCCGCGTCGATCTCCGCAAGGGTCAGCAGGAGCGGGATCCCGCTGCGGGTGGCGTTCGAGGCGAGGACGCCGTCGTCCGTCCCGTCCTGCGAGAAGACGCCGCTGACGTCGCCGCGCATGCGGGTCCCGGAGTCGTCCGAGCCGTCCCAGGTCAGGGTGACCGGGCCGGCCGCGGCCGCACGCCCGGTGATCGTCTTCACGCGCCCCTCCTTGTCGCACAGCTCGAGGCGGTGGTCGCCCGGGCCTGCCGCGGTGAAGGAGAACGAGGTGGTCGCCGAGGCGCCGGGGGTGAAGAACGCGGTCGCGGCCGTCGGCAGCGACCAGCCGGTGGCGAGGGTGCGCAGGTTGTCGAGCACGACGGTCCCGGTGGCGGGCTGGCTGCCGTTGCGCACGATGATCACGCCGGAGAGCTTCACCGGGAAGTCGAGCACCTGGTCGCCGTCGCCGCCCTCGATCAGCGCGGCCGGAGCGGTGAGGTCGACGTCGATCGTCGCCCACGCCGTCGAGCGCATCGCGTCGAGCCGGTAGGTGAAGGTCTCGCCCGAGGCGTCGCGGAGGCGCGTGTAGACGGTGTTGTAGGTGCCGTCGCCCTTGAGGTCGATCCGGAGCGACGAGGCCGGCTTCGCGATCACGGTCGCGGGGGTGCTCTGCACCGTCTCGACCAGGCCCGACGAGACGTCGTAGTCGATCCGCTGCGCGTAGGAGCCCTGGGTCTTCTGCGCGCTGGTGCGCGAGACGGCCGCCGAGCCCATCGCGACGCTCCAGCCCGACGCCGCGCCCTCGAAGCCCTCGACCACGCTGGTCGTCGACGGCTGCGCCGCGGCGACGGTCAGCAGGGTCGGAGTCGCCGAGCGGGTCCGCGACGCGGAGAACTGCCCGTCCGGGGTCGAGTCCTGCAGGAAGGTGCTGCGGATCGGGCCGTCCATCTCCTGTCCGTCGTCGGCCTTCCCGTCCCACTGCACGGCGGTCTCGCCGGGCTCCGCGAGGGTGCCGGTGAGGGAGCGGCTGCGGCCGGTGCCGTCGCGGAGGACGATCATCCAGTCGCCGGCCGTGGCGGCCGAGAACGCGAGGCTCGCGACTCCGCCCTCCGACGGCACGAGGAACTCGGTGTCGGCGACGGGCATCGTCCACCGGCTGCTCACCGCGCGCAGGTTGTCGAGCACGAGCGAGCCGGTGGCGGACTGCTCGCCGTTGCGCACGACGTAGAAGCCGGTCAGCGTCAGCGGCATGTCGAGCACGGAGTCGGCGTTGCCCCCCTCGGCGAGCACCGGGTCCTGGGTGAGGTCGATGGGCACCGTGGTCCAGGTGGTCTGCCGCATCGCGTCCATCCGGTAGGTGAACGCCTCGCCGCTCGCGTCGGTGACGCGGAGGTAGACCGTGTTGTAGCTGCCGTCGCCCTTGAGGTCGACCTTCAGCCCCGTGACCGGGCCGGTGGCGACGTCGAGCGGAGCGGTCCGCGTGATGCCGGCCATGCCGTCGGTGAGGTCGTAGTCGACGGCGAGCGCGTCGGTGCCCTCGGTGCCGGTCGCGCCTCCCCCGGCCGCGGAGGCGCGGCGCAGGGTGGCGGATCCGGTGGCGACTCCCCAGCCGGCGTCTCCGCCGTCGAAGGCCTCGACCACCGAGGTCGCGTCGGGGTCGTCGGCCGCGGCCAGGGTGAGCAGGAACGGGACGCCGGTCGTCGTCGCGGCGCCGAGGGAGCCGTCGGCCGAGTCGTCCTGGCGGAGCACCGCGCGCACGTCGCCGGTCATCGCGGCTCCGGAGTCGTCGCGTCCGTCCCAGTCGACGGCGACGGGACCCGCCGCGGCGGCCGTGCCGGTGACGGTGCGCGAGAGCCCGGCGGCGTCCGCGAGCCGCAGCTCCCAGTCCCCCGCGGATCCGGCGTCGAAGGAGAGCGCGGCACTCGCCCCGGCGGCGACGTAGGTCGACGCGGCGACGGGGAGGGTCCAGCCGGTGGTGTCCGCGCGCAGGTCGTCGAGGGCGAACGTGCCGGTCGGCGGCTGCTCGCCGTTGCGGACCACGAGGACGCCGGCCACGGTGAGCGGCGCGTCCATGACTCCGTTGCCATCGCCGCCGTCGCGGGCCACCGGCTCCGCGGTCAGGTCCACGGTGAGCGTCTGCCACTGGGTCGAGCGCATCGCGTCGACGCGGTGCACGAAGGTCTCGCCGCTCGTGTCGCGGACCCGCAGGTAGACGGTGTTGTAGGAGCCGTCGCCGCGGAGGTCGACCGTCAGGGCCGAGGCGGGCGCGGGGATGACGGGCGCCTGCAGCGGGTCGAAGCCGAGCTCGGCGAGCCCCCCGGTGACGTCGTACGCGACCTCGAGCGACGAGTCGCCCTCCGTGCTGTCGTCGGAGACGGCCGTGGAGGCCGTGCCGGTCACCGTCGTGAGCGCAGGCGAGCCGCTCTCGAAGCCCGTCACGGGACTGGTCCCGGGAGTCGCGGCCGACGCGGCGCTCGGCGCCGTGAGCAGGCCCGCGACGAGGGCGGCGGTGACGAGGAGGACTGTTCGGGCACGGGACATGGGGGCACTCCGCTGGGCGTCGGATCGAGGATCGAACGCTCGCCTGGGGGTGGTGGCGAGCCGGCCGCATCGACGACCTGCGCGTCACGCTAGGACCGGCGGAGGTGCTCGGAAGGGTGCGGAGGAAAGCTCGATTCGCCCGCACTCGAAGAGGGGTGGCGGGCCGGGGCGGATCCCCTCGGGCGATATCACGAGGGCCGATCCGCGCGCCAGCCCTCGCAGAGAGGGCAGACGGGGCGCTGAGAGGAACGCTATCCCGTGCGGCGCCGGAGCGCACGCACCACTTCGTTCGAGTGCTCTCAGGTCCAGTCGAGAGCGGAGCGCTCGGCCCAGTAGCGGGCCGGATCCACGGCGAGCGCCGGGAGATCCGCGAGCTCCACAGGCTGCGCGCGCAGGTTGGCCCGCAGCTGCTCCGGAGTCGCCGCGCCGCTCAGCACGACGTCGGCCCAGGGCTGCGAGAGGGCCGCCCCCAGGGCGACGGCGTCCGGCGCGGCGCCGGCGTGCTCGATCGGGTGCGCCACGAGCCTCCCGTTGGCGAGGGCCTCCTTGACCACCACCAGCCAGCCGTCGTCGTGCGCGGCGGCGAGCGCTCGGCCCGCGGACTGCTCGAGCGGGTTCCAGGTGCTCTGGACCGCGCTGAACGGCGACTCCGGGATCGCGCGGGCGAGCTCGATCACGCGCGCCTGCTCGGGTCCGCTGGTGGAGAGGCCGACGCGCACTCCGGAGCCGGCGAGGCCGCGCAGTCGGTCCAGCAGCGGGCGGTCGGTGAGGGCCGGGCTCTCGGGAGTGATCGAGTGGACGAGGTAGGAGTCGGGCGCCGAGCCGAGCGCGTCGAGCGTGAGCGGCCACTGGCGGTCGAGCATCGCGACCGAGTGCTCCTTGCGCTCGTGCACCGGCGCATCCATCGCCCACCCGCCGACGTACTCGTAGCCCCACTTCGACTCGATCGTGAGCGCCGCCCGCCGCTCCGGATGCCGGGCGAGCCAGCCGCCGAGGAACTCCTCCGCCCGCCCGTAGGAGCGCGCGGCGTCGAGGAAGCGGACGCCGGCGTCCCACGCCGCGTCGAGCAGCAGGTGCGTGCGCTCGCGCAGCGCGTCGACGCTCCGCTCGGCCGCGGGGCCGAGGTCGTCGTCGCGCCCTGCCGTGATGTACGCCGGCCGGCCCACGGCCGCCAGCCCGATCCCGAAGCGCTGCATCCCGCCCACGGTACGCCCGTCCCGGAGCTGCGGGAGCCGCTAGCGTCGAGCGGTGACCTCCGCCCTCGACCGCAGCATCCTCCGGCTCGCCGTCCCGGCGCTGGGCTCGCTGGTCGCCGAGCCGCTGTTCCTGCTCACCGACTCCGCCCTGGTCGGCCATCTCGGCGCCGTCCCGCTCGCCGGGCTCGCGCTGGGCGGCACGGTGCTGCAGACGATCGTCGGCCTGATGGTCTTCCTCGCGTACAGCACGACTCCGCGGGTCGGCCGGGCCCTCGGCGAGGGCGACGAGCGGAGGGCCGTGGCGGCCGGGATCGACGGCGGCTGGCTGGCCCTGCTCCTCGGCGCCGGCATCGCCGTGGTGGGCGCGCTGACCGCTCCGGCCGTCGTGGCGCTCTTCGGCGCGGAGCCGGCGGTGGCCGAGGCGGGCGTGCGGTACCTGGCGGTGAGCATGGCCGGGATCCCCGCCATGCTCGGCGTCTTCGCGCTCACCGGGCTCCTCCGCGGCTTCCAGGACACCCGCACTCCGCTGGTGATCGCCGCCGGCGGATTCGCCCTCAACGCCGCTCTCAACGCCGTGCTGATCTACCCGGCCGGCCTGGGGATAACCGGCTCCGCACTGGGGACGGTGATCGCGCAGTGGGCCATGCTCGCGGCCTACGCGGGAGTCGCGCTGCGGCTCGCCCGGAGGGTCGGCGCGCCGCTGCGGCCGCACCTCGCGGGCCTGGCCTCCTCCGCGGGATCCGGCGGCTGGATGCTGCTGCGCACAGCGAGCCTCCGCGCGGCGATCCTGCTCGCGGTCGCGACCGCCACCTCGCTCGGGGCGGAGGAGCTGGGCGCCTTCCAGGTGGCGATGACGCTGTTCTCGACGGTCGCCTTCGCCCTCGACGCGGTGGCGATCGCCGCGCAGGCTCTGCTGGGCCGCCTCCTCGGCGCGGGCGACGCCGAGCAGGCCCGAGCCGTCACGAAACGCTGTGTGACCTGGGGAATCGGTGCGGGTGCAGTGCTCGGAGCGCTGGTCACCGGTCTGAGCGGTGTCCTGCCGTACGTCTTCTCGAGCGACCCGGAGGTGCTGCGGCTGCTGCCCGCGGCGATCGCGGTCGTGGGCCTCACCGCTCCGCTGGGCGGCTACGTCTTCGTGCTCGACGGCGTGCTGATCGGCGCCGGCGACGGCCGCTACCTGGCGCTCAGCGGCCTCGCGAACCTCGCCGTCTTCGTCCCGCTCGCCCTGCTCGCCCCCGCCGCGCCCGCCGAATGGCGCCTCCTCGCGCTCTGGCTCGCCTTCGCCGTCGGCTTCCTCGGCGCCCGCGCGGTCACCCTCGGGCTCCGGGTCCACAGCGACGTCTGGCTCCGCTGACCGCACTCCTCCCCTGTGGAGAAGCCTGTGGACAACTCCGGTCAGCGCGGCGGTGCGCTGGTGTTCCCGCGGTGGAAGACGGCGTGGAAGCAGACCGCCTCCGCCTCCTCGTCGGCCAGGAGCGCGACCGCGGCCCGTCCCGCCGCACGGCCCTTCTCGACCGCGGGCTGGGCCATCGTCGTGAGGTCGTACTCGGCCGCGAGACCGGGCACCTGCACGCCGTCGAAGCCGACCACCGAGAGGTCCTCGGGCACGCGCAGCCCGCGCTCCTCCGCCGCGAGGATCACGCCCGCGGCCAGCAGATCGCTCTGCGCGACGACCGCGGTCGGCGGCTCCGCCCCCTCGAGCAGCGTGCGGCCCGCGGCGACGCCCTCGTCGACCGAGCTCGCTGCGGCGGCGACGACCGACGCGTCCGGGAAGACGTCCTGCACGCCGAGGAGCCGGTCGACCGGAGTGATGCTGGGGCTCGAGCGCCAGCCCGGCGGGATCGCGCCGCGGCGGCGGTCCTTCGCGAACGGGAGCGAGACCACCGCGACCCGCTCGTGGCCGAGCTCGCGCAGGTGCTCCGCGAGGGTGCGGCTGGCCTCGCGGTTGTCGAGCGAGATCACGGCGCCGCCCAGCTCCGAGAGGCCCTCGACCACGACGACCGGCACCCCCCGGCGACGCAGCACGGCGACGGAGTCGTCGACCGACGGGCTGCAGCCGACCAGGATCATCGCGTCGACCGGGGCCGTCGCCAGCAGGCCCGCGCCGTCGCCGGTCTCGGTGAGCAGCAGGATCCCGGCGTCGACCCCGCCGAGCACGTCGGCGATCCCGTCGAGCATGGCGATCTTGATCGGGTCGCGGAACGCGTGCAGCATCCGCTCGTCCACGACGACCCCCACGATCCCCGAGCGGCCGCGGCGGAGCGAGCGCGCCCGCGGGTCGGGGCCGGCGTAGTCGAGCTCGGACGCCGCGCGCAGCACCCGCTCCTTCGTGGCCTCCGAGACGGGGCCGGAGCCGCTGAAGACCAGCGAGGCGGTTGAGGGGGACACTCCGGCCCGGCTCGCGACGCGGGCGAGCGTCGGCCGGGGGCTCTTGCGGGGTTCCACGTTCCTCCTCGTGGGGGCGGCGCGCTCGTCGTCGGTTGACCGTCCCCGGGGTTCCGGATAGCTTAGACCGGCTCGCTTCGAATCGATTCGACCGTGCCTCTCGATCCGGTGTCCGGATCCCGCCCGCACCAGGAGAACCGCCATGACCTCGACGTCCGCGCTCACGCGCCCGCAGCTGGTCGCCTGGCGCAACGCCGTCTTCACGATCTTCGTCCTCAGCGGGATCTCGATCGCCACCTGGGTCTCGCGCACCCCCGCCATCCGTGACGAGCTCCAGCTCTCGACCGCCGGAGTGGGCCTGCTGATCCTCTCGATGTCGATCGGCGCGATCGTCGGACTCGCGTTCTCGACGCCGGTCATGGGCGCGATCGGCGCCCGGCGCGGCATGGCGCTCGGCCTCACCGTCTCGGCGGCGGGGCTCGCGGTGCTGGGCGTCTCGGCCGACGTCATCGGCGTCCTCCCCGCGGCCTTCGCCGGCATGGCGATGCTCGGCTTCGGCAACGGAGCGGTCGACGTGATGATGAACGTCGAGGGAGCGGCCAACGAGAAGGCCTTCGGCAAGACGCTCCTGCCGCTGTTCCACGCCTTCTTCAGCCTCGGCACCGTGGCCGGCGCGCTGATCGGCGCGGGCGCCTCCGCCCTGGCCGTGCCCGTCGCCGTCCACCTCGGCGCGATCGCCGTGGTGATCGCCGTGACCGCGGTGATCGCGATCCGCTTCGTCCCGGTCCGCGAGGAGCTCGACACCTCCGGCGCGGCGACCACGGTGAAGCCGCCGGTCCGCGAGCGCGTCGCCGCCTCCCTCGGCGTCTGGCGCGACGGCCGCCTCGTCCTCATCGGCCTGATCATGCTGGGCATGGCCTTCGCCGAGGGCTCCGCGAACGACTGGCTGACCCTGGCGATGGTCGACGGCCACGGCACCGACAAGACCACCGCCGCCGTCGTGTTCGGCGTGTTCGTCGCCGCCATGACCGTCGGACGCGTGATCGGCGGACCCGTGCTCGACCGCTTCGGCCGCGTCCCGGTGCTGCGCGCCTCCGCCGGGCTCGCGATCGTCGGCATCCTGCTGTTCATCCTCGCCCCGGTCGACGCGCTCGTCGTCGTCGGCGCGGTCGCCTGGGGTCTGGGCTGCTCGCTCGGCTTCCCGGTGGGCATGTCGGCCGCGGCGGAGGGGCCGCACTCGGCCGCCCGCGTCAGCGCGGTGGCGATGCTCGGCTACGTCGCGTTCCTGGTCGGACCGCCGGCCATCGGCTTCCTCGGCGAGCACTACGGCCTGCTGAACGCCCTCTTCCTGGTGCTGGCCCTGGTGGTCGTGGCCGGGCTCGCCTCCCCCGCCGCCCGCAGCCGGCGGAGCTGACCGCCCCGCTCCACGCGCCTCCGCAAGCCCCCGTGCGGCCCGGGCGCCCCGGCGCGCCTCCCCCTAGGCTTCCCGGGACGGCGGCGGAGGGGGAGCGGATGCGGTACCGAGCGCGCGACGGCGCCCTGCTCCACGTCGACGAGCACGGAGCCGGTCAGGGGCGGCCCCTGGTGGTCGTCCCCGGTGAGCCGGAGCGCCACCCCTCCTATCTCGGCTCGTTCGCCTCGATCGCCTGCACGCGCCGCGTCCTCGTGCTGCACCCGCGCGGAGTGGGCGACTCCTCGGAGCTGCCTCCCGCTCCCCCGGCCACGACGGCCGCCGACGTGGAGGACCTGCGCCGCCACCTCGGCGTCGACGAGCTCGATCTCGCCGCGCACGACTCCGGCTGCCGCGCCGTCCTGCTCGCCGCCGTGGACGCGCCCGAGCGCGTCGCCCACCTGCTCCTGATCGCCCCCGGCACCGCCTGGCTCGGGATCGACGACCGGGCTGCCGGTCACACGACTCCCGCCGGCTCCGACGACACCGCGGCGATCCGCGACGCTCTGCAGCGCCTCGAGTGCCCCGCGGTCGTCCTCGGCGGCGAGGACGATCCGGTGACGGGCGTCGCCGCTCTGGAGGCGCTCACCGCGCTCCTGCCGCAGGCGAGCCTGGCCGTCATCGAGTCGAGCGGCCACCACCCGTGGGCGGAGGCGCCGGCCGAGTTCGCGGTCGCGCTGCGCGCCTCGCTCTCGGTGCCGCCGCCCGCTCCTCCGCTCGGCCGCCGGCCTCCCGTCGCCGCGCGCTGAGCCGGGAGCCCGCCGGAGCCGCGCCGTCTATCCTCGACGGGTGCGTCTCGTCATCGCGCGCTGCTCCGTCGACTACACCGGCCGTCTCAGCGCCCACCTCCCGCTCGCCACCCGCCTCCTGCTCGTCAAGGCCGACGGGAGCGTCCTCATCCACTCCGACGGCGGCTCCTACAAGCCGCTGAACTGGATGAGCCCGCCCTGCACGCTGATCACGGGCGAGCCCGACGAGGAGGCGCGCGCCGCGGGAGTGACGCAGCAGTGGACCGTCGCGCACCGCAAGACCGGCGACGCTCTCGTCGTCTCGATCCACGAGGTGCTGCACGATTCGGCGCACGAGCTCGGCGTCGATCCGGGACTCGTGAAGGACGGAGTGGAGTCGCATCTCCAGCGCCTTCTCGCCGAGCAGATCGGCCTCCTCGGAGAGGGGCACACTCTCGTCCGGCGCGAGTACATGACCGCGATCGGCCCGGTCGACATCCTCGCCCGCGACTCCTCGGGAGCCGCCGTCGCCGTCGAGATCAAGCGCCGCGGCGAGATCGACGGAGTGGAGCAGCTCACCCGCTATCTCGAGCTGATGAATCGCGATCCGCACCTCTTCCCGGTGACGGGAGTCTTCGCCGCTCAGGAGATCAAGCCGCAGGCGCGGACTCTCGCCGAGGACCGCGGAATCCGCTGCGTGGTGCTCGACTACGAGGCCATGCGCGGCACCGACGACTCCCACACGCGCCTGTTCTGACAGGCACGGCGAAGACGCGGCGACAGGCACGGCGAAGGCCCCCGCGATCGGATCACGGGGGCCTTCCGCTCACCGGGCGCGAGGCCCGGGAATGCGGCGTCTCACCGGGCCGAGAGCCCGGCGGCCGCTACTTGTGGGCGGCCTGATAGGCGGCCTGGACCTCGGAGGGGATGCGTCCGCGGTCGGAGACGGGGTGGCCGTTGGCGTTCGCCCACTCGCGGATGGCCTTGAGCTGCTTGGGGTCGCTCTTGGAGGCGGTCGCGACGCTCGTGGCGGCCGCGGGGCGCGAGCCGACGCGGCGGGCGCTCGAGACGAACTTCTCGAGCGCCGAGTGGAGCTCGGCGATGTTGTCGGGGCCGAGATCGATCTCGTAGTTGGCGCCCTCGATGCTGAAGCGGACGGTACCGCCGTCACCGGAATCGATAAGGGTTCCGTCGATATCGTCGACAAGCGTGATCTTCTGGGCCACTTTTCCTCCTGGAGTTCGCGGGACCGGACTGTCTCGACCCGGACCGGGAGAGACATTACCCCCTTTCACAATCGAGTGCGCCATGAATGGCGCCATTCGTCCCTTTCTCGCGCCATGTCGAGGGGAATGTTCAGGATAAGCGGAGGCAATCAGGGCGGAATCGAGCTGTTCGCCACCAGCCGTCGAATAGAGGACACGGTGTCCGCAGACGGCCGTAACGATTCCGGACACCGATCGCGCGCATTCCCGGGAACCGGTCCCGGCGATTCCGATCACGCCCCGGTCTTCGTTAGCGTGGAGTCATGGCACGACGAGGCGGACCCCCTGCACGCCCGGCGCGACCCGGTCCGTACCGCAATGCGGAGGCTCGGGAAGCACTGGAGGCGCTCGTCGCCGCTCCCACCGCCGAGGCCGTCGACCGGCTGCTCGAGGCCTGCCTCGACGGCTCCCTCGTGGTCGACGTCACGGGCTCCCAGCCCGGAGGCGTGCCGCACGTCCGCACCGTCGCGACGACCACCGGGGAGCAGGTCCTGCCGCTGTTCACCTCCACGGACGAGGTGCGCACCGCGGTCCCCCGGCAGCAGCATCCGCGGGTGCAGATGCTGGTCCTCCCCGGACGCGAGGCCTTCGCGCTGATCCGCACCGCCGACTTCGTCGCCGTGCAGCTCGACCCCGGCTCGATCGCCCAGGTCGTCACCCGTTCGTTCGTCGAACGGGCTCTGGACGCCGAACGGCCGTAGAGTGTGGCCCCCGGCGGGGCAGCGCCGGCGTCACCCCGTCCTCCGAGGTCAGGAGCCCGCCATGTCCGACACGACCCTCGCCGCCACCGGCCTCGACGCGCGAGCCGGCACCTGGTCCTGCATCCTGTTCGACCTCGACGGCACGATCACCGACTCGGCCCCCGGCATCACCGGCACCCTCGTCGAGACCTTCGTCGAGCTGGGCCGCCCCGTGCCCGCTCCGGCCGAGCTGCTGGCCTACGTCGGCCCTCCGCTGCTCGAGGCGTTCCGCGAGCTCGGCGGGATGACCGTCGAGGAGGCACAGGCCGCGCTCGTGGTCTACCGCCGCCGCTACAACGCGGGCGGACTGTTCGACTCCTCGGTCTACCCGGGGCTGCCCGAGGTGCTCGCGCGCATCGCCGAGGCCGGCGTGCCGCTCTCGCTCGCGACCTCCAAGCCGGAGTCGGCGGCCACTCGCATCCTCGAGCACTACGGACTGGCGCAGTACTTCACGGTGATCTGCGGCGCCTCCGAGGACGAGGTCCGCAGCGCCAAGGCCGACGTCGTGGAGGAGGCGCTGCGCCAGCTCCGCGAGCTCGGCGTCGACCTCTCGGCGCCGGTGATGGTGGGCGACCGCGAGCACGACGTGCAGGGCGCCGCCGCCCACGGCGTGCCGACGATCATGGTCGAGTGGGGCTACGGATCGCCGCTCGAGGCGGTCGGGACGATCGCGCTGGTGTCCGGCGCCGAGGAGCTCGCGGACCTCCTGCTCCCGTGACCTGCGTACGATGAGGGCATGACTGGTCTGGGCGTCGTCCTCTCGTTCGTGCTGTTCCTCGGCGGGATCCTCGTTCTCGGCAACTCGTTCCTGCTGCCCGACATCGCCGGATTCCTCTTCGTCGGCGGCATCCTGATGATCTCGGGATCGCTCGCCGTCGCGTTCCACGTCCTGCCGAAGTCGCAGTAGCCGGGTCGCTCCGGGCGGCCGCCTCCGCGGCTCGCAGCTCCGCTCAGCCCAGCGTGCTCGCGTCGAGGTTGATGACTGCATTGATGTAGACCGCCTCGCCGGCTCCGGCGATCGTCGGGTTCATCCGGAGCAGCTGCTGCACCGGGATCCCGAAGCGCTGCGCGATGTCGAAGAACGTGTCGCCCTGCACCACGGTGTAGCTCACGATGTCCCCCTCCCCATCGCGGGTCGGCTCGCCGTTCGCCCCGGGAACCGCGCCGTTGTCGACCGCGAAGGCGGTCTCGGGGATGTCCGGCGTCGCGTTCGGCGTGAAGGTGACCGTCGCCTCGGGGACCGGCGCGAAGACGGTGGCCGTCGCTTGCGGGAGCGCCGCCGTGACGGTCGGGTCCGGCACCGGGGTCGGCGTCGCCGTGGCGAACACGGTGACCGTGACCGTGGGAGCTGGAGCGGGCGCCGAGCACCCCGCGAGCGCGAGCACCCCGGCCAGTGCCGTCGCTCCGATGACCGTCCTGCGCATGTCCCCCGCCCTCCGCGCGCCCCGCGGCGCCCGCTCCACCCTAGGAGACGGGGCGGCCGGGGGCACGTGCGCTGTCGCAGGAGGGCGGTGCTGCGGATCCACCCTCGTGCAGGGAGCTCCGCGGTCGTCCGGGCCGGGTCGGCCTCACCGGGACCGGGTCACGACGGGGGCTCGGTGAGCAGGCGCAGCCCGCCGCCGCTGTTCGCCGCGTCCATCAGGAGCTCGACCCAGGTCGGGTTGATCGTCGGCTGCCGGCTCCCCGCGAAGTGGAACTGCAGGGCGATGTTCGGGTTCATCCAGAAGGAGTGGCGGCCGCGCGCGCCCTCGGGCATCGAGTCGAGGGTGAGGCTGAAGCGCTCGTCGCGGCGGAACTTCGCGTAGATCACGATCTGGAGGTGGGCCAGGGTCCGGTCCTCGATCTCGATGACGGCAGGAGGAGTGCCGTAGAGGAATTGACCCATGCCGCCAGACTATAGGCCTCTCGGCTTATTACTAGTCAGTCTAGCTATTTCGCCGCGGAGGGTTCCGCCGGGTCGGCTTCGTCCGTATCGTGCCCGTCGCCGTGCTCCGCGTCGATCTCGTCGACGGCCGCGCTCATCCGGCGGAGGAAGTTGACGACGACCTCGGCCTCGGGGGCGTCCAGGTCCTCGGCGATCTCGAGCATCCGGCGGTGCATCTCCTGGAGCGTGGCGCGCACCTCGTCGTCGCTGTCGACGGTCGCCTCCACGACGATCCCGCGCCGGTCGGTCGGGTTGGGCTTGCGCACGAGGTGGCCGCTGCGGACCAGGCGGTCGATGAGGACCGTGGTCGACGCGGACGAGATGGAGAGGTGCGAGGCCAGGTCCTTGCCGGTCACCAGCTCGCCCTTGCGCTGCTGGCGGAGCAGGTACTGGATGGCGATCAGGTCCGTCTCGCCCATCGCCATCCGCTCGCGCGTGCGGCGGCGCATCGAGACCTCGGAGACGCGGTACGTGCGCATGGCGCTCAGCACCTCGACAGCGCGGCGGGTGGACGACTCGTCCGGGTACCAGTACCCGGCGCCGCTCCGCAGGCTCGTGTCGCTCATCCGCACATTCTAGACCGGCTGATCACCAGGCCGTCTAGCGAGTCGCCCGCGCCTACGCTGGACCGGTGACCGCCACCCTCGTCGCCAAGGGCCTCTCCGGAGGCTATGCGCACCGCACCCTGTTCGACGGACTCGACCTGACGGTCGCCCCCGGGGACGTGGTGGGCGTCGTGGGGGCGAACGGAGCCGGCAAGTCGACGCTCCTGCGCATCCTCGCGGGCGAGACGGCTCCACTCGAGGGCTCCGTCGTTCTCTCGCCGGGCGACGCCTTCGTCGGCTGGCTGCCGCAGGAGCACGAGCGCCGCGAGGGCGAGACCGTCGCCGGCTACATCGCGCGCCGCACCGGCTGCGCCGAGGCCTCCGCCGAGCTCGACGCCGCCGCCTCCGCCCTGGCCGACCCCGATCCCGACGGCTCGATCGCCGACCGCTACGCCCTCGCGCTCGACCGCTGGCTCGCGAGCGGCGCGGCCGACCTCGACGAGCGCACCCCGGTCGTCCTGGCCGACCTGGGCCTGTCGCTCGGCGCCGCGGCCGCCTCCTCGACGATGACCTCCCTCTCCGGCGGGCAGGCGGCGCGGGTGGGCCTCGCGGCACTGCTGCTCTCGCGCTTCGACGTGGTGCTGCTCGACGAGCCGACCAACGACCTCGACCTCGACGGCCTGGAGCGCCTGGAGGCCTTCGTCCGCGGACTCCGCGGCGGCGCGGTCCTCGTGAGCCACGACCGGGAGTTCCTCGCCCGCAGCGTGACCCGCGTGCTCGAGCTCGATCTCGCGCAGGGCACCAACCGGGTCTACGGAGGCGGCTACGACGCGTTCCTGGAGGAGCGCGAGACCGCGCGGCGCCAGCGCCGCGAGAAGTACGAGGACTTCGCCGAGCAGAAGGCCGACCTGGTCTCCCGCGCCCGCACCCAGCGGGAGTGGTCGAGCCAGGGCGTGCGCAACGCGATGAAGAAGGCCCCCGACAACGACAAGATCCGTCGCAAGGCCTCGGCGGAGTCGAGCGAGAAGCAGGCGCAGAAGGTGCGCCAGATGGAGAGCCGGATCGCGCGGCTCGAGGAGGTCGAGGAGCCGCGCAAGGAGTGGCAGCTCGCCTTCACGATCGGCAGCGCCCCGCGCTCGAGCTCGGTCGTCTCGACACTGAACGGCGCGGTCGCCCGCCGCGGCGCCTTCACGCTCGGGCCGGTGTCGCTCCAGGTCGACGCGGGCGACCGGATCGGCATCACCGGGCCCAATGGCGCTGGCAAGTCGACGCTGCTGTCGCTCCTCCTCGGCCGCGCCGAGCCGGAGGAGGGCGGCGCCTCCCTCGGAGCGAGCGTGGCGATCGGCGAGATCGATCAGGCCCGCGGGATGCTCGCCGCCGAGGTGCCGCTCGCGGACGCGTTCGAGGCGCTGGTGCCCGAGTGGCCGACCGCCGAGGTCCGCACGCTGCTGGCGAAGTTCGGGCTGAAGGCCGACCACGTCGGCCGCCGCGTCGGCAAGCTGTCGCCGGGCGAGCGGACCCGGGCCGCCCTGGCGCTCCTCCAGGCCCGCGGCACGAACCTCCTGGTGCTCGACGAGCCGACCAACCACCTCGACCTCGTCGCCATCGAGCAGCTGGAGGAGGCGCTCGAGGCGTACGAGGGCACCCTGCTGCTGGTCACCCACGACCGGCGGATGCTCGAGACGGTGCAGCTGACGCGGCACTGGCACGTCGAGGCGGGCGTCGTCACGGAGGCGTAAGCGCCGGCGGGATCGAGACACCGCCCTGCCGCCGAGACACCGCCGACGGAGCGGTGCCTCGGCGATCACGGCAGCGGCTCGACGGCGGGCGGGGCCCGACGGACGCGGCCGCCCGCAGGACTCGGCGTCAGGCGCCCGCGGCCCGCGCCGCCTCGTCCTCGCGCCAGCGGGCCTCCTTCTGCACGTACTCGTTGTCGGCGAAATCCGCGAAGTCGCTCTCGTCGGTGATCCGGCGCACTTCGAGGCGGTTGCCGGGCACCAGGGGGCAGCGCAGCGCCCACTCGCGGGCCTGCTCCTTGGAGTCGACCCCGATGATCCAGAAGCCGTTGAAGAGCGACTCGGTCGGGCCGTAGGCGCCGTCGACGACGGTCGGCGGCTCGGAGGAGAAGTCGACCACGAAGCCGGAGGAGTCGACGTCGTCGGCCAGGCCGTCGCCCGAGAGCAGCACGCCCGCCTCGATCATCGCCTCGTTGTACTGCCCCATCCGGGTGATGATCTCGTCGAACGGGATGGAGGCGTAGGCCTCCTTCGCCGCATCGGTCGCGCGCATGATCAGCATGTACTTCATCGGGTCTCCCTCGGGTCGGTGCGCGGGGGCGCACCGCTCACTCTGGCGCGTCGTGGGCACGAGCGGAACAGCGGATCCGGAGCCGCATCGTCCTCGGCGCGGCCGTGAGCCGCAACCCCCGCGCAGACCCTCGCCGAGCGGCGGAGACTGGCGACGGCCCGTTGCTCGACGGGCGCTCATCGACGGAAGGAACGACCCCATGGTGGATCTCGGAGGACTCGCGGACAAGGCGAAGAACGCCGCGAGCAGCGACAAGGGCGAGGAGCTGACCGACAAGGGACTCGACAAGGCGGGCGACGCCGCCGACTCCGCGACCGGCGGGAAGTTCGCCGGGCAGGTCGACAAGGCCCAGGAGGCCGGCGACCAGCACGTCGGCAACGACTGACCCCCGGGGCGGCCCTTCCGCGGTGTCGCGGAGGGCCGCCCGTCCGTCAGTCCCGGACGCCGAGCTCGACGAGCAGCGCCCGCACCACGGCGACGGAGCGATCGGCCGCGTCGTCGACGTGCGCCTCGAACTGGCCGGGGGCGCAGAGGTCCGAGATCCCGCGGACCGAGACGAACGGCAGCCCGTGCACGTGCGCTGTCTGCGCGAGCGCGACCGACTCCATGTCGGTGGCGAGCGCGCCGGGGAAGTCGCTCCGCACGCGGTCCACGTGGGCGCTGGAGACGAAGACGTCGCTCGAGACGATCAGGCCGCGGCGCACCGGCGGCCCCTCGGGCAGCTCGAGTTCCGCGGCGAGCGCCGCGTCGTCCCCGGAGTAGCGGGCGGGCATCCCCGGGACCTGCCCGAGCGCGTAGCCGAACGCCCGCGCATCGGCGTCGGTCTGCACGTACTCGGCGCCGATCACGACCTCGCCCACGCGGACGTCGGCGCCCAGGCCGCCGGCGGTCCCCGCGCTCACCACGAGCGGCCGCTCGCCGGCCTCCCGAAGGATCGCTGCGGTGAGACCGCCGGCCGCGTTGACGAGGCCGATGCCGGTGCGGACGAGCAGCACCGCGCGGGAGTCGAGCTCGAGCTCCCACTGCAGCGCGTTGCCGACGGCGCGCGGCTCGGAGGCTCTGGACGCGGCGACGAGGAACGGCGCGGCCTCCTCGTCCATCGCGACCAGGACGATCGCCGTGCTCACGCGGTGACCGTCTCCCACTCCGAGCGGTGCGCGAGGAACGTGCGCGCCGCCTCCTGCGCCCCCTCGAGGGAGTGGTTGGCGCCCCAGCCGCACTGGGTCTCGTTGGCGGCCGGGACCTCGTCGGCCTCGGTGATGTCCTGGAGCGTCGCCTCGACCAGTCCGAGCACCTCGGCGAGCTCGGGCTCGCCCGAGAGGAGCAGGTAGAAGCCGGTCTGGCAGCCCATCGGCGAGAAGTCGATCACGCGGTCGGAGTGGTTGCGGGACTTCTCGGCGAACAGGTGCTCGAGCGAGTGCACGGTGGGCATCTCGAGGTGCCCGCGGTTGGGCTGGGTGAAGCGCACGTCGTACTTGACGAGGTGGTCGCCTCCGGGCAGCGTCTTCGCGTCGGCGAGGCGCACGTACGGCGCGGCGACGGTGCGGTGGTCGAGGTTGAACGACTCGACGTTCATGCGCGGCTGATCCACGGTGGTCTCCTTCACTGGGGGTCCCTCCATTGTCCTCCGCTCCGCTTCAACCGCCTCGCCGACGGCACCGTCCACGACTGGTGACCTGCCCGGCGATCCCGGACCGTCGAGGGAGCCACGACCAGCGGGCTCCCTCGACGGTCCGGGGTTCCCCCCGCCGGGCACAGGCCGGTCAGGGCACGAAGCGGTAGCCCATGCCCGCCTCGGTCAGCAGGTGCCGCGGATGCGCGGGGTCGGGTTCGAGCTTCTTGCGCAGCTGCGCGAGGTAGAGGCGCAGGTAGCCGGTGTCGGTGACGTGCGCGGGGCCCCAGATCTCGGCCAGCAGCGAGCGGCGGGTGACCAGCTTGCCCGCGTTGCGGATGAGGATCTCGAGCACCTGCCACTCCGTCGGGGTGAGCCGCACGGAGACGCCGTCCCGCGTCGCGCTCTTGGCCACCAGGTCCACGGTCACCTCGCCGATCACGACCAGCGGCTCGCCGTCGGCCGGCTGCACCCGCCGCGAGAGGGCCCGGATGCGCGCGAGGACCTCGTCCATCGAGAACGGCTTGGTCACGTAGTCGTCCGCGCCGGCGTCGAGCGCGCCCACCTTGTCGGCCGCGCCCGTCCGCCCCGACACCACCAGGATCGGCGCGCTCGTCCAGCCGCGCAGTCCGTGGATGACCTCGACCCCGTCGAGCCGGGGCATGCCGAGGTCGATCATGTAGAGGTCCGGATGCTCGTCCACCGCGCGGTTGATCGCCTCGGTGCCGTCGCCGGCCGTCACCACGTCGTATCCGCGGGCGGTGAGGGTGATGCGCAGGGCGCGCAGGATCTGCGGGTCGTCGTCGGCGATCAGGATCTTCATGCGGCTCCTCCGGAGTCCTCGTGCGGAGCGGTGCCCGACCCGCCGTCGTGCGGGGCGGCAGGAGCGACGTGAGCCGCAGGAGCAGCGGCAGCAGTCTCCTTCGCCAGCGGCAGCGTCACCACCATCGTCAGCCCGCCCCCCGGAGTGTCCTCCGTCTCGAGCGTGCCGCCCATCCCCTCCGTGAACCCCTTCGAGAGCGCGAGGCCGAGGCCCAGGCCCGTGAGGTTGTCGTCGTCGCCGAGTCGCTGGAACGGCACGAAGATCTCGGCGCGGCGCTCCTCGGGCACCCCGGGGCCGTGGTCGACGATCCGCAGCTGCGCGCTCCCGCCGAAGGCGCTGGCGGCCACGCGCACCCGGGTGCCGGACGGCGCGTAGCGGACGGCGTTCGCGAGCAGGTTGACCACGACGCGCTGCAGCAGCACGGCGTCGGCGAGCAGCGCCGGGCCCTCCGGATCGAGGTCGAGGTCGACCTCGCCGGGACCGAGCCCGAGCTCGTCGAGCGCGGGAAGCACCACGTCGGCAGCGTCGAGCGGAGCGAGCGCCACGGCGAGCGCCCCCGCCTCCAGCCGCGTCACGTCGAGCAGGTCGGTGACCAGCGCGGCGAGCACGGTGAGGCTCTCGTCGGCGGTGGCGAGCAGCTCCTCCCGGTCGCGCTCGCTCCAGACCACCTCGGGCGAGCGCAGTCCGCTGACGGCCGCGGTGGCCGCGGCGAGGGGCCGGCGCAGGTCGTGGCTGACGGCCGACAGCAGGGCGCTGCGCACCCGGTCGGTCTCGGCCAGCGGAGCGAGGGAGCTGGCCGTCTCGCTGAGGGCCGCGTTCTCGAGCACCGAGTCCAGCTGGGCGGCGACGACCTGGAGCAGTCGCCGCTCGCTCCCCTCCAGCTCGCGGCCGTGCAGCTCGAGCACCGCGCCCTCGCCCACCGCGATGCGCGCGGGATCGCCCTCCGGCTGCGGCTCGCCGTCCGCCGCGACGAGCTCGCCGCCGCGCAGCAGCCGCACGCCGGTCAGCCCGAACGCCTCGCGCGAGCGCTGGAGGATCGCCTGCAGCGCCCCCTGCCCGCGGATCACGCCGCCCGCGATCGTCGCCAGCAGCTCCGACTCCGCCCCCGACCGCTTGGCGGCCCGCGCCCGCCGGGCCGCGCGGTCGACCACGGCGCTGACGAGCGCCGCGTTCAGCACGTAGAGCACCAGCGCCAGCGCGTGCAGAGGCTCGTCGACGGTGATCGTGTAGAGCGGATCGACGAAGAAGAAGTCGAGGGTCAGCCCCGAGAGCACGGCCGCGAAGAGGGCCGGCCAGAGCCCGCCGACCAGCGCGACCACCACCACCAGCAGCTGGTACGAGAGCACGTCGCTCGTGATCGACTCGTCGCTGCGGAGGCTCGAGAGCAGCCAGGTCACCAGCGGGCCGCCCACGAGGGCGAGGGCCAGTCCCAAGAGGCGGCGCCGCAGCGTCAGGGCCCCGTCGAGCCTCGGCAGCACCGCGGTGCGCCCGGCGGCGGAGTGGCTGACGATGTGCACGTCGATGTTGCCGGACTCGCGGATCACCGTCGACGCCGTGCCGGGCGTCAGCGCCGAGGCGAGACGGCTCCGCCTGCTCACGCCGATCACCAGCTGCGTCGCGTTGACCGAGCGGGCGAACTCGACCAGCGTGCGCGGCACGTCCTCGCCGACCACCTGGTGGTAGCTGCCGCCGAGCTTCTCGACCAGCACCCGCTGCGCCTCGAGCACGTGCGGGCGTGGGGTGCGGAGGCCGTCGGGGGTCACCACGTGCACGGCGAGCAGGTCGCCCCCGGAGGCGCGGGCCGCGATCCGCGCGCCGCGCCGCAGCAGGGTCTCCCCCTCCGGGCCGCCGGTGAGGGTCACGACCACGCGCTCGCGCGCCTCCCAGGTGCTGTCGATGCCGTGCTCGACGCGGTAGTCGCGGAGCGCGCTGTCGACCTCGTCGGCGAGCCAGAGCAGCGCGAGCTCGCGCAGGGCGGTCAGGTTGCCGAGCCGGAAGTAGTTGGAGAGCGCCGCGTCGATGCGCTCGGGCGGGTAGACGCGGCCGTCGGCGAGGCGGTCGCGCAGCGCCTGGGGCGCCAGGTCGACGACCTCGATCTGATCGGCGGCGCGGAGGACCGCGTCCGGGATCGTCTCGCGCTGCGGCGCTCCGGTGATCGCGTGCACCACGTCGTTGAGCGACTCGATGTGCTGGATGTTCACGGTCGAGAAGACGGTGATGCCGGCGTCGAGGAGCGTCCTGACGTCCTCCCAGCGCTTCTCGTGCCGGGAGCCGGGGGCGTTGGTGTGCGCGAGCTCGTCGACCAGCGCGACGTCGGGCCGGCGGGCGAGCACCGCGTCGAGGTCCATCTCGTCGAGCAGCACACCGCGGTGCTCGACGGCCCTCCTCGGCACGACCTCCAGCCCCTCGACCATCGCGGCGGTGGCGGAGCGGCCGTGCGTCTCGACCACGGCCACCACGACGTCGCGGCCCTCGGCGGCGAGCCGGCGGCCCTCCTCGAGCATCGTGTAGGTCTTGCCCACTCCGGGCGCGGCTCCGAGGAGCACGCGCAGGCGGCCCTTCGTCATGCTCCGGGCCTCCCCTCGTGCTCGCGGCTCCGGGGCGTCCCGGGCTCGCGGGTCCGGCGTCGATCCGCTCGATCGGACGGTCCCGACGAGCCGATCGCGATTCTACGAGCCGGAGGCGCCACCGGAGCGGTCACAGCCGCGCGAGAGCGGCGTTGAGCTCGAGCACGTCCACCGTCGGCTCGCCGAGGTACCCGAGCTCGCGGCCCGCGGTGTGCTCGTCGACCAGCGCGCGCACGGCGCTCACGTCGAGCCCGCGGGCGGCGGCGACGCGGGGCGCCTGGAGCTGCGCGTAGGCGGGGCTGATCGCGGGGTCGAGCCCCGAGGCGGAGGCGGTCAGCGCATCGGCCGGCACCGCGGCCGGGTCGACGCCCTCGAAGGCGGCGATCGCGGCCCGGCGCTCCTCGACGGACGCGACCAGGTCGGCGTTCTCGGGGCCGAGGTTGCTGCCGGTCGAGGCCGCGGCGTCGTAGCCCGCGGCGGAGGGACGCGACTGGAACCACTCCGGCAGGGGCGCTCCGTCGGCGTCCGTGAACGACTGGCCGATCAGCGACGAGCCGATCACCGCGCCGTCCTGGCGCAGCAGCGAGCCGTTCGCCTGGGCGGGCAGGGCGAGCTGCCCGATCCCGAGCACCGCGAGCGGGTACGCCGCTCCCAGCAGCACGGTGAGCACGATCATCGCGCGCAGCGCGACACCGTAGGGACGGAACATGGTCTCTTCTCTCTGTCTTCGGTGGTCGGGACGGGCGGGTCAGAAGCCGGGGATCGCGGCGACGATCAGGTCGACGAGCTTGATCCCGAGGAACGGAGCGATCACTCCGCCCAACCCGTAGACCAGGAGGTTGCGGCTGAGGATGCGCGAGGCGGCGACCGGGCGGTACGCCACTCCCCGCAGCGCGAGCGGGATCAGCACGACGATCACCAGCGCGTTGAACACGATCGCCGAGAGGATCGCCGAGGCCGGCGAGTGCAGCTGCATCACGTTCAGCACCGCGAGCCCGGGGAAGACCCCCGCGAACATCGCCGGGATGATCGCGAAGTACTTCGCCACGTCGTTCGCGATCGAGAACGTGGTGAGCGCGCCGCGGGTGATCAGCAGCTGCTTGCCGATCCGCACGATGTCGATGAGCTTGGTGGGGTCGGAGTCGAGGTCGACCATGTTGCCCGCCTCCTTCGCCGCCGAGGTGCCGGTGTTCATCGCCACGCCCACGTCTGCCTGCGCGAGGGCCGGGGCGTCGTTGGTGCCGTCGCCGGTCATCGCGACCAGCGCGCCGCCCTCCTGCTCCCGCCGGATCAGGGCGAGCTTGTCCTCGGGGGTCGCCTCGGCGAGGTAGTCGTCGACTCCCGCCTCCGCCGCGATCGCCTTCGCGGTCAGCGGGTTGTCGCCCGTGATCATCACGGTGCGGATGCCCATCGCGCGCAGCTCCGAGAAGCGCTCGGCGAGCCCGTCCTTCACCACGTCCTTCAGGTGCACGACGCCGAGCAGGCGGGCGCCGTGGGCGTCCTTCACCGCGACGACGAGGGGTGTGCCGCCGCTCTCCGAGACACCGTCGACGAGCACCGTGAGGCGCGCCGCGACCGCGGACGGCAGCGGCCCCTCCTCCTCCACCCAGGCGCGCACGGCCGAGCCGGCGCCCTTGCGGATGGAGGAGCCGTCGGGGAGGTCGAGCCCGCTCATCCGGGTCTGCGCGGTGAACGGCACCACGGCGGCCTGAGCGGGCTCGACGGCGGGGCGGCCCGAGTCGCCCGCGAGGTCGACGATCGACTTCCCCTCGGGCGTCGGGTCGCTGAGCGAGGAGGAGGCGGCCGCGTCGACGAGGGCGGCCTGCGCCACTCCGTCGAGGGGGAGGAACGCCACAGCGCGGCGGTTGCCGTAGGTGATCGTCCCCGTCTTGTCGAGCAGGAGCGTCGTGACGTCGCCCGCCGCCTCCACCGCCCGGCCGGACATCGCGAGCACGTTGCGCTGCACGAGCCGGTCCATGCCGGCGATGCCGATGGCCGAGAGGAGGGCGCCGATGGTGGTCGGGATGAGGCAGACGAGCAGCGCGACCAGCACCGGGACGCTCACGGAGGCTCCCGCGAACGAGGCGATCGGGTTCAGGGTCAGCACGACCACGACGAACACGATCGAGAGGCTCGCCAGGAGGATGTCGAGCGCGATCTCGTTCGGCGTCTTCTGCCGCGACGCGCCCTCGACCAGGCCGATCATCCGGTCGACGAAGGTCTCGCCCGGCCGCGAGGTGATGCGCACCACGATCCGGTCCGAGAGCACTCGCGTGCCGCCCGTCACCGCGCTGCGGTCGCCTCCGCTCTCGCGGACGACCGGGGCCGACTCGCCCGTGATCGCCGACTCGTCGATGGAGGCGATGCCCCAGACGATGTCGCCGTCGCCGGGGACGAGGTCGCCCGCCTCCGCCACGACCACGTCGCCCAGCTGCAGCTCGGCCGAGGAGACCTCGACCAGGCGGGCCGACAGGGCGGAGGGGTCCGCGGGGTCGTAGTCGACCACGCGCCGGGCCGGAGTGCTGGTGCGGGTGGCGCGCAGGCTCTCGGCCTGGGCCTTGCCGCGGCCCTCGGCCACCGACTCCGCGAGGTTCGCGAACACCACGGTGAGCCAGAGCCAGATCGCGATGCCGGCCGTGAAGGTGACGGGCACCGTCGATCCGCCCGACTCCTCCGGCCCGCCGAGGAACGGCTCGGCGATCGCCAGCACCGTGGTCAGCGCGGCGCCGACCTCGACGATGAACATCACGGGGTTGCGCCACATCAGGCGCGGATCGAGCTTGCGCAGCGCTCCGGGGAGGGCGGCGGCGAGCTGGCGCGGCCCGAGGGCGGCGCGGGTGGGGCGCGCGGGTTCCGCGGGGGCCTCGGTGAGTGCAGTGGTCATCGGAGTCGCAGTCCTTCCGCCAGGGGGCCCAGCGCGAGTACGGGGAAGTAGGTGAGCGCGGTCACGACGACCGTGACGCCCACGAGGAGGCCGACGAACTGCGGCCGGTGGGTGGGCAGCGTGCCGGCGCTGGAGGGCACCGGCGACTGCGCCGCGAGCGAGCCGGCCAGGGCGAGCACCAGCAGGATCGGGAGGAAGCGGCCGAGGAGCATCGCGACGCCGAGCGCCGTGTTGAGCCAGGGCGTGTTCGCCGTCAGCCCCGCGAACGCCGAGCCGTTGTTGTTGGACGCGGAGGTGAAGGCGTAGAGCACCTCCGAGAGCCCGTGCAGCCCGGGGTTCAGGATCGACGTGCTCTCCACGTCCTCCCGCACCGCCGGGATCGCGAAGCTCAGGGCCGTGCCGGCCAGCACGAGCGTCGGCGTCACGAGGATGTAGAGGCTCGCGAGCTTGATCTCGCGCGGGCCGAGCTTCTTTCCCAGGTACTCGGGCGTCCGGCCGACCAGCAGCCCGCCGACGAACACGGCCAGCACCGCGAGCACGAGCATCCCGTAGAGGCCCGAGCCGACGCCGCCGGGGGCGACCTCGCCGAGCATCATGTTGAGCATCGGCAGCATGCCGCCGAGCGCGGTGAAGGAGTCGTGCATCGCGTTGACGGCGCCGGTCGAGGTGAGCGTCGAGGCGGTCGCGTAGAGGGCGGAGCCGGCGATGCCGAAGCGCGTCTCCTTGCCCTCCATCGCGGCTCCGGCGGCCTGCGCCGCGGATCCGCCGCCCGCCGCCTCCAGCGCGGTGAGGGCCGCGAGCGACACGACGAAGATCGTCGCCATCGCCGCGAGGATCGCGCGGCCCTGCCGCACGTCGCCGACCATCCGGCCGAAGGTGCGCGGCAGCGAGAACGGGATCGCGAGGATCAGCACGATCTGCAGCAGCGACACCCACGCCGAGGGGTTCTCGAACGGATGCGCGGAGTTGGCGTTGAAGTAGCCGCCGCCGTTGGTGCCGAGCAGCTTGATCGCCTCCTGCGAGGCCACCGCGCCGCCCGGGATGCTCTGCTCGCCGCCGGTGAGCGTGGTCACCGTCAGCGGGCCGTTCAGGTTCTGGATCACGCCGCCCGCGATCATCACGACCGCCGCCACCACCGCGAGGGGCAGCAGGAGGCGCAGCGCGCCGCGCACGAGGTCGACCCAGAAGTTGCCGAGCGTTCCGGAGGAGCGGCGCGCGAATCCGCGGATCAGCGCCACCGCCACGGCCAGGCCCACGGCCGCCGAGACGAAGTTCTGCACGGCGAGGCCGCCGAGCTGCACCGCGAAGCCGAGGGTCGCCTCCGGGGAGTAGGACTGCCAGTTGGTGTTGGTGACGAACGAGACGGCGGTGTTGAACGCCAGCCCCTCCGGCACCGCGGGCAGGCCGAGGGAGCCGGGCAGGACCGCCTGGAGGCGCTGCATCCCGTAGAGCAGGAGCACGCCGACGAGAGAGAAGGCCAGCACGGCCCGGAGGTAGGCGCGCCAGCTCTGCTCGCCCGCGGAGTCGACGCCGATGAGGCGGTAGACGCCGCGCTCGAGGGCGAGGTCGCGCGTCGAGGTGTAGACGCGGAACATGTGGTCGCCGAGGGGGCGGTGGAGGAGGGCGACGGCCAGGCCGACGGTCGCGACCTGGAGGACGGCGAGGAGCGGATCCATCAGAAGCGCTCCGGTCGGATCAGGGCCGCGACGAGGTAGACGACGGCGGCGAGCGCCAGCACGGCCGCGAGGGCGTCGAAGACGATCACCGGCCCGCCTCCTTCTCGCGGGTCCCGCGGGTCGCCGAGGGGGGCGGTCCGCCCAGCCGCTCGACCCCCTTCGCGGCGAGAGCGATGAGCGAGAAGAGGGCGAGCACGCCGAGGAGGTAGGCGAGGTCGAGCACGGAGGACTCCATCCGGGGAGCGGACGACGCCCGGGACCGGACGCCTGCCGGGAAGCGGCACAGGAAGCGATGCAACACCTCGCGGGGGCTCCTCGGAGCGGTCCTCACGGTTCCCCTACGGCCCGGCCCGGAGTCCTCGCGTTTCCCTCACGCGGACGGCGACGGGCGCCCGGCGGAGGGGCGGGAGCCGGGCGGTGAGAGCGTTCTCCCGCAGCAACGGCGGGGATCGGCGTCCCGAAGATCACATTTCGGCATCGCCTGGACAAATTCGCCGCCCGCGCTTTACTCCCCCCGATCGAAGGAATATGTTCTCTCCGTGGACAAAGCCCCTCGGGGCTCTCCCGCCCTCCCGGGCGACGACACGACGACGTGCGCCACACGTGCACGCCTCTTGTCGTCCTCTCCCTCGGACACTGCTTTCAGAGAGGAATGCACTCCATGAAGTTCTCCCGCGGCATCACCACGCTGGCCGCCGCCGGCATCATCTCCCTCGGCCTCGCGGCCTGTTCCGCGAGCCCCGCCAACTCCGGAGGCGCCGCTGCCGGCGCCGGCGCGGAAGGCGACTGCACCGTCGGCATCTCGATGCCCACGCGCAGCCTCGAGCGCTGGATCAACGACGGCGAAGGCCTCCAGTCGCAGCTCGAGGGCGACGGCTGCACCGTCGACCTCCAGTACGCCGACAACAAGACCGATCAGCAGATCTCGCAGATCCAGAACCAGATCGCCGGCGGCTCCAAGATCCTGGTCATCGCCGCGATCGACGGCGAGGCGCTCGCGCCCGTCCTCGCCGAGGCGAAGAAGCAGAACGCCACCGTCATCGCCTACGACCGTCTCATCAACGGCACCGCGGACGTCGACTACTACGCGACCTTCGACAACTACAAGGTCGGCCAGCTCCAGGGCCAGTACATCGAGTCGACCCTCGACCTGAAGAACGCCGCGGGCCCCTTCACCCTCGAGCCCTTCGCCGGCAGCCCCGACGACAACAACGCGAAGTTCTTCTTCTCCGGCGCGTGGGACGTCCTGCAGCCCTACATCGAGAGCGGCAAGCTCACCGTCCCCTCGGGCAAGTCGCCCGCGTCGGACGACGACTGGGCCTCGATCGGCATCCAGGGCTGGGCCTCCGACAAGGCGCAGTCCGAGATGGACAACCGCCTCTCGTCCTTCTACACCGGCGGCCAGAAGGTCGACGTCGTGCTCTCCCCCAACGACAGCCTGGCCATCGGCATCGAGGCCTCGCTGAAGTCGGCCGGCTACACCCCCGGCGCCGACTACCCGGTCATCACCGGCCAGGACGCCGACAAGGCCAACGTCAAGGCGATCCTCGCCGACGAGCAGTCGATGACGGTCTGGAAGGACACCCGCACCCTCGGGGACCGCGTCTTCCAGATGGTGCAGTCGATCGTCGCGGGCGAGGAGCCCGAGGTCAACGACACCGAGACCTACGACAACGGCGAGAAGGTCGTCCCGTCCTACCTGCTGGAGCCGCAGGTCGTCACGAAGGACGACGTGCAGTCGGTCCTCGTCGACTCCGGCTTCCTCAAGGCCGGCGACGTCGGACTCTGATCCGTCGGGCGGGGGCGGGGAGGAGCGATCCTCCCCGCCCCCGCCTCCCCGTCCGCACACCACTCCCCCCAACGAAGTGAGGCCCTGTTGGCCAGTCCCATCCTCATCATGCGCGACATCGTCAAGGAGTTCGGCGGCGGCGTCCGCGCCCTCGACGGCGTCTCGCTCTCGGTCCAGCCCGGCGAGGTCCACGCCATCTGCGGCGAGAACGGCGCCGGCAAGTCGACCCTGATGAAAGTCCTCTCCGGCGTGTACCCGTACGGCAGCTTCGAAGGCACCATCGAGTTCGAGGGCGAGGAGGCGCAGTACCGGTCGATCAACGACAGCGAGGCCGACGGCATCGTGATCATCCACCAGGAGCTCGCCCTCAGCCCCTACCTCTCCATCGCCGAGAACATCTTCCTCGGCAACGAGAAGTCGACCCGCGGCGTCATCAACTGGAACGCGACCAACGCGGAGGCGGCCAAGCTGCTCGCCCGCGTCGGCCTCGCCGAGAGCCCCGCGACCAAGATCCTCGAGCTCGGCGTCGGCAAGCAGCAGCTCGTCGAGATCGCCAAGGCCCTCGCCAAGGAGGTGAAGCTCCTCATCCTCGACGAGCCCACCGCCGCCCTCAACGACGAGGACAGCGACCACCTGCTCGGCCTGATCGACCAGCTCCGCAAGCAGGGCATCACCTGCATCATCATCAGCCACAAGCTGAAGGAGATCCGCGCCATCGCGGACACGGTCACGATCATCCGCGACGGCCGCACCATCGAGAGCTTCCCGATGGCCGGCGAGGAGGCGTCCGAGAGCCGGATCATCCGCGCGATGGTCGGCCGCGACCTCAACAGCATGTTCCCGCCGCGCGACCCGCAGATCGGCGAGGAGAAGCTGCGCGTCGAGAACTGGACGGTCCACCACCCCGTCGACATCAACCGCGTGGTCGTCGACGACGCCTCCTTCACCGTCCGCGCCGGCGAGATCGTCGGCTTCGCGGGCCTGATGGGCGCCGGACGCACCGAGCTCGCGATGAGCATCTTCGGGAGGAGCTACGGCACCGGCATCTCCGGCCGCGTCTACAAGGACGGCAAGGAGATCCAGACCCGCACCGTCGACGAGGCGATCCGCAACGGCCTCGCCTACGCGACCGAGGACCGCAAGCGCTACGGGCTCAACCTCATCGGCGACATCACCGTCAACGTCTCGGCCGCCGCGCTCTCGCGCCTGGCCCGGCTCGGCGTGATCGACAAGCACCGCGAGTACAAGGTCGCCGACTCGTACCGATCGAAGATGAACATCAAGGCGCCGACCGTCTCGGCCGTCACGGGGAAGCTCTCCGGCGGCAACCAGCAGAAGGTCGTCCTCTCGAAGTGGATCTTCTCCGGTCCCGACGTGCTGATCCTCGACGAGCCCACCCGCGGCATCGACGTGGGAGCCAAGTACGAGATCTACGGGATCATCAACGAGCTCGCGGCCCAGGGCAAGGCGGTCGTCGTCATCTCGTCCGAGCTGCCCGAGCTGATCGGCCTCGCCGACCGCATCTACACCATCTCCGAGGGACGGATCACGGGCGAGATCGATCGCGCCGACGCCACCCAGGAGCACCTCATGCACTACATGACCGCCGGAAAGGAACAGGCCCGATGAGCGCCACGACCACCACAGCGCCGGCGGACACGCCCGCCAACACGCCCTCCACCCCGCCCAAGCGCTCGCGCCGGCTGAACATCAACCTCCGGCAGTACGGCATCCTCGCCGCACTGGCCATCATCATCCTGCTCTTCCAGGTGCTGACCGGCGGGCGCCTGCTCCTGCCCGGCAACGTCAACAACCTGATCCAGCAGAACGCCTACGTGCTGATCCTCGCGATCGGCATGGTGATGGTCATCATCGCCGGCCACATCGACCTCTCGGTCGGCTCGGTCGTGGCGATGGTCGGCGCCATCTCGGCGATCGCGATGAACAACTGGGGCCTGCCCTGGTGGGCGGCCGTCGTCGTCGCCCTCGTCACCGGCGCCGCCGTCGGAGCATGGCAGGGCTTCTGGGTCGCCTTCGTCGGCATACCGGCGTTCATCGTGACCCTCGCGGGCATGCTGATCTTCCGCGGCTTCACCCTCGTCCTCCTCACCGGCGGAACGATCAACGGCCTCCCCACCGAGTTCACCGCGATCGGCGCCGGCTGGCTGCCGGGCGTCCTCGGCGGCATCGCCGGCCGCGACGCGCTCACCCTGGTCCTCGGCCTGATCGTCTGCGTCGTCCTCGTGGCCCAGCAGCTCCGCAGCCGCGCGACCCTCCGCCGCCTCGAGCTGCCCCGCGAGCCCATCGGCTCGCTGGTCGCGAAGTCGGCCATCGCCGTCATCGCGATCATGGCCCTCTCCTGGCTGCTCGCCGGCTACAGCGGAACCCCGATCATCCTGATCGTGCTCGCCGTGCTGATCCTCGCCTACAGCTTCGTGCTCGGCCGGACGGTCTTCGGCCGCCACATCTACGCGATGGGCGGCAACCTGTTCGCCGCGATGATGTCCGGCGTCAAGACGAAGTGGGTCAACTTCTTCATCTTCGTCAACATGGGCGCACTGGCCGGAGTCGCGGGCATCGTCAGCACCGCCCGCGCCGGCGGTGCGGTCGCCTCGGCCGGACAGAACTACGAGCTGGACGCGATCGCCGCGGTCTTCATCGGCGGCGCCGCCGTCCAGGGAGGCGTGGGCACCGTCGTCGGAGCCGTCATCGGCGGACTCGTGATGGGCGTGCTCAACATGGGCCTCTCCATCCTCTCGGTCGACGCGGCCTGGCAGATGGCGATCAAGGGCTTCGTGCTCCTGCTCGCGGTGGCGTTCGACATCTTCAACAAGCGCCGCGCCGGCGGCCGCTAGGCGAACGCCGGGCGCCGCCCAGCGGCGCTCCTCGTCCTTCTCTTCTACAGTTCTCGGGCGCGGCTTCTCCTCGGGGGAGCCGCGCCCGAGTGCATCCGAGACCCGTCGGGGTCCAGCGACAGGCAGGCGATCATGGCAGGAGCAGTCGGAGCCTCCAGCAACGCGCTGCTGCGCCGCACGAACCTCGCGAGCCTCGCGACGCTGGTGCACCGCTCCGGTCCCACCAGCCGCGCCGAGCTCGGCCGCCTCACCGGGCTCAACCGCTCCGCCGTCGCGAACCTCGTCGGCGAGCTGAGCGAGCTCGGCTGGGTCGCGGAGGAGACCACCGCGCCCGACGGCCGCATCGGCCGCCCCAGCGCCACCGTCGTCCCCGGCGACCGGTTCGCGGCCGTGGGCGTCCACCTCGACACCGACGCGATCATCGTCGGCCTCGTCGGCCTGCACGGCGAGCTGCTGCGCCGCGTCCGCTTCGACACCCCCAAGCCCGCGAGCCCCGCCACGGTGGTCCGCGTCGTCACCGGGATCGTCGAGGGCTTCCGCTCCGAGCGGGAGTCGCTCCGCACGCTGGTCGGCGCGGGCGTCGCCGTCCCCGGCCTCGTCCAGGCCGACTCCGGCTTCATCCACCGCGCCCCGCACCTGGGCTGGCGCGACGTCGACCTCGCCACCCAGCTGAGCCGCGCCCTCGACCTCCCGGTCGCCGTCGGCAACGACGCGACCCTCGGCGCCATCGGCGAGTCCCTCTTCGGAGCCGCGCACGGCGTGGCCGACGTCGTCTACGTCACCGGCGGCGCGGGCGGCATCGGCGGAGGAGTCATCATCGGCGGCGTCCCGCTCCAGGGCTCCTCGGGGTTCGCGGCCGAGCTGGGCCACACCCTCGTCGCCACGAACGGCCGCCTCTGCGGCTGCGGCCGGCGCGGCTGCCTCGAGGCCGAGGTCCGGATGCGCTCCCTCCTCGACGTCCTCGGCGCCCGCGTCCTCGACCAGGACGAGCTCGACATCGCCCTGGGCACCTCCCGCGACCCCGCCGTCCTCGGCGAGGTCGCCCGCCAGGTCGACCTGCTCTCGGAGGGCCTGTCCACCTACATCAACCTCTTCAACCCCACCGCGGTCGTGCTGGGCGGCTTCCTCGGCTCGCTGCTCACCGTCGACCGCGAGCGCCTCGCCGCCCGCGTCTCCGCCCGGGCCCTGAGCGACCTCGCGCGCGGCGTGCGGATCGAGCGGGCCGCCCTGCGCTCGAGGCTGGAACTCGTCGGCGCCGCGGAGCTACCCTGGCGGCGGGCGCTGGCGGATCCCGCCGCCGTCACCGGGGGCGCGCAGCCGCCGGGTGGGAGCAGCAGCCGCGAGGACGCTCTGGGCGCCCGCGCCTGACCCCGGCACTCGAGTGCCGGCACCGCGTCGAGGAGGACGACCATGGCCGACTGGAACGACACGATCATCGAGGAGTTCCGCGCGAACGGCGGGACCGTGACCACGGGCGGCTTCGGGAAGAGCCTCGTGCTGGTGCACCACCGCGGCGCCCGCTCCGGTGAGGAGCGCGTGACTCCGCTGATGGCGCTGCACCCCTCCGAGGACGTCTGGCTGCTCGCCGCGTCCGCCGCCGGTGCGCCCAAGCACCCCGCCTGGTTCCACAACCTGATCGCCCACCCGGACCTGGCGATCGAGACCCCCGACGACGGCACCGTCGACGTCCGGGCGCGCGTCCTCGCCGGGGAGGAGCGCGACGCCGGCTGGGCCCGCTTCACGACCACCTCCGCCGGCTTCCTCGACTACGAGAAGCGCACCACCCGCACCATCCCCGTCGTGGAGCTCACCCGCCGCTGACCGCGGCTCGTCAGCGCAGCGGCACGGGCACCGTGTCCGGCGTGCTCCAGCGCAGCGCGATCCGCTCGCGGAAGCCGCCGCTGCGCAGCTCCGCCTCGAGCGCGTCGATCACCACGGGGAGCAGCGCGCGCCGCTCGATCAGCAGGTCGAGCACGAGCCGGTCGCCGGAGGTCAGCAGCACCGGGCCCGATCCGGGCAGCACCGCGATCCACTGGCACTCCCCCACCTGCACGCTCCGGTGCCGGCGGAGGCGTCGGAGCAGCTCGGGCAGCGCCCGCGGATCGAGGGCGGACACGTCGGCACGGAGGGCGATCACCCCGCGAGCGTGCCCGCGCCGGACGACCTCCCGCCGACCTCCCGGTGAACACCGCCCCTCCGCGGGACGCCGTCCGCAAGAACGACACGACAGGAGCCCGCCCCGCGGCGCACCGCACCCGGGAACGGGAGAAGCCCCCGACCGGACATCCGATCGGGGGCTTCTTCTCCGGTTCTCTCGAACTCCGGTTCTCATGAACTCTGGTGCGCGAGGGGGGAGTTGAACCCCCACGCCCTTTCGGGCACACGGACCTGAACCGTGCGCGTCTGCCTATTCCGCCACTCGCGCTCACCAGCGGCACCGAAGCGCCGACGAGAAATCGTAGCATCCCCCGGCCTCCGAGCCGAACCGGCACCCGCCGCCCCGGGCCGTCGCTCCCCCGGGAGCCGCCTCCGGGCCGCCCCGGTGAGAGCGCGCACACGGCACTCCGGCCGCGAAACCACCGCGGAGGATCGCGCATCCAGACCATCCCAGTAACATGCCCGTAGCCGTGCGCGGCGCAGACCAAGAAGAGGAAGCGGCGACGGGCGCGCAGACATCTCGATCCGTGCGCGACCGCCGAGAAGGCGAAGAACCGGAAGATCGGAAGACTGTGGGCATACTGGACAACTTCGAGAAGGGACTCGAGCGCGTCGTCAACGGCGCGTTCGCGCGGACCTTCAAGTCGGGTCTGCAGCCGGTCGAGCTCGCCTCCGCCCTCCGCCGGGAGCTCGACACCACCGCCGCCGTGGTCAGTCGCGACCGCATCCTCGTCCCCAACAGCCTCGTCCTGCGGATGTCCGCGACCGACCTCGACCGGATGCAGCGCCTCGGCGCCACCCTGATCGACGAGCTCACCACGGTCGCCACCGAGCACGCCACCAAGCAGGGCTTCCGCTTCCCCGGCCCGATCGACATCTCCCTCGCCGTCGATCCGGCGCTCAGCGACGGCATGGTCGAGGTCGACTCCCGCAGCGTGAAGGGCACCGTCGCCTACACGCCCGTCCTCGACATCGACGGCCGGCGCCACCCGATCACGAAGGCGCGCACCGTCATCGGCCGCGGCAGCGACGCCGACATCACCGTCGACGACTCGGGCACCTCCCGCAAGCACGTCGAGATCCTCTGGGACGGCTCCCGCGCCCAGGTGCACGACCTCGGGTCCACGAACGGCTCCAAGCTCGACGGCCGGCCCGTCACGCAGGCGCCCCTGGCCCCCGAGCAGACCATCACGATCGGGCGCACCTCGATCGTCTACCGCGTCGTGCAGGGCTCCGCGCCCGCACGCACCGACCGCCCGTCGTCCGGCAGGGCAGCCGGACGCGGCTCCGAGGGATTCTGGGACGACCGGCTATGAGCGAGCTCACTCTCTTCCTCCTGCGCATCGCGTTCCTCGCGCTGCTGTGGTTCTTCGTGTTCGGCATCGTCTACGCGCTGCGCTCCGACCTGTTCGGGCAGCGCGTGCGCAAGCTGCCGCCCGGCGCGCAGGCCGCGTCCCCCGAGGCCCCGTTCGTGACGGCGGCCCAGCCCGTGGTCGCCGCGGCCGCCCCGGCTCCCGCGCCCGCGCAGCCCGCCTCCCCGTCGGCCCCCTCGGCCCGGAGGAGCCGCGAGGCCGCCGCCGAGCGCGCCGAGCAGGGAGGCGCCGCCACCGTCCACACGGCGCAGCGCCTCGTGATCACCTCGGGCCCCAAGCGGGGCACCGAGCTCGAGCTGACCGGCGACCCGCTGACGATCGGCCGCTCCGCGGAGTCGACGCTGGTCATCCGCGACGACTACACCTCGACCCACCACGCGCGCCTGCTCCTCTGGAACGACGAGTGGATGATCCAGGACCTCGACTCCACCAACGGCACCTTCCTCGACGGCCGCCGCGTCGGCGCGCCCACCAAGGTGCCGCTGGACACGCCCGTGAAGGTCGGCACCACCACCTTCGAACTGCGGCGGTCGTAGCGCGTGGCCCCCACTCCGGAGAGCGGCTCCGGCCACGGCGCGGTGCGCGAGAGCGCCGCCGTCTCGCACGTCGGCAGGATCCGCTCCAACAACCAGGACTCCGGCTACGCGGGCCGGCAGCTCTTCGTCGTCGCCGACGGCATGGGCGGCCATGCGGGCGGCGACGTCGCCTCCTCCATCGCGATCAAGCGCATCGCGGAGGCGGACCGCGTCTACGCCTCCACCTACGAGGCCGAGGACGAGCTCAAGCGCACCCTGCTGGCGGCCAACACCCTGCTGGCCGACGCCGTGGTCGACCACCCCGAGCTCACCGGCATGGGCACCACCGTCAGCGCGATCGCCCGCGTCGGCGAGTCGGTGGCGATCGCGCACATCGGCGACTCCCGCATCTACGTCCTCCGCGACGGCCGGCTCGAGCAGGTCACGACCGACCACACCTTCGTGCAGCGCCTCGTCGACTCCGGCCGCATCACGGAGGAGGAGGCGATGACGCATCCGCGCCGCTCCGTCCTGATGCGGGTCCTCGGCGATGTGCACACCAACCCCGAGATCGACACGCTCACGCTCGAGACCGAGCCGCACGACCGCTGGCTGATCTGCTCCGACGGCCTCTCCGGCGTCGTCCCGCACGACGAGATCCTCAAGGAGCTCAGCCGCGACGAGACCGCCCAGCAGGTGGCCGACCGCCTGATCCGCGACAGCCTCTCGCACGGCGCCCCGGACAACGTCACCGTCGTCGTCCTCGACATCCCCGGGGCGGGCGACACCGCGCGCATCCTCGCCCCCGTGGAGGAGCCGGTGGTCGTCGGATCCGCCGCCGCGCCCACGCCCTTCAGCACCGACGACTCGCAGAACCGCGTCCGGATCCCCGGCCTCCGCCTGCACACCCGCGCTCCCGCCGCGCAGGGCCCCACCCACTTCGAGCCCGCGTCCGAGGACTACCTCGACGAGCTGATCGAGGAGGACCGCCGCCGGCACCTGCGCCGCCGCATCACCTGGCTCGTCGGCCTGTCCCTCGTGCTCATCATCGGATTCCTCGGGATCCTCTTCGCCTACGACTGGACGCAGTCGCGCTTCTACGTCGGCACCGATGGGGACACCGTGATCATCTACCAGGGCATCCAGCAGTCGGTCGGCCCGCTCTCGCTCTCGGAGGTGAAGGAGGACACGGGCATCCCGCTCGACTCCCTCCGCGCCTACGACGTCGAGCAGCTGGAGCAGACGATCAGCGCCGACTCCTACGCCGGCGCGGTCGACATCGTCGAGCGCCTCACGGACGCGAACGGAGCACCATGACGGACGCCGCCACGGCCACCGCCCGCCCCGCCCCCGAGCGGCAGGGCTTCTTCCGCCAGAAGCTGCGCAATCTCGAGCTCCTGCTCCTGATCGGCGCATGCCTGATCGACGCCGGCGCGATCGTGCTCGTGCAGCTCGGCGCCCTCGGCTCGATCGACACCACGCTGGTCTCGCTGGGCGCCGGCCTCTCGGCGCTCGTGCTCGCCGTGCACGTCGTGCTGCGCTTCGCGGCCCCGGCGGCCGACCCCTTCCTCCTCCCGATCGCCACCGTGCTGAACGGCCTGGGCGTCGCCGAGATCTACCGGATCGACATCGCCGACGGCGCGACCGGCTGGGAGTCGGTCGCGGTGCGGCAGATCTTCTGGAGCGCCCTGGCCGTCGTCGCGGCGATCGTGGTGCTGCTGGTCATCCGCAACCACCGCGTGCTGTTCCGCTACACCTACGTCGCCGGGTTCGCGGCGATCGTGCTGCTCCTGCTGCCGCTCCTGCCCTTCATCGGCCGCGAGGTCAGCGGCGCGCGCGTGTGGATCGGGATCGGCGACGTGGCGAGCTTCCAGCCCGGCGAGATCGCCAAGATCGCCCTCGCGGTCTTCTTCGCCGGCTACCTCGTGCGCAACCGCGACTCCCTCTCGATGGTGGGCCGCACCGTCCTCGGGATGCGCTTCCCGCGCCTGCGCGACCTCGGCCCGATCCTGGTGGTCTGGGCTGTCACGATGGGCGTCATCGTCTTCCAGCGCGACCTGGGGACGGCGCTGCTCTACTTCGGCCTGTTCCTGGTCATGCTCTACGTCGCGACCGGGCGCACCAGCTGGGTCCTCATCGGCGTCGGCCTGTTCCTCGGCGGCGCGCTGCTGGCGAGCCAGACGCTCGACTACGTGGGCAACCGCTTCGCCAACTGGCTCGAGCCGTTCAGCGCCGAGCGCTACGGGGCGGATCCGGGCGGCAGCTACCAGCTCGTGCAGGGCCTCTTCGGCCTCGCGCACGGCGGGCTGCTCGGCACGGGCCTCGGCCAGGGGATGCCGGATCTCACGCCGGTCCCGCAGTCCGACTACATCATCGCCAGCCTCGGCGAGGAGCTGGGCCTCGCCGGGCTCTTCGCGATCTTCGGCCTCTACCTCCTGCTGGTCTCGCGCGGGTTCCGCATCGGCTTCGCCGGGCAGGACGACTTCGGGCGCCTCCTGGGAGTCGGCCTCTCGTTCGTGATCGCCCTGCAGTGCTTCATCGTCATCGGAGGCGTCACCCGCGTCATCCCGCTGACCGGCCTGACCACGCCGTTCCTCGCCGCCGGCGGCTCCTCCCTCGTGGCGAACTGGATGATCGTGGCGGTGCTGCTGCGCCTGTCCGACACAGTCCGCAGTCAGCCTCGTCTGGTGGTGTGATCCGTCGATGAACCGAGAACTCAAACGGGTGAGCCTCGTCGTGCTGACGATGTTCGTGGCCCTCTTCCTCTCCACCACCACCATCCAGGTGATCCAGGCCGACTCCCTCGACGAGGACGGCCGCAACACGCGGACCCTCTACGAGAGCTTCTCGACCGAGCGCGGCGCGATCCTCGCCGGCGGTCAGCCGATCGCCTCCTCGACGCCGTCGGACGACCTCTACAAGTTCCAGCGGCAGTACGCGAACGGCCCGCTCTACTCCGCCGTGACCGGCTACTTCACCCTGAACCAGGGCACCACCGGCATCGAGCGCACGCTCAACGACTACCTCTCGGGCACCTCGAACTCGCAGTTCTTCGACGAGATCAACAACCTCGTCACGGGCCAGGACCCGAAGGGCGCGTCGGTCGAGCTCTCGATCGACCCGGTCGCCCAGCAGGCCGCCTTCGACGCGCTCGGCGACTACACGGGGGCCGTCGTCGTGACGGAGCCGGCCACCGGCCGCATCCTCGCGATGGTCTCGAAGCCCACTTTCGACCCCACCGCGCTCGCCTCCCACGACACCGACGACGTCCTCGCCGCCTACCGGGCGCTGAACGACGACTCCTCCGAGCCCCTCGTGAACCGTGCGATCGGCGGCTCGCTCAACCCGCCCGGCTCCGTCTTCAAGCTCGTCGTGGCCTCGGCCGCCCTCGAGTCCGGCCGCTTCACCGCCGACTCGAGCTTCCCCAACGTCGAGTCGTACACGCTGCCCGGCTCCTCGTCGCAGGTGATCAACTCCGGAGGCGGTCTCTGCGGCTCCGGAGAGACGGTCACGCTGGCCACCGCCGTCTCGCTCTCCTGCAACGTCCCGATGGCCGAGATGGGCGTGCAGCTGGGAGCGGACGCGATCCGCTCCCAGGCCGAGAAGTTCGGCTTCGACACCGAGCTCGAGATCCCGATGTCGGTCGAGGCGAGCACCTACCCGACGAAGACGGACGACGCCCAGACGGCCCTCACCGCCTTCGGGCAGTACGAGGTGCGCGCTACGCCGCTGCAGATCGCCATGGTCTCCGCGGCGATCGCGAACGGCGGCGAGGTGATGCAGCCGAACCTGGTCGACTCGATCCGCTCGCAGGACCTCAGCGTGCTGCAGCAGTTCCAGGAGAAGTCGCTCGGCCGGGCGGTGAGCACGCAGACCGCGGACGCCGTCAAGGCGATGATGGTCGCCAGCGTCCAGGGCGGCGCGGCGACGAATGCAACAATAGGGGGCGTCACTGTGGCCGGTAAGACCGGTACCGCCGAGAACGGCGGGGACGACCCGTACACCCTCTGGTTCACCGGCTTCGCGCCTGCGGACGACCCGCAGTACGCCATCACCGTGCTCGTGGAGAACGGTGGAGGGCTCGGCCAGACCGGGTACGGCAACCTGATCGCCGCACCCATCGGACAACAGGTACTAGAGGCGGTGCTGAACAAATGAGACCCACGACAGGCCTCACCTTCGGGGGACGCTACGAGCTGCAGTCCCGGATCGCCATCGGCGGCATGGGAGAGGTGTGGCAGGCGACCGATCTCGTCATCGGCCGCACCATCGCGATCAAGATCCTGAAGGACGAGTACCTCGGCGACCCCGGCTTCCTCGAGCGCTTCCGCGCCGAGGCCCGCCACGCGGCGCTGGTCAACCACGAGGGCATCGCCAACGTCTACGACTACGGCGAGGAGGACGGCTCCGCCTACCTGGTCATGGAGCTCGTCCCCGGCGAGGCGCTCTCGACCGTCCTCGAGCGCGAGCGCGTCCTCTCGACCGACAAGGTCCTCGACATCGTCGCGCAGACCGCGCTCGCCCTGCACGCCGCGCACGCCGCGGGCCTCGTGCACCGCGACGTGAAGCCGGGCAACCTGCTCATCACGCCGGACGGCCGCGTCAAGATCACCGACTTCGGCATCGCGCGCATCGCCGACCAGGTCCCGCTGACGGCGACCGGCCAGGTCATGGGCACGGTCCAGTACCTGTCCCCGGAGCAGGCGAGCGGCCAGCCCGCCTCCCCCGCCACCGACATCTACTCGCTGGGCATCGTCGCGTACGAGTGCCTGGCCGGGCGCCGCCCCTTCACGGGCGAGTCGCAGGTCGCCATCGCGATGGCGCAGATCAACGACACCCCGCCGGAGCTGCCGGTCACGGTCGCGGAGCCGGTGCGCAACCTCGTCTACTCCTGCATCGCCAAGAAGCCGGCCGACCGCCCCGCCACCGCCGCGCACCTCGCGCGGGCGGCTCAGGCGCTGCGCTCGGGCGACGTGCGCGGAGCGGCGCTGGCCGTCCCCGCGGTCCTCAGCGACCTTCCCGCGACGCAGGCGACCACGGTCCTCCCCTCCAACCAGGGCGCGACGCAGGCGACCACGGTGCTGCCCTCCGGGGCGCCCGCGGCGGCCGCCGCTCCGTTCGTGCCGATCGAGGAGCCGCTCGAGGCGGCCGAGGAGCCGCGCAGGCGCAGCCCCTGGACCTGGCCGCTGATCGCCCTCATCGTGATCCTCGCCGTCGTCATCGCGGGCACGATCTTCGCCCTGACGACCGGCGGGAGCAGCGACCCGGCCGCGTCCCCCACCGCGACGACCAGCACGGCCCCGTCGCCGACGCCGTCCGAGACTCCGAGCCCCACGCCGACGCCGACCTCCAACACGGTCGTCATCGACAAGGCCGACTACGTCGGGCGCTCCTTCGACGACGTCGAGACCGAGCTCGAGGCCCTCGGCATGGGCGTCCGCCGCGCGGACGGCCCGAGCGCCCCCACCGCCGAGCAGGTCGGACTCGTCGAGGACGTGAACCCCACCGCGAACGTGGTGAAGGGCACGACCATCGAGGTCTCCGTCTTCACCGAGGTCGCGACCCCGGACGCACCGACCGCCGTGCCGACCGTCACCCCCGCCGCCTCCAGCGTCGAGGCGGGCGCGACGTTCAACGTCACCTGGAGCAACTACAACCAGTGCCCGAGCGGAACCTCCGTGAGCGGTTACCGGGTGACCGCGACCGGTGAGGGCGCGAGCGTGACGAGCACCAACCCGTCGAACTCGACGACCGCGACGATCCAGGCCGGCACCACGGCCGGCACGATCGACGTCACGTACACCGTGCTCTGCGGCGAGTCGGAGTCGGCGGCCTCGCCCACCCTCTCCGTCACCGTCGAGGAGCCGGCTCCGACCCCGGCGCCGACCCCCACCTCGAAGGCCACCTCGACGTCCACCCCCTCCGAGTAGCGGCGGCGCGCCGGGTCGGGGCACCGCTCCGGCCCGGCGCCTCGCGGCCGTCGCGTCGCGCCCCCGCCCGGAACACCAGGGGCCCATAGGTACACTTGCCGTGGCTCCTCGGGGCCGCACCACACGGAAGTACAGGGCGGGAGCGTGCGCGTGACGGAAGAGGGTCGCCTGATCGCGGGACGGTACCAGGTCGGGCCCCGGCTCGGCCGCGGCGGGATGTCCGAGGTGTACCTCGGCACCGACACCCGGCTCGGCCGCACCGTCGCCATCAAGGAGCTGAAGCTCTCCCTCTCCTCCGACTCCGCCTTCCGCCTGCGGTTCCGCCAGGAGGCGCAGTCCGCATCGCGCATGTCGCACCCCACGATCGTCCGGGTCTTCGATGCGGGCGAGGAGGTCTCGCTCGACGACAACGGCGCCGAGTCGCGCCGGCCCTTCATCGTCATGGAGCACATCGAGGGCCGCCTCCTCAAGGACCTGATCGCCGAGGGCCCCCTCGACGTGGACGAGGCCGTCCGCATCACGGAGGGCATCCTCACCGCCCTCGAGTACTCGCACCGCGCAGGCGTCGTCCACCGCGACATCAAGCCCGGCAACATCATGCTGACCCCGTCGGGCCAGGTGAAGGTGATGGACTTCGGGATCGCCCGCGCCGTCTCCGACTCCGCCGCCACGGTCGCTCAGACCACGGCGATCCTCGGCACCGCGGCCTACTTCTCCCCCGAGCAGGCGAAGGGCGAGCAGGTCGACGCCCGCAGCGACCTCTACTCCGCCGGCATCGTGCTCTTCGAGCTCCTCACCGGCCGTGCGCCCTTCCGCGGCGACACCCCGGTGGCCGTCGCCTACCAGCACGTCAGCGAGACGCCGCCGGCGCCGAGCTCCATCAACCCGGCCGTCACCCCAGCACTCGACGCGGTCGTCGCCCGAGCACTCTCGAAGGACCGCTACGAGCGCTTCCAGGGAGCTGCGGAGTTCCGTGACGACCTGCGCGACGCCGCCGCGGGACGCCTCCCCGACCACCGCCCGATCGACGAGCTGACCACCTCGCTCTTCGCGGCCCGCAGCCAGGGCGGAGTCAACGACTCCGAGCTCGCCCTCCGCCAGCTGGCCGAGGACAACTCGATCGTCCGCACCCAGCGCCGCCCGCCGGTCCTCTGGATCTGGTCCTCGATCGTCGTGCTGGCCGTGATCGTCGCCGCACTCGTGATCTGGGTGCTGACGCTCCAGCCCGCGTCGACGCTGCCGTCGCAGTCGCGCGAGGTCCCCACCCTCACCGAGACCACCTACGACAGCGCCCAGTCGACCCTGACCGAGCTCGATCTCGTGCCGAGCCAGGTCGCGGAGTACAGCTCGACCGTCCCCGAGGGCGAGGTGATCCGCACGGATCCGGGCTCGGGCACGATCGTCGCACCCGAGACGGTCATCCGCATCGTCGTGTCCCAGGGCCCGCTGCCCGTCGCCGTGCCGGACACCGTCGGGCAGAGCCTCGCCGAGGCCATCGACGCGCTCACCGCCGTCGGCTTCGTCGAGGGCTCCCAGACCCGCGAGAACTCGCCGACCGTCCCGCGCGACGTCGTGCTCTCCGCCTCCCCCGGAGCGGGACAACAGGTCGCCCCGGGTACGCCGGTCGACCTCACCGTCTCCTCCGGCCAGGTCACGCTCCCCGACCTCGTCGGGACGTCCCTCAGCAGCGCACTGGCCACCCTCGCCTCCGAGAAGCTGCAGCTCGTGGGGGTCGAGGTCCCGGACGAGACCTGCGACGCGACCCGGGCGAACCCGCCCATCACGACCCAGTCCCTGGCTCCGGGCGACGTCCCGCAGGGATCGACCGTCCAGCTCGGATACTGCGCGGGCTGACCCGGCCTGCAGCCCGCTGCGGCTGCGGCGTCGACCGACGGCGCCCGGTGGAGGCCGGGCCGCTGCTCTGCGCGCCGAGAAGGGCTCGTCGGGACGTTGCTCGTCGGGGTCGATGCTCCACGGAGCCGACGGCGCCGAGGTGAACGGCTACGCCCGGCGCGCGTCGGCGAGCGGGGGCTGGAGCCGCACGACCTCGCCGGCTGCCGATCCGTCGGCGGGACGTGCGATCCTGCCGCGGATGTCGCTCGGGGTGAGCCCCTCGCGGCGCTTGAGCGCACGGCGGAGGTGGTCCGCCGAGGAGAATCCGGACGCGGCGGCGATCGCCTCGAGCGGGACCTCCCGCGGGCGGCGGCGCAGGAGCTCCACGGCGCTGGCGACCCGGGAGCGCTCGATCTCGCTCGCGACCGTGGTGCCCGCGTCCTCGAAGAGCCGCTGGAGGGAGCGGGTGGACACGTTGACCGCGTCGGCCACCGCCTCCGGGGTGCAGCGCGGCGTGCGGTGCGTCCGGTCGATGACCGTGCGCGCGCGTCCGAGCGTGGCGGCCCGGACGCTCGTGGTGCCGGGCTGCGAGCTCGCCGCCGCGAGGAACGCGCTGGTGAGGAGCTGCTTGACCACGTGGGCGAAGCCGGTGACCTCGCCCTCGCCGGGCAGCCCCGTGCCGGACTCCGCCGCGAGCGCGAAGGCGGTCGTGAAGGCGTACGCGGCGCGGGTGGACCGGGCGTCGGGATCGAGCGCGTAGACCGGGGCCGACGTGTCGAAGCCGTAGCGGCGCATCTCGTCGGCGCGCAGTGAGAGGTGGAGGATCGTGGCCGGAGTCGTCGACTCGGTCGTGAAAGTCGTCGTCCCCTGCTGGTACGAGATCGAGCCCGGACGCAGCAGCACAGTTCGGTCCGGGGCGACCATGCGCACGAAGCCGTCGATGAGGAAGCTGAAGGTGAGGAAGGAGGTGTCGTCGGCCGGCCATGTCCCGCGGAGGACGCGCAGCGGCGACACCGTCATCAGCACGACGCTCAGATCGGCGGTGCCGAATCCCGAACCGGTGATGCTCGGAACGGTGCCGGGTTTGACGACGATGCGCGGTCCGAGATTCTCGAGCTCTCGGATTCCCGAGAAAGCCCAGGAGATCGATGCGACCATCTGGTCCCCCCAGACTTCTCTTGTGGCGCCGACCCCCTGTCGACGCCCTCTGATTATGCAGGGAAAAGGGGCCGCATCCTCCGCCGGGAACCCGTCAAATCCCGCCACCTGATCGGGGGGTGCGCAAGGGGGTGGACAAGGTCATGCTCATACCCTGTCGCGGCGTTCTCGTCCGCCCGCCGTCATTTAGCCGTCAGATGGCGGATTTCTACGTGAGAACGCACTCAGGGCGGCATCCCCGTTCGGGGGACGGTGGTCGCTGATCATGCTCAATGCTCTCGACTCGATAACGAGCCCGATAAGCCCGGCGAATTCCGCCTCATCGAGCCGGGATCGAGAGTCCGGGCGTGTCGTCGGCCGATACGGACGCTCCGCCCGGCCTCACCTCGCGCAGCCAGTTGTCGAGAAGGCGCCGCCCGCCCTCGGTGAGGACCGACTCCGGATGGAACTGCACGCCCACGAGCGGAGCACTCCGGTGCCGGACGGCCATGACCACGCCCTCCGGTGTCCGCGCCGTCACCCGCAGCTCCTCGGGAAGGCTCTCGCCGTCGACCGCGAGCGAGTGGTACCGCATCGCGGCGAATCCGGAGGGCAGGCCGTCGAAGAGCGGATCTCCGTCGTGGAGGACCGCGGACGTCCGGCCGTGCAGCAGCTCCGGCGCCTCCGTGACGCGGGCGCCGAGAGCGTGGGCGAGCACCTGGTGGCCGAGGCAGACTCCGAGCAGCGGCCGCCCGGTCGCCTCCGCCCGCTGCACGAGCGCCGTCGACGCGGGGACGTCCTCGGGGCGGCCCGGTCCGGGCGAGACCAGGACTCCGTCCGCCTCCTCCGCACGAGCCAGGAGCGCCGTGGTCCCGAGGTCGTCGCCCTCGACCACGTCGACCTCGGCACCGAGCTCGCGGAGGTACGAGACGAGCGTGAAGACGAAGCTGTCGTGGTGGTCGACGACCAGGATCCGCGGGGCGGCGCCGCCGGTCACGAGCCGACGGTCACGTTCCGGTCGAGCACGAGCGACTGCACCCAGGGGAACACCCACTCGTCGAGCGCGACCAGGACCGCCGCGACGAGGACGAGGACGATCAGGATCCGGACCCACCACGGCCCGGGCAGGAGCCGCCACAGCGCTGCGTACACGGTCAGCCCTCCTGAGCCAGCGAGGCGGCGATCTCGGCGGGGGCGCCCGCGGACCGCGGCTGGAACGAGTCGAAGACGCCGTACGCGATGATCCGCTCGGCCGTCGAGTAGAGCGGGTTGCAGCTCGTCAGCGTGATCAGGCGATCGGTCGGAGCCGCGTCCGGAGTCCACGGAACCGGGTCGATCACCTGGACGTCGGAGGGCTGGACGTACTCGAGATTGCGGAAGCGGTAGGTGTACCAGCCGTCCGCCGTCTCGATGTAGATCGGGTCGCCGAGCTGGAGCTCGTCGATCAGGTGCATGCCTCCGCCGTACGCGCTGCGGTGCGCGGCGAGCGCGAAGTTGCCGGCCTGTCCGGGCATCTGCGTCCCGGGGTAGTGGCCGATGCTCCCCTCGTCGAGCACGTTCTCGGCGTCGATGCCCTCGGCGATCGTGCGCACCCACCCCTCGCCGTAGCGCGGGATGTAGAGGTTGCCGAAGGAGGTGTCGAGGGCGGCGACCGACGCGACGACCGGCTCCTCCGGGGCGGCCTCGGTCGGCTGCGGTGCCGGCGAGGAGTCGCCCCAGGTCTCGCGGAGCTCCGCGGCCTGCGTCGTCTGCCGGCCGGCGATCACCGCGTCGTTCCACCAGAGCTGCCAGGCCAGGAAGAGCAGGACCAGGACGCCGGCGGTCATCAGGAGCTCGCCGACGACTCCGAAGAACGAGAGTCGTCGGACCGGGCGGGCCCTCCGTCGCTTCGCTCGCGGCCGCAGAGCCGCCCCGTCGGGGTTCTGGGCGGTCATGCGACGAGTCTAGGCGCGAGCCGTGACCGGCTGTGGCGCACGATCCGGACCTGTGGAGAGCCCTCCCGAGTCGCCGCCTGAGGAGGGCCGATGGGACCCATCGAGCGCCCGCACCGGCCGCTCCGCGAGTCCGCACAGCACCCGCGCAGCCCCGGCGCTCCCGGCCCGGAGCCTCCGCCCGGTACAGTGGTCGGCATGGCACGAGCGACGAAGAGCCCGAAGCCCGAGCGCGACGAGGCCCGGACCGGCGAGAACGCACCGAATCCGGTCTGGTTCAAGCCGGTGATGTTCGGCTTCATGCTGCTCGGACTCGCCTGGATCATCGTCTTCTACGTGAGCCAGGGCACCCTGCCGATCCCCGATCTCGGCAACCTCAACATCCTGATCGGCTTCGGCATCGCGTTCATCGGCTTCCTGATGACGACGCGCTGGCGCTGAGCCTCCCCCAGTCGTGAACGACGCCCCGTCCGGTCCGCCGACGGGGCGTTCGTCGTCGGTGGAGCGTCTGCGCGCCGCCGGCTGCGTCTTCGCCGAGGAGGAGGCGGGCCTGCTCGAGGAGGCCGCCGGCTCCTCCTCCGACCTCGAGCTGCTGCTCCGCCGCCGCGAGACGGGCGAGCCCCTCGAGCAGATCCTCGGCTGGGTCGCCTTCCGCGGCCTGCGCGTCCCCGTCGCACCCGGCGTCTTCGTACCCCGGGTCCGCACCGAGTGGCTGGTCGACTGCGCCCTGGAGGTCCTCCCGGACGGCGCCGTGGTGCTCGACCTCTGCTGCGGATCCGGCGCCCTCGCCCGGTCGATCTCCGAGGAGCGGCCGGACGTCCGCCTGCTCGCGGCCGACCTCTCCCCCGCCGCCGCCGCCTGCGCGCGCCGCACGCTCGCAGGCCGCGCCGACGTCCACGAGGGCGACCTCTTCGACGCGCTCCCCGGGGGTGAGCGCGGGCGGATCGACGTCGTCGTCGTCAACGCCCCCTACGTCCCCACCGCGGCGATCGCGCTCATGCCGCCGGAGGCCCGGGTGCACGAGCCGATGCTCACGCTCGACGGCGGATCGGACGGGCTCGCCCTCCACCGCCGCATCGCTCAGGAGGCGGGAGCGTGGCTCGCACCCCACGGCGTCGTCGTGATCGAGGTCGGCGCGGATCAGGCCGCGGCGAGTGCCTCCGCGTTCCAGGCGGCCGGGTTCGCCACCTCGCTGCACCGCGACGACGACCGTGAGGCGACGGCCCTGGTGGCCGTCCGCCGGAGAACTACACCGCTGTAATTATCCCCAGCTGTGGAATCTCCTGTGGAGAACTCCGCGGTCCCCGCCGCGCTGGCCTGCTCGAGGCGAGGAGGGCCCGGATCCGCACCAGTCCGCCGGTCCTCGGACGCGCCGCCGTCCTCGGATCGTCCTCCCGAGGAGGACACCCGGGACGTTCTCCCCAGTGTTAACAACTCTGTGGATAACTTCCTCCCCACCTGTTGAGAGCACCTGTGGACAGCGGTGGAGACGGTCGCCGCGGGAACGACGAAGCGGCGGGCCGGGGAGGGATCAGCCGAGGACGTAGGCGCCGGCGGTGATCGCGACCAGTCCGACTCCGATGAGCCCGACGAGGAGGTTCTGCGTGCGCCGCTGGGCGCGCTGCCGGGTCTTCGTGAAGACCAGCCCGATGAGCGCGCCGGCCACCAGACCGCCGACGTGCGCCTGCCACGCCACGTTCATCCCGGGCAGGAACCCGATGACGAGGTTCAGTCCGACCAGCACCAGCAGCTGCGACGCCTGACCGCCCAGATGCCGGAGGATCACCAGGTACGCGCCCATCAGCCCGAAGATCGCACCGGAGGCGCCGATCACCGGGGTCAGCGGGTCCGCGAGGAGCAGGACGCCCACCGATCCGGCGAAACCGCTCAGGAGGAAGAGGGTGAGGTAGCGCCCGCGGCCCAGCATGCGCTCGAGCACCATGCCGAACACCCACAGCGTGTACATGTTCAGCACCAGGTGGAACGGGATGACGATGAAGAGCGACGTGCTGTGGAGGAACACCGAGGTGAGCATCCGCCACGGCTCGAAACCGGCGCCGAAGCCGGGGAGCGTGTAGGCGGGGGCGTACAGGAGCGCGTTGACCGCCGGCCCGCCGACGAAGGGGAGGATCTCGACGATCCACAGCACGATGCAGAGCGCGATGATCGCGTAGGTCACCGTCGGCTGGTCGGCGCGGGTCATGGCCCGCACTCGGGAGAGGAGGGGACCGCGGGTGCGCGGCGCGGTGGCGCGCTGCTGCGCCATGTCGTCCGGGCAGATCACGCCGACCGGAGCGGGCGTCTGGCACTCGCCGCAGATCGTGCGGCCGCACCGCTGGCAGCGCACGAAGCTCTGCCGGTCGGGGTGTCGGTAGCAGGAGTAGGTGCTGCTCGGCGGGACCTGGGTCACGGACGTGCCTCCGGGGAGAACGAGGGCCGGGCCCTGACGGACCCGGCCCTCGAATGAGTGGTGGATGAGGCGATCAGACCTCGGTGATCTCGACGCTCTCGATCACGACGTCCTCGAGCGGCTTGTCACGGCCGTCGGTGGGGACCGCCGAGAGCGACTGCACGAGCTTCTTCGACTCCTCGTCGGCGACGGCGCCGAAGATGGTGTGCTTGCCCTGGAGCCAGGTCGTCGGCGCCACGGTGATGAAGAACTGCGAGCCGTTGGTGCCGCGGCCCGCCTGCTTGCCGGCGTTCGCCATCGCGAGGATGTAGGGCTGGGTGAAGTCGAGCTCCGAGTTGATCTCGTCGTCGAACTGGTACCCCGGGCCGCCGATGCCCTGACCGAGCGGGTCGCCGCCCTGGAGCATGAAGTCGGGGATGATGCGGTGGAAGACGGTGCCGTTGTAGAGCGGCTCCTTCGTCTTCGCACCCGTGGCGGGGTGGGTCCACTCGATGTCGCCGGTCGCGAGACCGACGAAGTTGCGGACCGTCTTGGGAGCGTGGTTCCCGTAGAGGTTGACGACGATGTCGCCCTTGTTGGTGTGGAACGTCGCGACTGCGGTGTGCAAAGGCATGATCGGATTCTCGCACAGCGCGTCTGTAGGCCCCTGCAACGCCCGGTGTCAATGCGCTGGGTGCGCGATGCGGACGCCGATCGATGAGTGGCAGTATTGAGGCGTTCGCTGCTCGTAGCCGATGGAGGACCAACATGGGTCTGTCACGTAAGCACAAGAAGGACCTCAAGCGTCTTCGCAAGAACGCCGAGGCGGTCTGGGGCGAGCAGCAGGAGGTGCTGGCGCACGCGGCCTCCGTGCTCGAGAAGAGCCGCCGCCACGCGTCGAAGTACGCCAAGAAGGAGCTCGTCCCCTTCGTCAAGGACACGTACGACTCGCGCGTCAAGCCGGTCTACGACAACGGCGTCTCGGCCGTCGAGGGCACGTACTCCTCGGCCCGCAACGCCTACAAGCACAAGGTCGTCCCGACCTTCGCCGCTGTGGGCGGCACGGCCGCCGCCGCCTTCGAGGCCGCCAAGGACTCGAAGAACCGCGCGAAGCTCGCCGAGATCTCGAAGGCGCGCTGGGAGGAGCTCACCACTCCCCCGAAGAAGAAGAGCAAGGTCGGGACGGTCTTCGCGATCGGCGCCGCGCTGGTCGCCGTCGGCGGCATCGGCTACGCCGTCTGGCAGACGTTCCGCGCCGACGACGAGCTGTGGGTCGCCGAGGACGAGCCGCAGAGCGCCGCGCAGAACGCGGCCTCGACCGCTTCCTGACGTTCTCGTCGCTGGAGCCGGGCCCCTCAGGGGGTCCGGCTCCTTCGCATGCCCGGGTTAGGCTTCTGCGGTGGACATCCGGGTCGCCGCGTACGGCGTGATCATCGACGGTGAGCGGATGCTGCTCGCGCACTGGAGCCAGGGGCCGTGGTCGGCCTGGACGCTTCCGGGCGGCGGGATCGACGAGGGCGAGTCGCCCGCCGACGCCGCGGTCCGCGAGATCTTCGAGGAGACGGGCTACCGTGCCGAGCTCGAGGCCCTCATCGGCGTGGACTCGCACGTGATCCCCGCGCACCGGCGCAGCGATCCCGAGGCCGGCCCCCTGCACGCCATCCGCGTCGTCTACCGCGCCCGCATCGTGGGCGGCGAGCTCACGCACGAGGTGGACGGCTCCACGGACGCCGCCGCCTGGTTCCCCTTGAGCGACGTCGAGGAGCTGGAGCGTGTCGAGCTCGTCGACGCGGCCCTCACCATGAACGAGGCCTGGCTCCTCCGCTGACGGTGCCCGGGAATCCCCGGCCGCGCCCCGGCGTTCCCTTCGTCGTGATCGTCGAGCTCTACACCTCCGCCTTCTGCGGCGCCTGCCATGCCGCGCGCTCGGTGCTGGAGCGCGCCGCGGAGCTCGTCCCCGCCGCCGAGATCCGCGAGCGCGACGTGGCCTTCCACCCCGTCGAGGCCGAGGCCGCCGGCATCCGCTCGACCCCCACGGTCGTCGTGCGGGACACGGCCGGAGAGGTGGTCTTCCGAGCGGAGGGCGCTCCCTCCCTTCCGCAGGCTCTCGCCGCTCTGGCCCTCGCCCTGCCCGCGTAGGGTGGCCGCGGGAGGACCCATGCACCGTCGCGCTGCGCTCGCGAGCACCGTCGTTCTGCTCGGCGCCCTCGCGCTCTCGGGGTGCGCCTCCGAGGAGCCGGTGACCACGGCCGCGGTCGGGCTCGGACGGGGCGGCGAGCGCGGCGAGGTCCTCGGCGTCGTCGTCGTGTGCTCGGGGTCCGTCGACGGCCTCGACCTCGCCGCCTCCGACTCCGCTCCCCTGACCATCGGCGACGGGCTGCGGAGGGTCACCCGCTGGGTCTCCCCGTCACCGGTCACGCAACTGGGCGCGACCGACCTCTCCGGATCCACGGTCTGGCCGGCCGACACGGTGATCGAGCGGTTCCCGCTCGGCGTCGACCTCGCGCTGGGCGCCTACGCGACCGACCGCTCCGTGCTCGCCCGCCCGGTCGTCTTCACGGCCGAGCAGTTCGACACGCTCTCCGTCGGTGAGATCATCGTCGGCGACATCCGCGACGGTACGTCCGAGACCCTCTCGGTCCAGCAGTTCCTCGGCCTCGCCTGCGTGGACCGCTGAGCGGGCGGCTCGGCCGTCCGAGTGGCGACCTCGATCGCGGGGACCGCACGACGGGCGACAGGAGAGCCCGCCGGCGTTCACGCCGACGGGAGTGCCGACGCGCGGGACCACCCCGGATGTGGGCCGGTGGACCAGAAGGGCCGGCGAAGGGGAAGCACCCGCGAGAGGGGAGGAAGTGTGGAGCCTAGGAGATTCGAACTCCTGACATCCTGCTTGCAAAGCAGGCGCTCTACCAACTGAGCTAAGGCCCCGGGCCGGAGACGGGGCGATCCGTCTCCGAGAGTCGAACGGCCCGCCACCGCAAGGTGACGGGCCGTTCGGACCGGGTGGGGGTACCAGGACTTGAACCTGGGACCTCTTCATTATCAGTGAAGCGCTCTAACCGCCTGAGCTATACCCCCGGAATGGCCAGAGGAGACTCTACCCGACATCGAGCAGGAATCCCAATCGGCCGGACCGTGCGCCCTACTGGTTGGTGAAGCCCACCAGGAGGCCGCCGGTGATCTTGACGCTGAGGTTGTACAGCAGCGCCACGATCGCGCCGAGCGCGGTGGTGACGATGGTGTTCAGCACCGCGACGACGATCGCGAAGCCCATGACCTGCGGCAGCGAGATGATCGTGTTGAGGTCGAACGCCTCCGCGCCGGCGATGTCCTGCACGAGGCCGTTGACCTCGTCGAACACGCCAGTCTGGGCCAGGACCGTGTAGACCAGGTAGACGACGACGATCGTGATGATCGCGAGCGTCAGGCCCAGCAGGAACGAGAGCTTCACGGCCGACCAGAAGTCGACGTAGACGAGCTTCAGGCGGACCTGCTTCGCCGCCGGGCTCTTCGCGGACTTCCTGGCGAGCTTCTCGGCGACGGTGCTACTCATCTACGGACCCATCCTCCTCCGACACCGGAGCGGACTCGGCCGGCGCCGCGGCGTCGGGATCCTCGTCCTGGGCGTCGAGATTGCGTTCGGTGTTCTTGGCGAGTGCGATGATGCGGTCGTCCTCAGCGAATCGTGCGAAGACGACTCCCATGGTGTCGCGACCCTTGGCCGGTACCTCGGCCACCGCAGAGCGTACCACCTTGCCGCTGGCGAGCACGACGAGCACCTCGTCGTCCTCTCCGGTGATGATGGCGCCCACGAGGTCGCCGCGCTTCTCCTCGAGCTTGGCCACCTTGATGCCCAGCCCGCCGCGTCCCTGGAGGCGGTACTGGTCGACCGCGGTGCGCTTGGCGTAGCCGCCCTCGGTGACCACGAAGACGAAGCCCTCGTCGCTGACGACGTTGGCGTCGAGGAGGCGGTCCTCCCCGCGGAACGACATGCCGCGGACTCCGGAGGTCGAGCGGCCCATCGGACGAAGCGCCTCGTCGGACGCGGTGAAGCGGATCGACATGCCCTTGCGGGAGACCAGCAGCACGTCGCTGTCCTCCTCGACCAGGAGCGCCGAGACGAGCTCGTCGCCGTCGCGCAGCTTGATCGCGATGATGCCGCCGGAGCGGTTCGTGTCGTACTCCGAGAGGGCCGTCTTCTTCACGAGGCCGTCGCGCGTGGCGAGCACCAGGTAGCGGGCCGCCTCGTAGTCGCGGATGTCGAGGATCTGCGCGATCTGCTCCCCCGGCTCGAGCGCGAGCAGGTTCGCGATGTGCTGGCCCTTGGCGTCGCGGCCGGCCTCCTGCAGCTCGTAGGTCTTGGCGCGGTACACGCGGCCGGTGTTCGTGAAGAACAGCAGCCAGTGGTGCGTGGTGGTGACGAAGAAGTGCTCGACGATGTCGTCGGCCTTCAGCTGCGCGCCGCGCACGCCCCGGCCGCCGCGGTGCTGGGCCCGGTAGGAGTCGCTCCGGGTGCGCTTGAGGTAACCGCCGCGGGTGACGGTGACGACCATCTCCTCCTCGGGGATCAGGTCCTCGACGCTCATGTCGCCGTCGAACCCGAAGAGGATCTCGGTGCGGCGGTCGTCGCCGAAGCGGTCGACGATCTCGTCGAGCTCGTCCGAGATGATCGTGCGCTGGCGCTCGGGGCTCGCGAGGATCGACTTGTAGTCCTCGATCTCGGCCTGGATCCGGTCGTGCTCGTCGATGATCTTCTGGCGCTCGAGGGCCGCGAGGCGGCGCAGCTGCATGTCGAGGATGGCGCGGGACTGCACCTCGTCGATGTCGAGCAGCTCCATCAGGCCGTCGCGCGCCTCCTCCACGGTGGGGGAGCGGCGGATGAGGGCGATGACCTCGTCGAGCGCGTCGAGCGCCTTGAGGTAGCCGCGCAGGATGTGGATCCGCGCCTCGGCCTCGTCGAGGAGGTACTGGGTGCGGCGCACGATGACCTCGACCTGGTGGTCGACCCACGCGCGGATGAAGCCGTCGAGCGAGAGCGTGCGCGGGATGCCGTCGACGATCGCGAGCATGTTCGCGCCGAAGTTCTCCTGCAGCGGGGTGTGCTTGTAGAGGTTGTTCAGCACCACCTTCGCCACGGCGTCGCGCTTGAGGACGACGACGAGGCGCTGGCCGGTGCGACCGGAGGTCTCGTCGCGGATGTCGGCGATGCCCGAGACGCGCCCGTCCTTGACCAGCTCGGCGATCTTGATCGCCAGGTTGTCCGGGTTCACCTGGTACGGCAGCTCGGTGACGACGAGGCAGGTGCGGCCCTGGATCTCCTCGATGGAGACGACGGCGCGCATCGTGATCGAGCCGCGGCCGGTGCGGTACGCGTCCTGGATGCCGCGGACGCCGAGGATCTGCGCACCGGTGGGGAAGTCGGGTCCCTTGATCCGCTGCAGCAGCGCCTCGAGGAGCTCCTCGCGCGTCGCGTCGGGGTTCTCGAGCGCCCACTTGGCGCCGGCGGCGACCTCGCGCAGGTTGTGCGGCGGGATGTTGGTCGCCATGCCGACCGCGATGCCGACGGAGCCGTTGACGAGCAGGTTCGGGAACCGCGCCGGCAGGATCGCCGGCTCGCGGGTGCGGCCGTCGTAGTTGTCCTGGAAGTCGACGGTGTTCTTGTCGATGTCGCGGACCATCTCGAGCGCGAGCGGCGCCATCTTGGTCTCGGTGTACCGGGGGGCGGCCGCGCCGTCGTTGCCGGGGGAGCCGAAGTTGCCCTGCCCGAGCGCGAGCGGGTAGCGGAGGCTCCACGGCTGCACCAGGCGGACCAGCGCGTCGTAGATCGCGGAGTCGCCGTGCGGGTGGAACTGGCCCATCACGTCGCCGACGACGCGCGAGCACTTCGAGAACGCCTTGTCGGGGCGGTAGCCACCGTCGTACATGGCGTAGATCACGCGGCGGTGCACGGGCTTCAGGCCGTCGCGCACCTCCGGCAGGGCTCGCCCGACGATGACGCTCATCGCGTAGTCGAGGTAGGAGCGCTGCATCTCGAGCTGCAGGTCGACCGGCTCGATCTTGTCGTGACCGTGGATCACCACACCGGTCTCGGTGACGATGTCGTCGCTCTCGTCCGGGCCGGTGGGGGTGGTGGGTTCTTCTGCCATGGTCTCTGGTCTCTCAGGTGGGTCCGTGCCCCGGAGGAGCGGGGGCGGCGGTCGCGCTGGGTGTCAGGTGTGTCGTCGGTGTGCGGGCCGGTGACGGCCTCTGTCGCGTTCTGGTCGAGGATGCGGCCCATCGAGGGCCGCCGTGACGTGTTCGAGGTGGTCGCGAGGGAGGTCCACTGGACCGCCCGGCCGCCACCTTTCGAGGACGTCCGCTTCCTCGACAGCTAGATGTCGAGGAAGCGCACGTCCTTCGCATTCTTCTGGATGAAGGAGCGGCGGGACTCGACGTCCTCGCCCATGAGGGTGGAGAAGATCTCGTCGGCCGCGGCCGCGTCGTCGAGCGTGACCTGGAGGAGGGTCCGCGTCGCGGGGTCCATCGTGGTCTCCCACAGCTCCTTGTAGTCCATCTCGCCGAGGCCCTTGTAGCGCTGGATGCCGTTCTCCTTGGGCATGCGCTTGTTGGTCGCCGAGCCGTGCGCGATCAGGGCGTCGCGCTCGCGGTCGCTGTAGACGTACTCGTGCGGGGAGTTCGACCACTTGAGGCGGTACAGCGGCGGCTGCGCGAGGTACACGTAGCCGAGGTCGATCAGCGGGCGCATGTAGCGGAAGAGGAGCGTCAGCAGCAGCGTCGTGATGTGCTGGCCGTCGACGTCGGCGTCGGCCATCAGGATGATCTTGTGGTACCGCGCCTTGTCGGGGTTGAAGTCCTCGCCGATGCCGGCGCCGAACGCCGTGATCATCGCCTGGACCTCGTTGTTGCCGAGAGCGCGGTCGAGCCGCGCCTTCTCGACGTTGAGGATCTTCCCGCGGAGGGGGAGGATCGCCTGCGTCTCGGGATTGCGGCCCTGCACCGCGGATCCTCCCGCCGAGTCGCCCTCGACGATGAAGATCTCGGAGATCGACGGGTCCTTGGACTGGCAGTCCTTGAGCTTGCCCGGCATGCCGCCGCCCTCGAGCAGGCCCTTGCGGCGGGCGGTCTCGCGCGCCTTCCGCGCCGCCATACGGGCGGAGGCCGCCTGGATCGCCTTGCGGATGATGTCCTTCGCCTGGCTCGGGTTGCGGTCGAACCAGTCGGCCAGCTGCTCGCCGGCCACGCGCTGCACGAACGCCTTCGCCTCGGTGTTGCCGAGCTTCGTCTTGGTCTGGCCCTCGAACTGCGGCTCGCCGAGCTTGATCGACACGACGGCGGTGAGGCCCTCGCGGATGTCGTCGCCCGAGAGGTTCTCGTCCTTCTCCTTGAGCAGGTTGTTCGCGCGCGCGTAGCGGTTGACCAGCGTGGTCAGCGCGGCGCGGAAGCCCTCCTCGTGGGTGCCGCCCTCGTGAGTGTTGATGGTGTTCGCGTAGGTGTGGACGCTCTCGGTGTAGGCCGTGGTCCACTGCATCGCGACCTCGAGCGAGATGCGGCGCTCGGTGTCCTCGGACTCGAAGTCGATGATCTCGGAGTGCACGAGGTCCGACTTCTTCAGCGAGTTGATGTACTCGACGTAGTCGACGAGGCCCTTCTCGTAGTGGAAGACGTCGGTCCGGTCGCCCTCGGTCTCGTTCTCGCCCTCCCCCTCGAACTCGACCTCGTTCTGGTCGGTCAGCGCGATGCGCAGGCCCTTGTTGAGGAACGCCATCTGCTGGAAGCGCGCGCGCAGGGTCTCGTAGTCGAACTCGACCGTCTCGAAGATGCCGGCGTTGGGCCAGAAGGTGATCGTCGTGCCGGTCTCGTCGCTGGCCTCGCCCTTCTCGAGCGGGGCGTCCGGCACTCCGTCGGTGAAGCTCATCCGGTACACGGCGCCCTGGCGCTTGACCTCGACGTCGAGGCGCGTCGAGAGCGCGTTGACCACGGAGGAGCCGACGCCGTGCAGGCCGCCGGAGACCGCGTAGCCGCCTCCGCCGAACTTGCCGCCGGCGTGGAGCACGGTGAGGACCAGCTCGACCGTGGAGATGCCCTCGGTCGGGTGCATGTCGACCGGGATGCCGCGGCCGTTGTCGGAGACGGTGACGCCTCCGTCGGCGCGCATCAGGATCTCGATGTTGTCGCAGTAGCCCGCGAGCGCCTCGTCGACGGCGTTGTCGACGATCTCGTAGACCAGGTGGTGCAGACCGCGCGGACCCGTGGATCCGATGTACATGCCGGGGCGCTTGCGGACCGCCTCGAGGCCCTCGAGGACCTGGATCTGGTTCGCGCCGTAGTCGCCGGACGACTTGGTCGACATGCTCTCGTGCGGAGCGGAGGGGGCTGCTGAGCCGTTCGCGTCCAGGTCGTTCGCTGCGGGTGACGTGGAGTCGTTCGGCTCGTGAGTCATAGCTGTGGAGTTCTCCTCTGACGGTCCGTCGCGACGCGCACGGTGATCTGGAGATCGCCCGCGCGGCGGCGTCACTGCGGTTCGGCGGCCCTCCATTCTACCGCGTGCCGGGTCGATCCGAAGCGCTGGACGGCGATCTGAGGCGCGAAAGATCGGCGGTCGACCGAAAATGCGTCCTCAGCCGTAGGTGTCGCGCGGACCACGCCCTGGAATCGACCTGGGACCCTTTTTCCAGTTCGGGACGTCCGGGCCCTGGAAACGGATCGACGCGATGCCCGCGTCGGGGAAGTTCACGGCGATGTGGTTCATGATCTCGATCCGCATCAGCCGGAGCTGCGTCGACCACGCCGTGGACTCGCACGCGACGGTCAGCACGCCGTCGACGACGCCCACCGGAGTCGAGTGCTTCGCGGTCTCCTCGCCGGCGATCGCCGTCCACGACGACATCAGGTCGCCCTGCGCCAGCGGCGCCGTCCAGCCGAGCTTCACGGTGAGGGAGTCGAGGACGTCGCCGAGGTCGTGCGGGTCGCGGCCCTTGCCGAACGGGATCGCGTCGCCCTTGGGCTCGGCGCGCTCGACGGTCTTCCGGATGCGGCGCGGGCCGTCGGCGCCGAACACCTCCTTGAGGTGGCGGTAGACGCGGGCGGCCTCTGAGTCTGGTGCGGGGGTTCCGCGGCGGGGGGAGTCAGCCATCGGTCGGCTCCGACGGGGCGGGCGGCTCTGGGGACGCGGGATCTGTGGACGCCGGCGCTGGGGACGCGGTCTCCGAGGAGGAGGCCGCGGCGGAGGAGACGACACCAGGAGAAGGGGAGTCGGACGAGACCGGATCGGGAGAAGAGGAGTGGGAGGACTCGGGACCGGGAGGAGCGGAGTCGGAGGACACCGGATCGGACGAGGCGGAGTCGGGTGCGGTCGGCTCCGGCACGGCGATCGGCGCGGCGGCGGCGCCCGTGCCGACGATCCGGCCGGCCTCGATCCGCACGGTGTGCGCGGCCAGCGCCTCCGGGACGTCGTCGAAGACGGCCGCGGTGATCAGGACCTGCTCGTAGTCGGCGACCACCGAGGCGAGGCGCTCGCGCCGGCGCGCGTCCAGCTCGGCGAAGACGTCGTCGAGCATCAGCACCGGATCGCCCATGGGGGAGTCGCGCCGGAGCAGCTCCGCAGCGCCCAGCTTCAGCGCCAGGGCGAACGACCAGCTCTCGCCGTGGCTGGCGTAGCCCTTGGCCGGCAGCGCGTTCAGCTCGAACTGCACGTCGTCGCGGTGCGGGCCGACGAGGGAGACGCCCCGGTCGAGCTCGCGGCGTCGCACTCCGGCCAGCGCGGACGCGAACGCCTCCGCCAGTCCCTCGCCCGCCGCCGGTGACGCGGCGCCCGGCTGCTCCACGGGCTCGCCGTCGTCGTCGACCGCGCCCTCGATGCTCAGGCGGGAGCGGAGCACCGGACGCTGGTCGGCACCGGCGACCGCCTCGTACGCGGCGCGCACCGGTCCGCTCAGCTCCTCCACCAGGGTGAGGCGCGACTGCATGATCTCGGTCCCGAGCGCGATCAGGCGCTCGTCCCAGATGTCGAGGGTCCCGAGCTTCGAGGGGTCGCGGACGCCGCTCGCCCGTGCGGACTTGAGCAGCGAGTTGCGCTGGCGCAGCACCCGCTCGTAGTCGGCCTGGACGGCGCTCATCCGCGGGGAGCGGAGGATCACCAGCTGGTCGAGGAAGCGGCGGCGGGCCGACGGGTCGCCGCGGATGAGGAGGAGGTCCTCCGGCGCGAAGAGGACGCTGGAGAAGAAGCGGGGGAGCTCGCGCGGCTTGATCCCGCCGCGGTTGATCTGCGCGCGGTTGGGGGAGGAGCGGTTGATCTGCACCTCGGCCAGCAGGTCGCGCTCGCCGTTGCGGAGGCGGGCGCGCACCACGGCACTGTCCCGGCCGGCGCGGATGAGCGCCTGGTCGCTCGACACGCGGTGCGAGCCCAGGGTGGAGAGGTAGCCGAGTGATTCGACGAGGTTCGTCTTGCCCTGGCCGTTGCGGCCGACGAAGAGGTTCGGTCCGGACACGAGCTCGACGTCGACCGACTCGTAGTTCCGGAAGTCGCTGAGCGCCAGCTGCGTCACCTGCACGTCGCGCTCCTCTCCTCCACCCGTCGTCGCGGGCCTTCCCTGCACCTCTGGGGGTCCTCGCCCGTCCCGATCGGGCTGGTCCGCCCGTTCCGGCGCCTGCGATCCGCTCTCCCAGTGCCGGCCAGGCCCTCGCCTCGAGCCTCGATACGCCCCTCCGGGGCTACTCGACCAGCATGATCGGCGGCGCCCCGTCCCCGCCCGTGAAGGCGGCCGCAGGCTCGCCGCCCGACGCCGGTAGCAAGGTGGAGGCGGCCGGAGGCCCGCCGCCTCCGTGAGAGCATCCCTGCCTCACGGGGGCGGCGGGCCGCAGTCCGCCGTCCGTCACCGGCCCTGCGGAACGCGCCCCCCTCCGGAAGCCGACCGCCGTGAGGACTGCCGGAGGCAGTCCTCACCAGCCGACTCAGTCGACGGCTTTGACGGAGTGCCCGCCGAACTGGTTGCGGAGCGCTGCAACGGCCTTCATCGCGGGGGAGTCCTCCTGGCGGGAGACGAAGCGGGCGAAGATCGAGGCGCTGATCGTGGGCACCGGGACGGCGTTGTTGATGGCCTCCTCGATGGTCCAGCGGCCCTCGCCCGAGTCCTGCACGTAGCCCTCGATGTTCTTGAAGTCCGGGTCCTGCTCGAGGGCGCGGACGAGGAGCTCGAGCAGCCAGGAGCGCACGACCGTGCCGCGCTGCCACGCCTTGAAGGTGCCGGTGACGTCCTTGATGATGTCGCTGCGGGTCTCGAGCAGCTCGTAGCCCTCGGCGAACGCCTGCATCAGGGCGTACTCGATGCCGTTGTGGACCATCTTCGCGTAGTGGCCGGCGCCGACCTCGCCCACGTGGACGAAGCCCTCCTCGCGGGGGCCCTCCGGGCGCAGCGCGTCGAAGACGGGCATGGCGTACTCGACGAGCTCCTTCGGGCCGCCGACCATCAGGCCGTAGCCGTTCTGGAGTCCCCAGACGCCGCCTGAGACGCCCGCGTCGATGTAGTGGATGCCCTTGGGCTTCAGCAGCGCGTCGTGCTTGAAGTCCTCGGTGAAGCGGGAGTTGCCGCCGTCGATGACGAGGTCGCCCTCGCTGAGCTTCTCCGACAGGTCCTTGACGACCGCGTCGGTGATCTCGCCGGCCGGCACCATCACCCAGACGATGCGGGGCGAGGGGAGTGCGGCGATCATCTCGTCGAGAGAGGCCGCGTCCGAGACGTCGGGATTGCGGTCGTAGCCGGTGACCTCGAGCCCCTTGGAGCGGAGGCGGGAGCGCATGTTGTCGCCCATCTTGCCGAGGCCGACGAGTCCGATGTGCATGGTGAACCTTCCTGGATTCGTTGTCCGGCGGGCGGGCGCTCGTCGGGAGCGGGGCGGTCGCGGCTCTGCGATCCGGGGAGTGGTCAGCGCAGCAGCAGGTTGGGCTGGAGCAGGTAGCGGTAGCTGTCGCTGCCGGGCTGCTCCCGCGAGGTCTGCGCGGTGATCAGGACGGGGCCGGGCTTGTTGGGGTTCTCGGTCTTCGTGAACGCGATGCGCACGAACTCCGAGTGGACGGCGGCGAGGCCGTCGAGCAGGAACTGCGGCTTGAGCGAGACGACCACGTCGTCGCCGGTCACGATCGCGTCGATGCTCTCGGACGCCTGCGCCTGCTCCGAGCCGATTGCCTCGAGGGTGAGGCCGTCGCTGCTGAAGCTGAAGCGGAGGGCCGCCTCGCGCTCGAGCACGAGCGAGACGCGGCGGGTGGCCTCGATGAGGTCGCTGGTCGACATGACCGCGTAGTTCTCGACGGAGGCGGGGAAGAGGCGCTTCACGGGCGGGAAGTTGCCCTTGATCAGCAGCGACGTGACGGTCTTGCGGTCCGCGGTGAAGGCGATCAGCTCGCGCTCGTCGCGGTTGGTGATCGCGACGGAGACGGTGCCGGAGTGGCCGAAGGTCTTGCCGACCTCCTGCAGCGTGCGCGCGGGCACGAGGGCGGTGAGCGGCTGGGTGGGCGCGGGGTTGTCCCCGTTGTCCCAGTCGATCTCGCGGACGGCGACGCGGTAGCGGTCCGTCGCGACGAGGCCGATCGTGTTCTCGGTGATCTCGAGCTGCACGCCGGTGATGACGGGGGTCACGTCGTCGCGGGAGGCGGCGACCGCCACCTGCGAGACGGCGGCCGCGAAGGCGTCGGCCGGGACGAGGCCGGTGGAGGCATCGATCTCGGGGATGCTCGGGTACTCCTCCACGGGCATCTGCAGGAGCGTGAAGTGCGCCGAGCCGGCCGAGACCGAGACGCGCGACTCCTCCGTGGCGATGCGCACGGGAGCGTTGGGGAGGCGGTTCGCGATGTCGGCGAGCAGACGGCCCGAGACGAGCACGGTCCCCGTCTCCTCCACATCGGCGGCGATCTGCGTCTGCGCGGACACCTCGTAGTCGAAGGAGGACAGCGTCAGACCCTCGGCGGTCGCCTCGATGAGGACTCCGGAGAGGATCGGCAGGGTCGTGCGCTGCGGAAGCAGCTTGACCGCGAAGGACACCGCCTCGCTGAAGACATCGCGGTTGGCTTGGAACCTCACGAGTACACCCCTGACGAGTCGCGGACGAAGACCGTCGCCCATCGTACCCGCCGGGCTCGACGAGCTCGGAAGGGGGTGGACCGCCGAGCACTCCCGAGCCGCTGTGGAGAGGTTGCCGGTCGAGGCTTCATTAAAGAGAGAACTGCGTTAACAGTGTTAACACGTGTGGAAACTGTGGAAAACGCTTCGGACCCCTACTCCTGGGTGGGATCGGAGGGACCCGCCCCTGTGGAGGGAGTGTGAGCGGGCCCGTGGACGCCCTGTGGAGCGATCCGAGCCGACCGGTCGCCCTCCACAGGCGGGCTCTCCCGGCGCACAGTCCCGAGGCGGTTGTCCACAGTTATCCACAGGTTCCTCACACTGTGGAAATCGGCCCTCCGAGGGGCGCGAGGCGGCGTGTCCGAGGCGCGCGAGGCAGGTCCGAGGAGTCCGTCGACGACTTCTCCGGTCACGACGGAGACCGTCGAGCGCAGCTGCCGCCGTCCGAGCGGCCCGGAAGACGGTGCGCGCTCCCCCTCCCCCGCGTTGCTCTCCGGGCCGTCGCACGGCGGATCGACACGACACCGTCCGATCGCACGCCGGCCGCTCAGCCGCTCACCCGGACCCCCTGAGCACGTCCGGTCCGTGCTGGTCGAGTAGCCGCAGTGCGGCGTATCGAGACCCCCGCCAGCGCCTTCGCCTGATCTCGACGCGCGCCGACACCGACGTCCTGCTGCTCGCGCCGCGATCCCCGTCGCTCCCTCCCCTCACACGAGGAGAGGGGAGCGACTACCCGACCACCGCGCACGGATGCCGATGGACCCTGGGGCACGCCGCCCGGGACAGGTGGTCCCGGGGACCGTACGACTGCCGGCTAGCGGTTCGTCTTGATGCGGGTGGTCAGCTCGGTGACCTGGTTGTAGATGCTGCGGCGCTCCTTCATGAGCTCCGAGATCTTCTTGTTCGCGTACATGACCGTGGTGTGGTCGCGGTTGCCGAACAGCTGGCCGATCTTGGGCAGCGAGAGGTTCGTCAGCTCCCGGCACAGGTACATGGCGATCTGGCGCGCGGTGGCGACGGCCTGCGAGCGCGACGAGCCGTAGAGGTCGTCGACCGTGAGCTTGAAGTAGTCCGCGGTGTGGTTGATGATGTCGACCGGCGAGATGACGTTGTCCTCGTCGAGCGTGATCAGGTCCTTCAGCACGGTCTGCACGAGCGACATGTCGACCGGCGTCCGGTTCAGGCTCGCGAACGCGGTGACGCGGATGAGCGTCCCCTCGAGCTCGCGGATGTTGCTCGACACCTTCGACGCCATGAACTCGAGGATGTCGTCGGGCACGAGCAGCTTCTCGCTGACCGCCTTCTTGCGGAGGATCGCGATGCGGGTCTCGAGGTCGGGAGCCTGCACATCGGTGATGAGGCCCCACTCGAAGCGCGAGCGCATCCGGTCCTCGAAGCCCGTCAGGGCCTTCGGCGGCAGATCGGACGTGATCACGACCTGCTTGTTGTGGTCGTGCAGCTGGTTGAAGGTGTGGAAGAACGCCTCCTGCGTCTCCGCCTTCCCCTGCAGGAACTGGATGTCGTCGATCAGGAGGATGTCGACGTTGCGGTAGCGGCCGTGGAAGGCGTTGCCCCGGTTGTTCGCGATCGAGTTGATGAAGTCGTTCGTGAACTCCTCGCTCGAGACGTACCGCACGCGGATCCCCGGGTAGAGGCTCATCGCGTAGTGGCCGATGGCGTGGAGGAGGTGCGTCTTGCCGAGCCCGGAGTCGCCGTAGACGAAGAGCGGGTTGTAGGCCTTGGCGGGAGCCTCGGCGACCGCGACGGCCGCGGCGTGCGCGAACCGGTTGGAGCCTCCGATGACGAAGTTGTCGAAGCTGTACTTCGGGTTCAGCCGGGTGTCGGTCGCCGGCACAGTCCGCAGCTCCTCGACCCCGCGGGTCGGCGCGACCGTCGCCGAGGAGGCGGTGATCGGCTCGAACGGGTTCATCGACTCCTGCGACGACGGGGAGCTGAGGGGCTCGTGCTCGATGTCGGGGTTCACCACGAAGGCGAACGTCGTGACGCCGAAGGAGTCGTCGAGCGTCCCGATCGCGCTGAGCAGGGGCACGCGCACGCGCTGCTCGAGCATCCCGCGGGTGAACTCGTTCGGGACCTCCAGGTAGAAGGTGCCCGCCATGATGCCCTTGGGCTCCACGAGCGAGACGAACCCGTAGAGGGGAGCGGTGATCCGCTCGTCCTGGGAAAGTGCGCCGAGGATCACGTTCCACGCGTCGACCATCGACGTGTCGTCTGCCATCTGTCTCCGGTCCTGGGTGCTGTCGCTGTGAAGTCGCTGCGGGATCGCCGTCTCCGCCGGACCCGTCGCCGCCCGCTGCAGGGGCGTCGCGGACCGGGCGCGGAGCCGGGTCTCGAGTGCCGCTCTCTCCACAGGGTTGTCCACCGGCCTCGAGCGATGCCTGTGCGGGCGCGGGAGGACGCGGATCCCACCTGTGGATAACTGCGGCTCAACACCGTAACGAACGGAGCCGACGGGAGACAAATCCACCACAGCGACACCCGCGTGTCAATGCGCGGAACCCCGTGTCCCGTGTGCATGATCGAGGTTTCGCGCCGTCCACATTTGACCGGTGGCGGAACAGGCCGTAGTTTAAATCAATTGACGCCTGCCCGGTGTCGTCCGTGCGGCCCTCGCAGGCCGAGCGGATTCCGCAGCCGGGCACCCCTTCTTCCCGGAGGATCCGAGTCTCCGCCCGAGCGGGTGGTGCCGGTTCGCGCCGCGGAACACGTACGTGGAGATCTGATTATGAGCAAGCGAACCTTCCAGCCGAACAACCGTCGTCGCGCCAAGGTGCACGGCTTCCGTCTGCGCATGCGCACCCGTGCCGGCCGCGGCATCCTCAGCGCGCGCCGCGCCAAGGGGCGCACCGAGCTCTCCGCCTAGCAGCGAGCGGTACCGACCAGCGGTGCTGGCCAGAGCCAATCGCATCGTCCACGGAGGCGAGTACCGGACAGTCGTCCGTCGCGGTGTGCGGTCCACAGGACCGCACACCGTCACGTATGTCCGCCGGTCCTCCGCGGGCGATCCGGCGCGGTTCGGGTTCATCGTCGCCAAGACGGTCGGCACCGCGGTGACGCGCAACACCGTCCGCCGCCGGCTCAAGGCCGTGGCGTTCGAGCTCGTCCCCGAGATCGACCCCGGCACCCAGGTCGTCGTCCGCGCGCTGCCCGGCAGCGCCGACGCCCCCTGGTCGGAGCTGCGCTCCGAGGTGTGGTCCGCGATGGCGCGAGCCGCGCGGAAGAGCGGGGCGTCCTCGTGACCGCCGTGCTCCCCCGCCGCGAGGCGCCGTTCGCCCGGCTCGGGTGGGCGATCCTCCTGCTGCCGCGGAACATCGGCGTCCTGCTCCTGATCGTCTACCGGGCGGTCGTGTCCCCTCTCTACGGGGATGTCTGCCGTTACTACCCCTCGTGCTCCGCGTACGCGCTCCAGGCGGTCCAGCTCCACGGGCTCGTCCTCGGCTCCGTCCTCGCGGCCCGCCGTCTGCTCCGCTGCCACCCGTGGGCGGCCGGCGGCATCGACGACGTCCCGACCTCGATCCCCCTGCACCGACCGGCTTCCGGCCGGACCCGCTTCGCCGTGACGCGAGCCGGGTTCGTCGTGGGCCCTCGAAAGGACTGACCCCACTCCATGGACCTCCTCGGCACGATCCTCTGGCCCCTCAAGTGGGTGGTCGAGCTGCTCCTCGTCGCCTTCCACCAGCTGCTGACCTTCACCGGCATGGAGGCGGCCGCGGGAATCACCTGGGTCCTCTCGATCGTCGGCCTGGTCATCGTCATCCGCGCCGCGCTCATCCCGATCTTCGTCAAGCAGATCAAGAGCCAGCGCCGGATGCTCGAGGTCGCGCCCCAGCTCAAGAAGATCCAGGACAAGTACAAGGGCAAGCGCGACCAGCTGTCCCGCGAGGCGATGTCCCGCGAGACCATGGAGCTCTACAAGAAGACGGGCACCAACCCGCTCGCCTCCTGCCTGCCCCTGCTGATCCAGATGCCGATCTTCTTCAGCCTGTTCTCGGTGCTGAACGCGGCGCAGCACAGCCAGAAGGGCGTGGGCCCGCTCGACGAGACGCTCGCCCGCCAGTTCGGCGAGGCGAACCTCTTCGGCGTCGCGCCGCTGCACCAGTCGATCCAGGGCGCACTCGCCGAGGGCGGCCAGGAGCCGGTCATCATCATCGCGGTGATCATGGTCGTCCTGATGACCGCATCGCAGTTCATCACGCAGCTGCAGATCGTGTCGAAGAACATGTCGCCCGAGGCGAAGGCCTCGCCGACGTTCAAGCAGCAACGGATCCTGCTCTACATCCTCCCCCTCGTCTTCGCCTTCTCGGGCTTCGCCTTCCCCCTCGGCGTGATGTTCTACTGGCTGACCTCGAACATCTGGACGATGATCCAGCAGTTCATCGTCATCCGGAACATGCCGACCCCGGGCAGCGAGGCCGCCAAGGCCCGCGAGGAGCGCCTGCGCCGCAAGGGCAAGCTGGTCGAGGAGACCACGGCCGCCGGCGACGTCACCCTCGTCGAGAAGAAGGCCGTGCAGCGCACGCAGCCCGTGAGCAAGAACCGCTCCAAGAAGCAAGCCGGAAAGAAGTAGAGCCGCCATGACCGATCCGATGCAGACCATCACCGACGACGCGTCCGCACCCGCGGACGTGGACGCGTCCGCCGTCGACGAGGCGCCCGAGTCCACGCTCTCGCAGCTCGAGGACGAGGGCGACGTCGCCGCCGACTACATCGAGGAGTTCCTCGACATCTGCGACCTCGACGGCGACATCGACATCGAGGTCCGCAACGGCCGCGCCTACCTCTCGGTCACCGCCTCCGGCGACACGAACCTCCGGGTGCTCTCCCGCCCCGACGCCGTCCAGGCGCTGCAGGAGCTGACGCGACTGGCGGTCCAGACGAAGACCGGCGCGTTCTCCCGGCTCATCCTCGACATCGGCGGCTCCCGCGACGCCCGCGAGGCGGAGCTGGCCCAGCTGGTCGACCGCGCGATCGAGCGGATCGAAGACGGCGCGACGTCGGCCTCGCTCCCGCCCATGTCGTCGTACGAGCGCAAGCTCGTCCACGACATGGTGGGCGAGCGCGGCTTCGTGTCGGAGTCGCGCGGCGAGGCGCGCGAGCGCCACACCGTCATCACCCGCGGCTGAGCGGCGTGGAGTCGACCCTCGAGGCCGAGCCCGCAGCCGCTGCGGCGATCGCCGGCGACCACCTGCCCCTTCTGCGGCGCTTCACGGAGGCTCTCGCCGACCAGGGCGAGGAGCGCGGCCTGATCGGGCCGCTGGAGCTCCCCCGGCTCTGGACGCGGCACGTGCTCAACAGCGCCCTGGTGGCCCCTCTCCTGCGTCCTGGACTGGTGGGTGATGTCGGCAGTGGCGCGGGCCTTCCCGGGCTCGTCCTGGCCATCGTGCGGCCCGACGTCCGTTTCGTGCTCATCGAGCCGATGGAGCGACGCGTCGTCTGGCTTCAGGAGCAGGTCGACGGACTCGGGCTCGAGAATGTCTCAGTTCTTCGTGCCCGTGCTGAAGAGGTGCAGCTCCCGGAGCCTCTCGACCAGGTGACCGCTCGGGCGGTCAGCGCCCTCTCGAAGCTGATCCCGCTGACCGCGCCGCTGCTGCGGCCCGGAGGCGAGCTGGTCCTGCTGAAGGGCATCAACGCCGAGAAGGAGATCGAGGCGGCGGCCAAGCAGATCCGTCGTTTCCGGCTCTCCCCGCCCGAGGTCGTCGTGCTCGGCGACGGCGTGCTCTCCGAGGTGACGAGGGTCGTCCGGGCTACAGTGGGTTGATCGCCACGACGCCGCAGTGAGCCCCCGACTCCTCGTCCGTCGACTCCTCGGTGCTGATGTCCGTCCCACTCGCTGAGCGAAGGTTTCACGTGAAACAAACCGATTCCGCCGGTCTGACCGGAGGCTTCGATTCCTCGACTCCCCTGGCCCGGGAGATCGCGGACATGACCCGTCGGCGCGCACTGCTGAACGCCCAGCCGCTGCCCAAGCCCGAGTCGACGCGCGTCATCACGATCTCGAACCAGAAGGGCGGCGTCGGGAAGACGACGACGACCGTCAACCTCGCCGCCGGGCTCGCCCGCGGTGAGGCGAAGGTGCTCGTCATCGACCTCGATCCGCAGGGCAACGCGTCGACGGCCCTGGGCATCGAGCACCGCGCCGAGACGGCCAGCGTGTACGACGTGATCGTCAACGACACTCCCCTCGCGGACGTCGTGCAGAAGAGCCCGGAGTTCGCCTCGCTCTACGGTGTGCCGGCGACCATCCACCTGGCCGGCGCCGAGATCGAGCTGGTCTCGCTCGTCGCACGCGAGCAGCGTCTCCGCCGTGCGCTCGACCGCATGCTCGACACCATGGACGAGCCGTTCGACTACGTCTTCATCGACTGCCCGCCGTCGCTCGGTCTGCTGACCATCAACGCGTTCGTCGCCGCTCGCGAGGTGCTCATCCCGATCCAGTGCGAGTACTACGCGCTCGAGGGGCTCAGCCAGCTGCTCAAGAACATCGACTTGATCGAGCGGCACCTCAATCCGAACCTCGGTGTCTCGACGATCCTCCTGACGATGTACGACGGCCGCACGAACCTCTCCCAGCAGGTGGCAGCGGATGTCCGAGAGCACTTCCCGAAGGAGGTGCTGCGCGCGGTGATCCCGCGCAACGTGAGGATCTCGGAGGCGCCGAGCTACGGACAGAGCGTGATCAGCTACGACCCGCAGTCGTCCGGTTCGCTGGCGTATCTGGAGGCGGCCGCGGAGGTCGCACGACGCGGAGCTCGGAAGACACCCGAGACGGCACACGAAGGAGAGGCACGCTGATGGCGACCAAGCGCACGGGACTCGGCCGGGGGATCGGCTCGCTCATCCCGACCAGCGACGAGTCGCGCTCCCGGCCTGTCGACGTCTTCTTCCCTGATCAGGTCGGCGATTCGGCCCGTGCCGAGGAGCTCCTCGAGGTCCCCGGAGCGCGCTTGGCGCGACTCCCCCTCGCCGACATCACCCCCAACACGGCGCAGCCGCGGTCGGTGTTCGACGAGGACGACCTCGCGGAACTCGTCCACAGCATCCGCGAGTTCGGAGTGCTGCAGCCGATCGTCGTCCGGCCCGTGACGGCTCGCGGCGGAGCGAAGTACGAGCTCGTCATGGGTGAGCGCCGGTTCCGCGCCTCGAAGGCCGCGGGACTGACCACCATCCCCGCGGTCGTCAAGGACACGGCCGACGAGAACATGCTCCGCGACGCGCTGCTGGAGAACCTGCACCGCGCCGACCTCAACCCGCTCGAGGAGGCGTCCGCCTACCAGCAGCTCCTCAGCGACTTCGGGATCACCCAGGAGGCCCTAGCGACGCGGCTCGGACGTTCGCGGCCGCAGATCTCGAACACGCTCCGTCTCCTGCGGCTCCCGGCCGATGTGCAGGCCCGCGTCGCTGCCGGCGTCCTGACCGCAGGACACGCGCGTGCGGTTCTGTCCCTCGACGACGTCGAGATGATGCGCCGCCTGGCCGACAAGATCGTCAACGAGGACCTGTCCGTCCGCGCCGCCGAGGCCGCCGCGGCGCAGATGAAGGCGCCGCGGACGACCACGCGTCCCGTGGTGGAGGAGCAGGGCGGGCACTCCGGACACCTCTCGTCCATCGCGGATCACCTCGGCGACCGGTTGAACACGCGCGTCAAGGTCACCCTGGGCGCACGTAAGGGCCAGATGGTCATCGACTTCGCCACCATCCAGGACTTGAACCGCATCCTCGCCGAGATCGGGGAGCCGACTGAGGTGTCGCTCGCTCCGTAGTGGCCGGCCTAGTGGCCGCCACTGATTCGCCGTGCGGCTGGCGTGCGCGTGCTCGCGTTGTGTTCTTGGCCGCAATCGCCGATGTGGCGGTATCCGCTCCCTTCGTCGGCACCGCGATCACAGGAATCGGTACGCTTGAGGCGGCCTACGAAATGCCTTGTGAGCTGTGCATTCTCGGCCGTCGCCATCTCTCTGATTGATGAGCCCTTGTGACCGGCACAGTCTGATGAAGTGGCCCCAGGTTCTGCGGGGCCCTGCTGACTCCGGGCCTGGTCGAGAATACGGCTGGTATAGCCGAACGGCGACGATCGCCGGGTATCTGGGGCATTGATCTCTGGATAGAGCAGCTCACGATGCGCCTATATGGCGGTTGAGTAGTCGTGGAGCGCCGGATCTAGGGTTGGCTGAGTTCAGACCTCGTTGACCTCCGGAGTTCATGTCGCTTTCGGTGACTCGCTGGCGGGCGCAGGACGGGTGCCTGGGTGGGTCGTACTCGGTGGCGCTCTCCGCTGCCCAGGGCGACGTCATGGTCGCCGATATTCCCGTGCGGAGTGTTTCACGTGAAACATTCCTACGTTGGCCGCTGAGATGAGGACCCCCTCGGCTGTCCGTGCATCCCAAGTCGCCGGTGAGGACCGCTTCCTGGGCCTCCAGAAATTGGCCGGCGGGGGGGCAAGTTAGACGAAATGCAGTATCGCTTCGTTCTCGCGGATCGACGCGGATGTGATGAGTGGGTTCGCCGAGGTTTGACGGAGGACCCCGTCTGCGGTCGCCCCCGGAGAGCACTGAAAGAGACGATGGAAGGGCCGTTTCACGTGAAACGGTGCGCTCTAGGGCGGCCTAGCCATTGAAGAGCTACGAGCTTGTCATGTAGGAGGGGAGGCCCTCATCGGCTCGACTCGCTCCAACGGGCGCAACATTTCGGATCGAAGTTCCTCAACGGCTGCGGAAGCGTTTCACGTGAAACGCCCCTGCCGAGAACATTGGACGCCCATGCGGATCATCGCGGGACCGATTTCGACCGCAATGCTCGAAAGAGATTGCTCGCCTGACCAGCGGAATAGAGACACCACCCCCCCCGAGGCGGAGTTGAGGTCGGAGAACCAAGCGAAAAGGGTCCCTTCGGGCCGTGGGTCTCAATACCTCGCGTTGTGGCTACTCGACCAGCATGGCGACGGGTGCCTGGTGTCGATCAGCGTCGATCGACCATGTTGTGTCTCCTCAGAGATGGCGCGGGTGGCGATCGTGGTGAGCCTCGATTCGACGCACTACTGCTCTTCACCGGTATGTCTGCGGATATGGCCAGACAGTGGGCATGGATACATCGCTCCAGGCAACGCCCCGCCAGGTACCCACTGGGGGTCGCCGGATCTCGATACGCGACAATGCGTCTACTCGACCAGCATGACGACGAGGACCAGGTGGCGATGGATGCCCGTGGGCCTGGTGAAAAGGTGGCGGCGGGGGCGGGGTCTACCACGCTGATCTGCGGATAATCGACCGGCGCGGCGACAGATGTCTAACGTTGGTGGGAGTCGATACGCGGCCTCGGGTTCTTCCCCGAGTTGGCACTACTGGTCTGCTGATGAAGACGTGGACCCGTTATTGAGCGGCTACTCGACCCGCATCGTAGGGAGAAGGCGGCGATAGAGGGTCCTGATCGGCCGCGACGCGATTACTCGTCTGGCATGGATTCGAGCACTCGTTCAGAACTCAGCAGCCACGTGATCAGGAGCGTCCGCGCAGCGGACCGTTTCACGTGAAACGGTATGGAGTCAGGAGGCTGCGAGCTTCGCGAGGGTGGAGTAGACGTCGCCGAGGTAGCGGCCGGATGCCTCGATGGCCTGGGGAACGAGTGAGGTCTCGGTCATTCCGGGAAGGACGTTCGCGTCGAAGAACCAGGGGAGTCCGGCGTCGTCGATGATGAAGTCGAGCCGCGACAGGTGGCGGAGTCCCAGCAGTTCGTGGATCGCAACGGCCACGCGGGACACCTCCTCCGTGATCTCCGGCGAGATCCGTGCCGGCGTGTAGAAGTGCGTCTCCCCCGCGTTGTAGCGCGCCTCGAAGGTGTACTGGCCCGCGACGGGTGCGATCTCGACGGGCGGCAGGGCGAAAGGACCGTCATCGAGGTCGAGAACACCGACCGAGACCTCGGTCCCCTGGATCTGCTGTTCGATGAGCACGACGTCGCCGTAGGTGTACGCCTCGACCATCGCTCGCGGGAGCTGCGACGACTCCGTCACGATGCTGACGCCCTGGGCCGAACCGCCCTGAGCGGGCTTCACCACGAGGGAGCCCGGCAGGTGCGCCTCGACCTGCTCCAGAATCCCGGCGGCTCCGAGCTCGCGGAAGGTCTCGCGGGGGAGGGTGACGGAGCGCGGGGTCGAGAAGCCCGCGCGAGCGACGAGCGTCTTCGCGGTCGGCTTGAACCAGGCCAGGCGCGCCGCGTCCGTCTGCGAGCCGACGTAGGCGAAGCCAGCCGCCTCGAGGAGCCCGAGGAGCGCACCGTCCTCACCGCTCGCCCCGTGCACCGCGGGCCAGACGACGTCGGGACGCTTCTGCAGGAGCGTCGAGAGGAGGCCGGCGTCCGGTTCGTGCAGGGAGACGCGGTGGCCCATCGCGGAGAGACGATCCGCCACGCGACGGCCCGACCGCAGGGAGACGTCGCGCTCGTGGCTGATGCCACCGCTGATGACGACGATGTCGAGTGTACGGTCGAGCACAGAGAAATCGGTCATGACCAGGGCTTTCTTATCGAAGGAGCGGTGTCAGGAGACGTTCGGCGGCAGGACGGCGTCACGCTTGCTCGCGTCGGCGCTGCTCAGCCGGCCCGTGCCCGCGAAGGTCGACAGCAGATCGAGCTCTCCGTTGATGACCGTGGCGAGGCGGCGGATGCCGTCACCGATGCGCTCCGGTGTCGGGTAGCAGAACGAGAGGCGGATGTTCTGACGTCCGTCTCCGTTGCCGTAGAACGCGGTACCCGGCGTGTACGCGACGAGCTCCTTCACTGCGCGCGGCAGCATCGCCTTGGAGTCGAGCTCCTCGGGCAGCGTGACCCAGACGTAGAAGCCGCCGTTCGGGTTCGTCCAGCTGAGGCCGGGCAGATGGGTCTGCAGGCCCTTCAGCATCGCCTCCTTCCGCTCGCGGTAGACGCCCCGGAAGGTGTCGATCTGTCCGCGCCAGTCGGCCGTCTCGAGGTACTTCGAGATGACCAGCTGGCTGAAGGACGACGGACTGAGGACGGCCGCCTCGTTGGCGAGGATCAGCCGCTCGCGGATCGCATGCGGAGCGAGAGCCCAGCCCACTCGGAAGCCGGGAGCGAGCGTCTTCGAGAACGTGCCGAGGTAGATCACCCCGTCCTCCTCCAGCGAGCGCATCGCCTTCGGCGGGACGTCCTCGAAGTAGAGGAGGCCGTACGGGTTGTCCTCGAGCACGAGGATTCCCTCGGACTTGCAGATCTCGAGGATCTCGACGCGGCGCTCCCAGCTGAGGGTCACGCCCGCGGGGTTGTGGAAGGTGGGGATCGTGTACAGGAACTTGATCGTCTTGCCGGCGGCGCGCACGCGGGCGATGTGCTCGCGGAGGGCGGCGGGGATGAGCCCGTGCTCGTCCATCGGGACGTGCTCGACCTCGGCCTGGTACGACCGGAAGATGACCATCGCCGTGACGTAGCTGGGGCCCTCGGAGAGGACGACGTCCCCCGGGTCCAGGAAGAGCTTCGAGACGAGCTCCAGGGCGTGCTGAGAGCCCGTGGTGACCACGATGTCGTCCGCGCTGGCGGAGATGCCTTCGAGGGCCATGACATCGAGGATCTGCTCGCGGAGGACGGGGACGCCCTGGCCCGACCCGTACTGCAGCGCGACGGGTCCCTGCTCCCGCATCACGGTGTCGATGGCGCCGGTCACCAGGTCCTGGGGGAGCGCGGACACGAACGGCATGCCGCCGGCGAGCGAGACCACTTCGGGGCGTGACGCGACGGCGAACAGGGCTCGGACCTCGCTGGCGGCCAGACCGGCCGTGCGCTCCGCGTAGGAGTTGTACCAGGGGTCGAGGTTGGTGCCGCGGTTGGTCACGATGGTTCCGCTTCGCTCGGTGGACAGGGTCTCTCCGGCCGGAGCCGGGTGGATCCACAGTACCGGCCGGTCCTGTGCTGCGGCGGGGCGGTCGGGCGCCACCGCAGGGAGCGTGGCCTGCCCCCGAGCAGGGCTGTTTCACGTGAAACAGCCCCGGGAACGAGGAGAGCCCCCGTCACGACGTGACAGGGGCTCTCAGAGACCGCACGGGCGGTCAGGGGTGCGAACTCAGAGGAACGCGGCCAGGTCGGCCTCGAGGGCCGGCTTCGGCTTGGCGCCGATGACGGTCTTCACGACCTCGCCCTTCTGGTAGACCTTCATCGCCGGGATCGACGTGATCTGGTACTTCGCGGCGGTCTGCGGGTTCTCGTCGACGTTCAGCTTGACGATCTCGATCTTGTCGCCGTGCTCGGCCGAGATCTGGTCGAGGATCGGTGCGACCATGCGGCAGGGGCCGCACCACTCGGCCCAGAAGTCGACCAGGACGGTCTTCTCGGAGTCGAGGACGTCGGACTGGAACGATGCGTCGGTGACGCTCTTCGCGGTGGACATGGTGTTCTCTCCTTCACGAGTCGGCGGGCTGCCGGCTCCGATGTGCGATGACCTGACGGTCAGCGGGTGATGAGCTCGGCCCGGGGTGAGCCTTCGGTGTGGGCGGTGCCATCGGCGAGCGAAGCGAGGTAGTGCTCCGCGTCGAGGGCGGCGACCGTTCCGGATGCCGCGGCGGTGACGGCCTGACGGTAGGTCGGGTCGATCACGTCGCCGGCGGCGAAGACGCCGGGAACGGAGGTCTGGGAGGAGCGGCCGACCACCGAGATGGTGCCCTCGGTGGTGAGGTCGAGCTTGCCGTGCACGACGTGCGTGCGCGGGTCGTTGCCGATCGCGATGAACAGGCCGTCGAGGTCGAGGTGGGACTCGGTGCCGTCGACCGTGTCGCGCAGCTTCACGCCGTCGACGTGGTTCTCACCGGTGATTCCGGTGACCTCGGCGTTCCAGATGAACTCGATCCTCTCGTTGTCGAAGGCGCGCTTCTGCATGACCTTCGAGGCGCGGAGCGAGTCCTTGCGGTGGATCACGTAGACCTTCGCGGCGTGCTTGGTGAGGAAGGTCGCCTCCTCCATGGCGGAGTCGCCACCGCCGACGACGGCGATGGTCTTGCCCTTGAAGAAGAAGCCGTCGCAGGTGGCACACCACGAGACACCGTGTCCCGACAGGCGGTCCTCGTCGTGGAGGCCCAGCTTGCGGTACGCGGATCCGGTCGCGACGACGACGGTCTTCGCCTCGATGCTCTCGCCGGAGCCGAGGTGGACGGTCTTGACCTCGCCCTCGAGATCGAGGGAGGTGACGTCGTCGTAGAAGGTCTCGGCGCCGAACTTCTCGGCCTGCGCCTGCATCGAGGTCATCAGCTCGGGGCCGAGGACGCCGTCGGGGAAGCCGGGGAAGTTCTCGACGTCCGTCGTGTTCATCAGGTCGCCGCCGATCTCGACCGACGAGGCCACGACAACCGGGTGCAGCTCGGCGCGCGCCGCGTAGATGGCGGCGGTCCAGCCGGCGGGGCCGGATCCGATGATGACGATGTCGCGCACGGCAACTCCTCGGGATCTGTACGAGCGGTGACGGGTGGGGCGGGAGCCGAGCACCCGGAGCCGGTCGCTCGAATCGTTCCGCGGCTCCGTGGGCTACAACACATCCTAGGCGGGCACTATTCCGCGGGCCCGGTAGCGTGGGCAGCGCTACGGTCCGGTCGACTCAGCAGAACCGGAAAGGGCCTCTGACCGGGTTTTTACCGGAGCAGCATCAGCGGCCCAGTCGGCGGAGCACCGGAGCGAGGACGGCGCGCAGCTCCGGCACCCGGAGGAACCAGAGGACCGCGAAGTAGACGAGCGCCATCACGGTGCCGATCGCGGCCATCGAGAGCAACGGCTCCACGTAGTTCGAGACGGCGAAACCGCCCGCGCGCGTGCCGCCGAGGGCGACCAGGACGCCGTAGCCGGCGGCGGCGGAGGGCACCGCGGCGAGGACGAACTGCGCGAGCCTGACGAGGATCCGCCTGCCTCCGCGGCCGCCGAGCCGGCGGCGCAGGAGGAGGGCCGCCACGAGAGCCTGCACGCAGATGCCGAGCGAGGTCGCAGCGGCGATGCCGACGGCGGTGCGGTCGGCGGGGAGCCGGAGCACGATCAGGTACCCGGCGACCGCCACGACGACCTGCACCAGGGTGAACAGGAACGGCCGCGCTCCGTCGCTCAGGGCGTAGAACGCGCGCTGCATGATGGCGATCGAGGAGAACAGCGGCAGGGCGATCACGTAGGCCATGGCGATCGCTCCGATGGCCTGCGCGTCCGCGAACGAGTCGGTGAAGACGGAGCCGAACGGCACCGCGACCACGACGATCGCGGCGGCGGCGAAGACGAGCATCATCAGCACCAGGCGGAGCGAGGTGGAGACGTCCGAGCGGAACTCCTTCATCTCCCCCCGCGCGGTGTGGCCGCTCATCTTGGTGAAGTACGCCATGGCGATCGAGATCGCGATGACCGAGTGGGGCAGCATGAAGATCAGCCACGCCTTCTGCAGCGCCGCGGCCGAGGGCCCCTCGCCGGACGCGGTGGAGGAGACCTGGCTCTCGACGATGCCGGCGACGATGGTCAGCAGCACCGTGGCGAACGACCACAGCGACATCCGCCCGGCCGTGCCGAGACCGACGCCCCGGAAGCGGAAGTCGGGGCGGTAGCTGAGGCCGACCCTCCGCCAGAAGAGCATCAGGAACAGCGACTGGACGACGATGCCCAGTGTCGCGCTCCCGCCGAGGAGGGTGACCATCGCCGGGGACCACGAGTCGACCGGACGGTTCCCCTCCGGATCGGCGCCGAACAGCACCATGAAGGCGACGAGCCCGGCGATCACCACGACGTTGTTCAGCACGGGCGCCCAGGTGAAGGGGCCGAACGAGCCGCGGGCGTTGAGCACCTCGCCGAGGATCGTGAAGAGGCCGTAGAAGAAGACCTGCGGCAGGCACCAGAACGCGAAGGCGACGGCCAGCTGGTACTGCTCCGGTCCGTAGCCGGGCGCGTAGAGGCGCACGAGCAGGGGAGCGAGGACCGTGGCGGCGATCGTGGTCACCAGGAGCAGGCCGAGCGCCAGGGTCAGCAGGCGGTTGATGTAGCCGCGGCCGCCGTCGGCGTCGAGGCCCGCCCGCACGATCTGCGGGACGAGGACGGCGTTCAGAGCGCCGCCCGCGATGATCGAGTAGATCGTGTTGGGGAGCAGGTTCGCCGTCGTGAAGGCGTCCGCGCCCGGCGCGACCGCGGCTCCGATCGTGTTCGCCATGACGATCGACATGATGAAGCCGAGGATCCGCGAGACCATCGTGCCGGAGGCGAGGACGGCGCTCGCGCGTCCGAGGGAGAAGCTAGCCACGCGGGTCCGATCGCTGGTCGTCGAGGTCGGGCTGGACCTCGAGCACGGCGTTCGGGTCCTCCTCGTCCTCTGGGGTGTCGCCTCGACGGCGACGGCGGATGTTGCGGAGGATGCCGGCTCCGAAGACGACGACGAGCGCGATCCCGATGACCAGGGTGCCGACGGTCTCCCAGTCGGCGCGGACGCTGGTCGTCATGCCCGTGGGGGTGCCGATGGGGACGCCCTGCGCCGAGGTCAGCTGCAGGCCGAGGCTCGTCTCGCCGTTGCCGACCCGGGCTTTCACGGGGATGAGGACGCGGCCCTGCGAGCGGGCGTCGATCTCGGTGGTCTCGATCGCCTCCTCGTCGATGTCGAGGACGGCGTTCGAGGTCGAGGCCTGGATGCGGACGGCGATCGGCCAGGGGAGCTCGTTGCGGACGTACACGGGGATGCTCGAGTCGCGGGAGACCTGCAGGATGCTGCCGGTCGCGTCGATCGACACCAGCGAGAGCGTCCGGTCGGCCTCGGTCATGGCCGCGCCGACGGCGTCGCCCCAGCCGCTGCCGTCTCCGCGCCAGGTCACCGAGAGCAGCGCCAGCACGTCGTTGCGGCTCTTGCCCGACAGCAGCTCCGGCTCCTGCAGCACGGAGGAGAACGCCTCGACCTCGGAGCCGGCGTCGAGCAGGTCGCGCACCCGGTCGAGCCGCGACTCCGACTCCGGCGAGTCGACGACGCTGGCGCCCTCGGTCGCGGGGACGGCGAGGGCGGTGGAGAGGGCGACTCCGCGGGCCCAGGGCAGCGACTCGATCGCGTCGAGGGTCTCGGAGAGGCGCGCGGCGCCGATCGCGGAGCCGCGGCCGAGGGTGAGCACGACGTCCGGCGCGGTCCCCTCCTCCTGCACCTCGGCGAGATCGGTGGCGATCTCGGACATGCGGGCGCGCCACTCGGTGTCGTCGGTGGCAGTCGCGGCCGCGTCGAACGCCTCGGTGAGGCGCGAGTCGGCCACGACCAGGTCCGAGTCGCCGACGGTGGCGCGCGAGGTCGTGGTCACCTCCTCCGGCAGCAGGAGACCGGAGGAGGGGACGACCGTGCGGTTCACTCCGCTGGCCGCGTAGACGTCGAGGTCCGACCCCCGGAGGGTGCCCTCGTCGGGCCACGCGACGCTGCCGAGGGAGGTGCTCCAGTCGGAGGCGAGCAGCGACTCGGTGCTCGGACGCGCCGGCAGCTCCTCGGCCGGCTGGTCGGAGTCGACGGCGACCGTGGGCACCGGGCTGGCGGTGCCGGGGACCGCGGCGAAGCGGGTGTCGTCGATCGCGTACTCGAAGGAGGTGGGAGAGAGGAGCGCGGAGAGCCCGGCCTGCGCCTGGGCCGAGACGTCGGCGTCGGCGTACGGCAGGGCGAAGCGCTCGTTCGGCACGGACTGCAGCCGGTCGAGCCAGTCGAGGGCCGACTCCGGAGCGGCGCTGCCGAGGATCCGGATCGAGGCGAGGATGCGCGGGTCGACCCCGATCGTGACGCCCTTCCCCGCGACCGCGTCGAGCTGCCGGGTGAGGGTCCCCGTGCCGTCGGTGTAGTCGGCGAGGGCCTCGGCCGAGAGCAGGCCGTCGGCCGTGTCCGGGACGGTGAGCGGGACGAGGACGCTGACGCCGGTCTCGCGCTCCGGGGCCGCCGCGTCGTCGGTCAGCTCGACGGCCGTGCGGGCGGTCGAGACGACACCACCTGGACCGGTGACCGTGACGAGGACGGCGTGGGTGCCGAGCGCGGTCCGGTCGTTGGAGAAGGGGATCTGGTCGACCGGCACGGTGAGGCCGGCCTCGGCGGTGCTGGAGGGCAGCAGGCGCAGCTGGGCGGTCGTACGGACCGGGTCGGTGTCGTTGTCGGCCTCGGCGTCGAGCCAGTCGTGCAGCTCCGCGCGGGTGTCGAGGGTGGCGTAGGAGAGGGCGACCGTCACGTCGGCGCTGTCGATCGCCTCGGTGGTGCCGTTGCGCACGGCGATCGAGAGCTCGAGGTCCTGGCCGGGCCGCAGGACGCCGTCACTGCCGGCCCCGGCGGTCGTGGTGACGGTGCCGGGAGCGGGCGTCGAGGTCGCCGTCGCGGCGGCGACCGGGGTCGCGAGGGCGGGGGAGGCCACGCCGGTCAGGCCGAGCGCGAGGGCGGCGGCACCTGCCGAGCGGAGCAGGAGGAGGGCCGCCCGCGAGCGGCGGGAGCGGAGGGAGGGGTCGCGCCGATGCATCGGACTCACTCGGCCTCCATGCGGGTGATTCTACGGGCAGCCCTCCTCGGGGCAGGCGGTGCGTCCGCTGTGCAGGCGGTTCCCCCCGTAACCCCCTGGCACGGTCACCCGCTGCCGGGACACCCCCCGCCACTAGGATCGTGCGAATGCACAGCGTCCAGACCGCTCTCGAGACCCTCCGCGCGCTCGCGGGGACGCCCACGGTGACGCGGCTGGCGGAGGCGTTCGCGGCCCAGGGCCACGAGCTCGCGCTGGTCGGCGGCCCGGTCCGCGACGCCTTCCTCGGCCACGGCGTGCACGACCTCGACTTCACCACCTCCGCACGCCCCGACGACATCGTGCGGATCGTCGCTCCGATCGCCGAGGCGCACTGGGACATCGGCCGGGCCTTCGGCACGATCGGCGCTCGCGTGGCCGGCGAGACGGTCGAGATCACGACCTACCGCAGCGACAGCTACGACGGGGTGAGCCGCAAGCCCGAGGTCGAGTTCGGCGACTCGCTCGAGGGCGACCTGGTGCGGCGCGACTTCACGGTCAACGCGATGGCGCTGCGGCTCCCGGAGGTCGTCCTCGTCGACCCCTCGGGAGGAGTGGAGGACCTGCTCGCCGGCCGGCTGCGCACCCCCTCCCCCGCCGATCTCTCCTTCGGCGACGATCCGCTCCGGATGCTCCGCGGCGCGCGCTTCACCTCGCAGCTCGGCTTCCGCACCACCGACGAGGTCGAGTGGGCGATGGCCGAGCTCGCCGGCCGGATCGACGACGTCTCGGCGGAGCGCGTGCAGGAGGAGCTGCGGAAGCTCCTCGCGACCGCCTCGCCCCGAGCCGGCCTGGAGCTGCTCGTTGACACCGGTCTGGCCGGTCGCTTCCTCCCGGAGCTGCCCGCGCTGCGCCTGGAGCAGGACGAGCACCACCACCACAAGGACGTCTACACCCACAGCCTCACCGTGCTGGAGCAGGCGATCGCGCTGGAGGAGTCGCGGCACCCCGGAGCCGCGCCCGACGTCGTGCTGCGGCTCGCCGCCCTCCTGCACGACATCGGTAAGCCGGCCACGCGGCGGCTCGAGCCGGGCGGAGCGGTGAGCTTCCACCACCACGACCTGGTCGGCTCCAAGCTCGCGATCAAGCGGATGCGCGCGCTGAAGTTCGACAACCAGACGACGAAGGACGTGGCCCGCCTCATTGAGCTGCACCTGCGCTTCTTCGGGTACACGGACGGCGCGTGGACCGACTCCGCGGTGCGCCGCTACGTGACCGACGCCGGGCCCCTGCTCGAGCGGCTGCACATCCTCACCCGCGCCGACGTGACCACGCGCAACCGCCGCAAGGCCGACCGGCTCGCGCACGCCTACGACGACCTCGAGGCGCGCATCGCGGAGCTCGCCGAGAAGGAGGAGCTCGCCTCCAAGCGCCCCGACCTCGACGGCACGCGGATCATGGAGATCCTCGGCCTCGCCCCGGGCCCCGAGGTCGGGCAGGCGTACCGGTTCCTGCTGGAGCTGCGGCTCGAGGAGGGGCCGCTCGGCGAGGAGGTCGCGACGCAGCGGCTCCGCGAATGGTGGGCGTCGCGCTGAGGCACCATCCCGGGCCCCGTGCCCGCCTCGCCCTGCGCCCGGGATGGTGCGCCTCGAGCGGATCCGTCCGGCGCGTCGCGGCGGTCCTGTTGTAGTCTGTACAGGTTGTCCACGACCAGACGCACTCGCGTCCGCGGGAGTGGGCAGATGCTACATACCCTCCTGTCACGGAAATACCGTGGCCGTTCAGTCCGAAGGAGGTGGGTTAGTGACGCATCAGTACGAGATCATGGTCATCCTGGACCCCGAGATCGATGAGCGCACCGTCGCTCCGAGTCTCGACAAGTTCCTCAACGTCATCCGCACCGATGGTGGATCCATCGACAAGGTCGACGTCTGGGGCCGCCGTCGTCTGGCGTACGAGATCAACAAGAAGTCCGAGGGCATCTACGCCGTCGTCGACTTCACGTCGACCTCCGCCGCAGCGAACGAGCTCGACCGTCAGCTGAAGCTGTCCGAGGCCGTCATGCGCACCAAGGTGCTGCGGGCCGAAGAGGGCATCGCCCAGGTCGCGGCCGCCGCGAAGCTCGCCGACGAGAAGGCCGCCCGCAAGGCCGCCAAGGCCTCGGCCGCTCCCAAGGCGTAGCGCTCATGGCCGGCGAGACGATCATCACCGTGGTGGGGAACCTCACCGCCGACCCCGAGCTGCGCTACACGCAGGGCGGGCTCGCGGTCGCGAACTTCACCATCGCCTCCACGCCGCGCACCTTCGACCGTCAGGCGAACGACTGGAAGGACGGCGAAGCGCTGTTCCTCCGCGCCTCCGTCTGGCGCGAGTTCGCCGAGAACGTCGCAGGAACGCTGACCAAGGGCAGCCGCGTCATCGCGACCGGCCGCCTGAAGCAGCGCTCCTACGAGACGAAGGAAGGCGAGAAGCGCACCAGCATCGAGCTCGAGATCGACGAGATCGGGCCCTCGCTGCGCTACGCGACCGCGCAGGTCACGCGCGCCTCCGGTGGAGGCGGACGCGGCCAGGCCGGTGGCGGCCAGGGCAACGGCGGTCAGATCGGCGGCGGCCAGGGCGGCTTCGGCGGCGGCGGTCAGGGGGGCTCCGGCAACGCCGGCGGCAACCGTGGCGGTCAGGCCGAGGAGCCGTGGGCGCCGAGCGCTCCCGCCGGTGGCGACGTGTGGAGCACGCCGGGCAGCTACAACGACGAGACGCCGTTCTGAGCCTCGGCTCGGACGCTCTCCTCACCTGAATCACGCCTCCCCCGCACCGCGATCGCTCGCGGCGGGGCAGGGGCGAACCAGAATCTAAGGAAACCACTATGGCTGGAAAGAGCAGCGGCGACCGCCGCAAGCCGATCCGCGGCAAGGGCGCGAAGAACGCGGCCCCCGCGAAGTCGGTCCGCGTGGGTGTCATCGACTACAAGGACGTCGCGACCCTCCGCAAGTTCATCTCGGAGCGCGGGAAGATCCGCGCCCGTCGTATCACCGGCGTCTCCGTTCAGGAGCAGCGCCTCATCGCCCGTGCCGTCAAGAACGCCCGCGAAATGGCGCTCCTGCCCTACGCCGGCAGCGGAAGGTAGGTAACGGTATGTCCAAGGTCATCCTGACCCACGAGGTCGACGGACTCGGCTCGGCCGGCGACGTCGTCGACGTGAAGAACGGGTTCGCCCGCAACTACCTCATCCCGCAGGGCTTCGGCGTCGCGTGGACCCGCGGTGGCGAGAAGCAGGTCGAGCAGATCAAGTCGGCGCGAGCCGCTCGTGAGCACAAGACCATCGAAGAGGCCCAGCACACCAAGCAGGTCCTCGAGGCCAACCGCGTGAAGCTGACGGTCAAGGCCGGCAAGGACGGCCGCCTGTTCGGCTCGGTGAAGACCTCCGACATCGCGAACGCGGTGGCGGCGGCCGGATTCGGCGAACTCGACAAGCGCAAGATCGTCATCTCGAACGCGATCAAGCACGTCGGCGAGCACGAGGCCGTGGTGCGTCTGCGCGACGACATCCAGGCCACTGTGAAGCTGCAGGTGGTCGCGGCCAAGTAAGGCCGCGAGAACGCCGCGGAGGGCGGTGCGACGGGACTTCCGAGTCCCCTCGCACCGCCCTTCGTCGTTCCCGTTCTCCACAGCTCCATCCACATACACCCTTCGGCGGGGCCAACCTTCACTGTGGTCTTGAGACTCTTTTCCCCACACACCTGTGGAAAGCAGGAAATGCCTGGTCAAGAGCCGGAAAAAACTTGCTGAGGGCCGCTGATCCCACAGGGTTGTCCACACGTTGCCCACAGTGGGCCCGGCGTTTCCCCTCGGTTCTGCACAGCTCTCTCCACAGGGCGGTTTGCGTGCCGCGGTCGGCGGTCCGTAGGGTGGCGCAGCGCCCCGCGAGGGGTGCGGGCAGGCGCCCGTGCGCCGCTGTCGGAGGTCGCTGGTAGACCGGATCCCGGCACCGGCTCGACCGGACGCGCAGCACCCGACAGGAGGAGGCGAAGGCATGACGATCGCGCACCTGGCGGTACCCGGCTCGGAAGGACGGGACGGTCGCGGAGACCGCGGCGAGTCGCGCGGGAACGAGCGGACCCCTCCGCACGACCTCCTCGCCGAGCAGTCGGCGCTGGGCGGCATGCTGCTCTCGAAGGACGCGGTCGCCGATGTCGTCGAGAGCGTCAAGGGCACCGACTTCTACATCCCCAAGCACGAGATCGTCTTCGACGCGATCCTCGCCCTCTACTCGCACGGCGAGCCGACCGACGTCATCGCGGTCACCGACGAGCTCACGAAGCAGGGCGAGCTGCAGCGGGCCGGCGGCGCCGACTACCTGCACACGCTCACCTCGATGGTCCCCACCGCGGCCAACGCCGGCTACTACGCCTCCATCGTCGCCGAGCGCGCTCTGCTGCGCCGCCTCGTCGAGGCGGGCACCCGCATCGCGCAGATGGGCTACCAGGGCGAGGGCGAGGTGCTCGACCTGGTCAACACGGCGCAGGCCGAGATCTACAACGTCACCGGCTCCGAGACGGCGGAGGACTACGTCCCGCTGACCGACGCGGTGACCGTCGCGATCGACGAGATCGAGGCGGCCGCTCACAAGGACGGCAGCTTCACCGGCGTCCCGACCGGCTTCGCCGACCTCGACGACCTGACCAACGGCTTCCACGCCGGGCAGATGATCATCGTCGCCGCGCGCCCCGCGCTCGGAAAGTCGACGCTGGCGCTCGACTTCGCCCGCGCCGCCGCGATCAAGCACAACATGGCCACGATCTTCTTCTCCCTCGAGATGGGGCGCAGCGAGATCGCGATGCGCCTCCTCTCGGCCGAGGCGTCCGTGCCGCTGCAGCACATGCGCAAGGGCACGGTCGACCAGCGCGACTGGACGACCATCGCCTCCACCCGTGGCCGGATCAACGACGCGCCGCTCTACATCGACGACTCGCCCAACATGACCCTCGTCGAGATCCGGGCGAAGTGCCGCCGGCTCAAGCAGCGGGTCGGGCTCAAGATGGTCGTCATCGACTACCTGCAGCTGATGACCTCCGGCAAGAAGGTCGAGAGCCGCCAGCAGGAGGTCTCGGAGTTCTCGCGTGCCCTCAAGCTCCTCGCGAAGGAGCTGCAGGTGCCGGTCATCGCGCTCTCGCAGCTGAACCGAGGCCCCGAGCAGCGCGCCGACAAGCTCCCCGCGATCTCGGACCTCCGCGAGTCCGGCTCGATCGAGCAGGACGCCGACATGGTGATCCTCCTGCACCGCGAGAGCGCCTACGAGAAGGACAACCCGCGCGCGGGCGAGGCCGACCTCATCGTCGCCAAGCACCGCAACGGCCCGACCCGCACGGTCACCGTGGGCTTCCACGGCCACTTCTCGCGCTTCGCCGACATCCCGGCGGTCTGACGTGACAGGTGCCGCTGCCGTCCCCGAGCCCGTCGACGTCCCGCTGGGCGGCGGGTCGATCCGCCTGGGCCAGTTCCTCAAGTTCGCGGGGATCCTCTCGGGCGGCGAGGCCAAGGAGGCGGTGGCCGAGGGGATGGTGACCGTCAACGGCGAGGTCGATCTGCGCCGAGGTCGCCAGCTCGTCGTCGGCGACGTCGTCGGGTTCGACCGGAACCTCTTCCGCGTCTGCGAGTGAGCGCGGCCGCGCCTCGACGGGTGCGATCGGCCGAGACGCCGCGGAACGGATGAGACGCCGCTCAGAGGCGGGCGCGTCGGCGTGTTGAGCGGTGGCTCGGCGCACACTGGCTCCTGGACATCCCGGGACGACAGGAGACGCGCGTGCAGCTCGGCATTCACTTCATGAACTTCACTCTGCCCGGGGGGAGCGCGCAGATCGCGCCGATCCTCGGAGCGACCGCGCGGACGGCCGAGGACGTCGGCTGCGCCTGGTTCACGCTGATGGACCACTACTTCCAGATGGAGCACTTCGCGACGAGCGAGGATCCGATGCTCGAGGGATACACCTCGCTCGGCTTCGTCGCCGGCCGGACGGAGCGGATGCGGCTGGGGCTCCTCGTCACCGGCGTGACGTACCGCCATCCGGGACTGCTCGCGAAGATCGTCACCACCCTCGACGTGCTCTCCGGCGGGCGCGCGATGCTCGGCATCGGCGCCGCCTGGTACGAGCGCGAGCACCTCGGGCTCGGCGTGCCGTACCCGCCGCTGAAGGAGCGGTTCGAGCGGCTGGAGGAGACGCTGCGGATCTGCCGTCAGATGTGGAGCGACGACGACGGGCCGTTCGAGGGGACGCACTACCGGCTCGCCGAGACGCTGAACCACCCGGCGCCGATCCAGCAGCCCGGCCCGCCCATCCTCATCGGCGGCGGCGGCGAGAGGAAGACGCTGCGGCTGGTCGCGCAGTACGGCGACGCCTGCAACCTGTTCGGCACCGGCGCGGACGACGTGGCGCACAAGCTCGACGTGCTGAAGCGGCACTGCGACGACCTCGGGCGCGACTACGCGACGATCACGAAGACCATCACCGGGGGCGGCGATCCGATCGGCGACCCCGACGGCTTCGTCCGCGCGATGGAGGAGTACGCGGCGCTGGGGATCGACCACGTGCAGCTGGCGCCGGCCGGGCCGGATCCGGAGGGGTACGTCGCCCGGCTGGGCGAGGGCGTGATCGAGCGGGTGGCGGCTCTCGGCTGAGGGCTCCGGGACGCACGGCACTCCGACCGGTTCGGGTGCCGCGGGCGTCACCGCTGATCCGCTCCGCCGGCCGGGTCCGCCGTCACCGGCGCGAGGACTCCAGTGGCGGCCATGTCCCGGGTCGGGGGACGCCGTCGGCGGATCCTGCCCCCCGTCAGGGTCGCGGCGTAGACGCGGGCGAGGAGCGCGACCTACGGTTCGAGCCTCCCACCTCGGGTTATTGAGCTCACGCTGACGTGGGCAGATCGCTGGCCTCATGCCGCACGTGTCCTCTCGCACCTCGCTCCGCCGTCATCGGCAGAACCGCAGAAGAGGGGCGATCGGGACGGGTGTCGTCCTCGCCGTCGTCGGCGCCGCGCTCTTCGCCGGCGTCTCGGCGCAGGCGGCCACTGCTCCGGACCTCGGCACGGCGGAGGACTACTCGGTCCTGGCCGCGTCGACCGTGACGAACACGGGGTCGAGCGTCCTGGACCAGAGCGTCGGGGTCAGCCCGCTGACCGCCGTCACCGGGTTCCCGCCCGGACGGACGGACGGAGTGATCCACCGCGGAGACGCGGAGGCGGCTCAGGCCCAGGCCGACGTGGGCACCGCCTACGGACAGCTCGCCTCGCAGGCGACGACCGCGCAGATCGGCGCCGAGATCGGCGGCAGAACGCTGAAGCCCGGGGTCTACACCGCGGCCGGACCGGTCGGAGTGACGGGGACGCTCACGCTCGACGCCGAGGGCGTCAACGAGGCGGTCTTCGTGATCCGCGCCGCGTCGACGCTGACGACGGCCTCGTCGAGCACGGTGGCCCTGATCAACGGAGCGCAGGCCTGCAACGTCTACTGGCAGATCGGCAGCTCCGCGACGCTCGGCACCGACTCGGACTTCGTGGGCTCCGTGCTCGCCTCGGTCTCGATCACGGTGACGACGGGCGTCTCCGTCGAGGGCCGCGCACTGGCCCGCACGGGAGCGGTCACGCTCGACTCCAACGACTTCACCGAGCCGGGCTGCGAGCCCTCCGACGGCGGATCGTCGCCGACGGCGACTCCGACCGCGACGCCGACCGTGACGCCGACCGTGACGCCGACCGTGACGCCGACCGTGACTCCGACGGTCACGCCGACCGTGACGCCGACCGTGACTCCGACGGTCACGCCGACCGTGACCCCGACGGTCACGCCCACCGTGACGCCGACGGTCACTCCGACCGTGACGCCCACGGTCACTCCGACGGTGACGCCCACGGTCACTCCGACGGTGACGCCCACGGTCACTCCGACGGTGACCCCGACCATCACGCCGACCGTGACTCCGACCGTGACTCCGACGGTGACCCCCACCGTCACGCCGACCGTGACTCCGACCGTGACGCCGACAGTGACTCCGACGGTCACGCCGACCGTGACGCCGACGGTCACGCCCACTATCACCCCGACCGTGACTCCCACCGTCACCCCGACGGTGACTCCCACCGTCGTGCCGACTGTGACGCCGACGGTGACTCCCACCGTCACTCCGACGGTGACTCCCACGATCGCGCCCACCGTGGCTCCGACGGTGACTCCCACGATCGCGCCCACCGTGGCTCCGACGGTGACTCCCACGATCACGCCCACCGTGGCTCCGACGGCCACACCGACGACCACGCCGACGGTGACCCCCACCACCACGCCGACCGCGACGCCCACGGCCTCGCCGACTCCGACCGCGACCACAGCGCCGCGACCGGCGCCCTCCCACGCCGCGGTCGTTCCCGTGTCCGGGTCGAACGGTCCCCGCGGTCCGGCTCTCGCCTCGACCGGAGTGGACGCCGCAGCGACGGCGACCGCCGGAGTGCTGGGCCTGCTCGCCCTGGTCGGCGGCGGTCTGATGCTCCTCACCCTCCGACGCCGCGGTGAGCGCACCGGGAGCTGATCCCGGCTGATCACCGGCAGCTGATCACCGCCAGGCCGTGCGCCGGACTCCCGAGGGGTCCGGCGCACTTCTGCGCCCACGATCGCGCTCCGCCCGTCTCTCGGGTGTCCTCGCCGATGCGCGCAGGCCCCGTGCGCGTCCGGGTGAGCACGCACTGCTCCTGACACGGGAGCATCCCGGTGCCGTCGGGCCCGGTCGTGCGTCGAGACGCCGCTCCGATCGCCGGGACATCGCGGTAGGGGCAGTGCCTCGGGGCGGAAGGCGGCATGCGAGGAGTGCGCGACCGCTCTGCTCGGAACGCGCGCGTCCGCTCGATGCCGGGGTCCGCTCCGCCCGGCCGTCAGACCCCGGCCAGCTCGGCTCGGAGGGGCGGGTCCGCGCCGATGCGGGAGGCGGTGACTCCCGCCGCCCGGGCCGCCCACCGGCCCGCCGCGAGGAGGGCGTCCTCGTCGAGAGCGGTGGTCCCGCTGTCGAGGAGGGCGTCGATCAGCCCGGCCATCGCCGTGTCGCCGGCGCCGATGGTGTCCGCGACAGCGATGCGGCAGGCGGGGACGACGACCCGGGCCCGGCGGGACGCGAGGACCATGCCCTCGCCGCCGCGCGTGACGACCGCCAACGCGGGGCCGGCGGCCAGGAGGCGGTCGAGGACGGCGTCGACGGAGTCGCCGGGGTGGAGCCACTCGGCGTCCTCGTCGCTCAGCTTCACCAGATCGCAGCGCCGGAGGAGCCGCTCGAGGACGCGGTGGACCTCAGCGCGCGGAGGGAGCACCTCGGGCCGGATGTTGGGGTCGAGGCTGACGGAGGTCCCGGGCGGCAGACGGTCGAGCAGGTCCGCGATCGCGTCCGCGCCGGGATGCAGGAAGGCGGCGATCGACCCGGTGTGGAGGTGCGCGGCTCCGTGGGGATCGACGCGGTCCGGGTTCCAGCTGAGGTCGAACTCGTACCGGGCCGACCCGTCGGCGCCGATGACCGCCGCCGCGGTCGACGTGGTGCCGCGCGCGGGCGCCGACACCGCGACTCCGGACTCCTCCAGATGCGCTCGGGCCCGGCGTCCGCGCTCGTCGTCGCCCAGGGCGGTGGCGAAGCGGACGGAGCGGCCGAGCCGGGAGAGGGCGACGGCGACGGTCGCGGGCGAGCCGCCGACGTGCTCCGACCGGCTCCCGTTCCGCTCGACGACGTCGACGACGGTCTCGCCGACGCCGAGGACGCGAGAGCCGGAGCCCGCGCGGGGCCCGCTCACTCCGCCGCCGCGCGGACCTGCAGCGTCGTGAACGGCGCCGACGGGAAGACGAGCTGGGTGAGGGTGCTGAGACCCCCGCCGAGGAACACCTCGACCACCGAGGCGTCGACGACGATGCGGACCGGGGTCCGCCCCGACTCGTCCGGCGCGGGCAGCGGAGCCCAGTCGACCGAGGGGAAGGACGCCGCGAAGTCCACCGCGCCGCTGCGCGTGCGGTCGCAGGTCAGCACTCCCTCGTCGCCCACGACCGTGAGCACCACTTCGTCGTCGGTCGTGCCGGTGAGCAGGCGCAGCTCGGTGCGGTCGCCGGGGAGGCGGGACACGTCGACGTCGAAGACGCGGACGTCGCGGGACGCCGGCCCCGTCGGGAGGACCGCCCGCTGCGCGAGGCGGAGACGGCCGTCGGCCCCGCGGACGAGGTCGAGCTCCCGCACGAGCGACATCGACGAGCGCCACGGGCCGGTGGGCGTCTCGTTCGCGTAGTCCCAGTTGCTGGCCCACGCGATCGTGAGGCGGCGGCCCTCGGGAGCGTCGTTGAAGGAGACGGCCGCGTAGTAGTCCCGGCCGTAGTCGAGCCAGTCGTAGTCGGCGGGGTCCTCGGACGCGCTGATCCGGTCGGCGGTGAACTCGGCTCCGTCGAAGTCGCCGAGGAAGTACTGGCTGCCGGAGCCGCCGGCGATGCCGCCCGGGTTGAGGCTCACGATCATCATCCAGCGGACCTCGTCGGTGCCGCGCACGCGCAGCGGGAAGAGGTCCGGGCACTCCCAGACGCCGCCCGTGGCATGGGCGGGGCCGAAGTGGGAGCGCCGGGTCCACGCGATCAGGTCGGGCGAGGTGTAGACCGCGACGCGGCGGTCGACCGCCTCGACGGCGACCATCACCCAGTGGCCGTCGTCCCCGCCGAACCAGAAGACCTTCGGATCGCGGAACTCCGCGGAGCCGATGTCGAGGACGGGGTTGCCCGCGTACCGGGTCCAGGTGGCGCCGTCGTCGACGCTGTAGGCGAGCGCCTGGGCCTGCGAGGCCCCGGTGCCGTCCGGGAGGGCGTCGCGGGCGGCCGTGTAGACCGCGACGAGGGCCGTCTCGCCGGGGCCGGCGAAGCCCGCCGTGTTGCGGACGTCGGCGACGGCGCTGCCGGAGAAGGCCATCTCGCCGTCGAGGACGGGGATCGCGACGGGCTGCTCGCTCCACGACACCAGATCGGTCGAGGTCGCGTGGCCCCAGGACATGTTGCCCCAGGTGCTGCCGGTCGGGTTGTTCTGGAAGAACAGGTGGTAGGTGCCGTTGTGGAAGAGGAGCCCGTTCGGGTCGTTCAGCCAGGTGGATCGGGCGGTGAAGTGGGCGGACGGACGCCAGGCGTCGGTCGTCGTGGTGATGGTCACAAGGGCTCCTGAGGAGAGGGGTTCGGTGCGGCCGGACGAGGGGCGCGGGCGGCTGCCGCCCGCGCCCCCGGGGACTACTCGCCGCCGTTCTGGAAGCGGTCGTAGGCCTGCTGGTACGTCGCGGTCACGTCGGAGGCGCCCATCGACTCCAGCTGCGAGACGTAGGAGTCCCACTCGCTGTCGACGGTGCCGTTGACGATCCAGGCGGCGAACTTCTCCTTCACCAGGGTGTTGATGTCGGTCAGCGCGTACGAGACGCGGTCGAGCTCGTCGTTCGAGAGCATCACCGGCGGGTAGGCGTCGTTCGCCTTGTAGGGGAGGTAGTACTCGTTCACCAGGTCCTGGCGCTCCTTCGCGCGCGGCTCGGGGGCCACGACGGTCTCGAAGTCCTTCTCGGTGGTGATCTTCGGGCCGCCCGGGGCGACCTTCTGGCGTCGCTCGCCCTCGGCCTCGCCGGCGGCGGCGGGGATCTGCACGAGGAGGCCGGTGGCCTCGTCCTTCTGGAGCGTGACGCCGAGGGGTCCCCAGCTGCTCTGGGCGCTCATCTCGGGGTCGAAGAGGCGGTCGGCCCAGCGCATCGTGGCGGCGGGGTACTCGTTGGAGCGGGTGATCGCCATCGCGCCGCGGTTGATCTCCTGGTTGCTGGTGACGCTGGCGCGCTTCTCGCCGTCGACGCCCTCGAGCACGCCGAGGATCGCGTAGTCGCCGAGGCGGTCCTCGCCGACCATCTCCTTCGCCTCCCACCAGAAGAAGGAGCCGAGGACCGGGGTGTCGGCCTTGCCCTTGGAGAGGAAGGCGACGTCGTCCTGCGAGAACGACTCGGGGTCGATGAGCCCGTCGGCGTACCAGTCGGAGAGCGCCTCGACGCCCTGCTTGTAGCCGTCGGTGTCGGCCGTGAACTGCACCTTCCCGTCGACCACGATGCGGTGGTCGTTGTTCTCCGGCTGCCCGCCGAGCGCCGCGATCAGGTCGTGCGGGTTGCCGCAGAAGGAGTCGGTGCGGAAGGACAGCGGGATCTCGTCGGCCTTGCCGTTGCCGTTGGGGTCGCCGGTCCTGAAGGCCTCGAGCGCGGCCCGGTACTCCTCGATCGTCGTCGGCATCGGGAGGCCGAGTGCGTCGAGCCAGGCGGTGTTGATGAAGAGGAAGTTCGGATACTGGAGGATCCCGAGCTCCTCGACCGAGGGCAGCGTGTAGATGTGGCCGTCCGAGGCGGTGAGCGCGGCGCGGATGTCGGGCCGGTCCTCGAGGATCGCGGAGAGGGTCGGCGCGTGCTCCTCGATCAGGTCCTCGAGCGGGAGGAGCGTGCCGTTCTCGCCGTACTGCACGATCTCGGCGTCGGTGAGGCCCGAGTTGAACAGCACGTTCGGCACGTCGTCGCTGGCGAGGAGGAGGTTCTTCTTCTCGGCGTAGACCTGCTCCGGGAGGTTCTTCCAGTCGATCGAGATGTTGGTGTCCTCCTCCCACTGCTGCACGAGCTGCATCGAGGAGTAGTCGGGGGACAGGGCGGACTTGGTGCCGCCGAAGGTCAGCGACAGCGTGTCGTCGACGATCGGCAGGCCGGTCTCGTTGAAGCCGACCTCGCTCGAGCGGTCCTGGACGGGGTCGTTCCCGCCGCCGGTCGTGCAGCCGGCCAGGAGCAGTCCGCCGGAGAGGGCGAGTGCGGTGGTGGTGAAGAAACTGCGGTGTCTCATCGTTCGTGTTCCTCTTGTCGAAAGGGTGGTGCGGGAGGGGTGGAGGGTCAGCTCTTCACGGCGCCGAGAAGGGCGCCCTTGGTGAAGTGCTTCTGCATGAAGGGCAGGACGATCAAGAGGGGGATCGTCGAGACGACGATCATTCCGTACTTGATCAGCTCGCCCAGGCGCTGGGCGGCGGCGTAGGAGTCCATCGCTCCGGAGCCGCCTGCGGAGGTGACCTCGGACTGGATCAGGACGTTGCGCAGCACCAGCTGGAGCGGGTACTTGCTCTCGTCGTCGAGGTAGATCAGGGCGTCGAAGAAGGCGTTCCAGTTGGCCACGAGGTGGATCATGATCATGAGGAAGATCAGCGGCTTCGACAGCGGCAGGACGATGCTGAAGAAGAAGCGGAAGTCGCTCGCGCCGTCCATCTGAGCGGCGTCGCGCAGCTCGCCCGGCACGTTGTTCTCGAAGAAGGCGCGGGCGATGATCAGGTTCCAGACCCCGACCGCGCCGGGCAGGACCACGGCCCAGATCGTGTCCAGCATCCCGAGGTCGCGCACCACCAGGTAGCGGGCGATCAGGCCTCCGTCGATGAACATCGTGAGGATGAAGATCAGGAGGAAGACGGTCCGCCCGTAGAGGTCCTTCCTCGACAGGGCATAGGCCGCGCAGAGGATCGTGCTGACGCTGATCGCGGTGCCGACGACCGTGTACAGGACCGAGTTGCCGAAGCCCTGCCAGATCGCGCCGTCCGAGAAGATCCGCCCGTAGCCCTCGAGGGTGAAGCCGGCCGGCCAGAGCCAGACGTTCCCGTTGAGGATCTGCGACGGCTCGCTGAACGAGGCGATCACGATGAAGTACATCGGGTAGACGATCGCGACGATCGCCAGGAGCAGGACGGCGATCGCGATCGTGTTGAACACGGGGTCCGCGTACCGTCCGGTGCGCTTCGCCGGCGCGGTGCGGCGAGGGGGAGTCGGTGCCGACGGCTCGCGGACGGCGCGGTCGGGGTGGATGGTCTGTGTCATGGCGTCGTCACCAGAGGCTCGATTGGCCCGCACGGCGGGCGACCTGGTTGAAGGTCGCCAGCAGGACGAGGTTGATCAGGGAGTTGAAGAGGCCGATGGCGGCCGAGTAGCTGAACTGCGCCTGCTGCAGCCCCGCCTTGTAGACGTAGGTCTGGATCACCTCGGAGGTCGGGAGGTTGAGGTCGGTCTGCATGAGCAGGACCTTCTCGAATCCGAGGTTGAAGAGATTGCCGATCGCCAGGATGAACAGGATCGTGATCACCGGCAGGATGCCCGGGATGTCGATGTGGCGGATCCGCTGCCACTTGCTCGCTCCGTCGACGCGGGCGGCCTCGTGCAGAGCCGGGTCGATCGCGGTGAGGGCGGCGAGGTAGACGATCATCGAGAATCCGGCGTTCTGCCAGATGTCGGAGCCGATGTAGAGGGGCCGGAACCAGTCCGGCGAGCCCATGAAGAACACCGGCTCTCCCCCGAGGGCGACGATCGCGCTGTTCACGATCCCGGACCGCGGCGAGAAGAGCAGGTGGATCATGCCCACGACCACGACGACCGAGATGAAGGACGGCGAGTAGAGCACCGTCTGCGTGAACTTCTTGAACCGCTCGCTCTGCAGCTGGTTGACGATCAGTGCGAGCACGATCGGCACCGGGAAGGCGATGAGCAGACCCAGGGCGTTCACCGTCAGGGTGTTCTCGATCAGGCGCCCGAACTGGAACGACGAGACGAAGCGGGTGAAGTTGTCCAGGCCCACCCACGGGCTGCCCGAGAAGCCGAGCGACGGGTTGTAGTCGCGGAAGGCGATCTGGGCGCCGTACATCGGCCAGTACTTGAACAGCGCCACGAAGACGAGCGCCGGAGTCAGTAGTACGTATAACTGCCAGGAGCGCAGGGCGCGCCTCGCAGCGGAGCCGAGGCGCTGCCTCGGGCTCAGGAGGCGCCGTGGCCGGGGGATCCCGGGGGCGGACTTCATCGTCGTCATGCGCGCACCTCTGCACTCGTCACCGATCCGCGGAGGACCGGTGAGCAATGGATGGGATGGGGTCGGGGCTCCTCGCGCGGTTCCGCGAGGAGGAGGGAGACGGCGTCGCGGGCCATGCGCTCGTGGGGGAGCGCGACGGTCGTGAGGCCGGGGTCGAGGTAGGAGGCGAGGGTCTCCTGGTCGTCGAAGCCGACGATGGAGCAGTCCTCGGGCACGCGGAGGCCGCGCGCCTCGAGAGCCCGGTAGGCGCCCCAGGCGGTGCGGTCGTTGCCGCAGAAGATCGCGGTGGGGGGATCGGCCTCGTCGAGGAGCTCCGCGGTGAGCGCGAGGCCGTCCTCGACGGTGCCGCCGGAGCCGTGCCGGACGAGGCGGGGGTCCACGGTGAGGCCCGCCTCCTCGAGGGCGCGGCGGTAGCCCGCCCGCCGTCCGACACCCGCGGGGAGGTCGCTGTCGGCGGGCTGGATGTCGATGTAGGCGATGCGGCGGTGGCCGGCGCCGGTCAGCTGGCGGGTGGCGGTGTACCCGCCCTCCTCCTCGTCCGGGAAGACGCTCGAGAAGCGCCCGCCGGCGGACTGCGCGTTCACGACCACGGTGGGCACGTCGCCCAGCGCCTCCGGCACCTCGACGACGCGGTGGTACATCGAGGCGTAGATGACGCCGAGCACGCGGTACGACAGCATCATGTCGATCGCCGACTCCTCGAGGGCGCGCTCGCCGAAGGTGTCGACGCTGAGGATGATGTGCCCGCTCTCCCAGGCCCGCATCTGCGCGCCCTTCAGCAGGCGGCCGGCGAAGGGGGAGCTGGCGACCTCGTCCGAGACGAAGCCGATCATCCCCGACTGCCCGCTGCGGAGCGACTTCGCGAACGCGTTGGTGCGATAGCCGAGATCCTCGACCGCCTCCATCACACGGGCTCGGGTGGCCTCGGTGACGCGGTTGCCGGGAGCGTTGTTGAGCACGAGGGACACGGTGGCCTGGGAGACGCCGGCGCGCTCCGCGACCTGCCTCATCGTCGCCGTCCGTCCGGCCATGACCCACCTCCTCGTGGTCTCGGTTATTCGTATAACTGGAAAGTACACACCCGAGAGCGCGGCGTCAACATCCGATCCCGCGAGCTCGGGTCGGCAGGTCGCGGGAACGCAGGAGTCGTCGTTCCGGAGCTCGAGTTCGACGACGTCCGCGTTCTCGCGGAGGGCAGGGGCGTCAGCCGGAGGACTCCCGCGGCACGAGGCGGACGGGCATGGCCTGCACGCCCGCGGTCGGACGTCCGTGGATCGCGTTCGAGAGCTCCTCCGCGGCGGCGCGGCCGAGCGTGTCGAGCATCATGTCGATGCTCGAGAGCGGCGGGCGGGCGGCCTCGACGAGGAGGTCCCAGTTGTCGAAGCCGACGACGGCCACGTCCTGCGGCACCCGCCGGCCGGTCTCGCGCAGGTGGTCGAGGGTGCCGCGGGCGATCTGGTCGCTCGCGCAGATGATCGCGTCGAGGTCCGGATGCGCGCGCAGCAGCGTCTCTGCGCACTGGCGGCCCCAGCTCTCGGACCACTGCCCGAAGAGGACGCCGCCGCCGACCAGCGGCAGCCCCGTCTCCGTCAGCGCCTGCTCGACGCCCCGGGCGCGGTCGTGCGCGGCGGTGTAGCTCGGCTCGCCGTTGACGAGGGCGATCCTCGTCCGTCCGCGCTCGATCAGGTGGCGGGCGGCGAGGACGCCGGCCTGCACGTTGTCGGGCGTGAAGGAGGAGTCGCGCGGATCCTCCGAGGGCGCGTAGGCGTAGACGACCGGCACCGGGATGGTGCGGGTGATCGAGGGGCGCGGGTTCGTCGTCCGGCCGAGCACCACGATCCCGTCGACGCGCTTGGCGAGCAGGTTCTTGATGTGGTGCTGCTCGCGGATCGAGTCGCCGCGGGCGTCGCAGAGGAGCACCGAGGTCGATCCTGCGCCGAACGCGTCCTCGGCGCCGAGCAGCACGGGGAGCACGAAGCGGTTGTCGAGATCGTTGGTGAGCATCCCGATGGTGCCCGTGCGCCGGGAGTTGAGGGCCTGCGCGAACGGGTTCGGGGTGAAGGAGAGGGCCTCGGCGGCGTCCAGCACGCGCTGGCGGGTCTCGGCGCGCACCTGGTCGCGGCCGTTGAGCGCCTTGGAGGCGGTGGCGATCGAGACGCCGGCGGCGGCCGCCACGTCGGTGAGCGTGATGGTGCCGGTGGGCTTGCGTGGTGGCACCGCGCCTCCGTTCCGGGCCCGGCGGGCCGCCGCGTCGATCCTCGCACGACTCCGGCGAAAAACCGAAAAGACCGAAAAGGTCGCATCTCTTGACGCGCTGACCGCCCCTGCCTAGGTTTACCCGACAGAAAGTAGTTTCGGCCCGGCGTAGACGATCGGGACGACTGCCGAGGAATCCGTCAACGACGAAGGGATCATCCGTGAAGACGAGGAAGCACGCTCGGGGCCTCGCCGCCGCCGTCCTGCTGGGGACGGCCGCCGCCGCACTGACCGGCTGCGCGAGCGGCACCGGGGGCGACTCCGGCTCCGCCGCGGGAGGCAGCTACACGTTCTGGGACCCGTACCCCCAGTTCGACGAGTCGTCCGACTGGGCGAAGCTCATCGACTCCTGCGGGACCGAGGCCGGCGTCACCGTCGAGCGCACCGGCTACGACACCACCGACCTGACCAACAAGGCGCTGCTCGCCGGTCAGCAGGGCAACTCGCCCGACCTCCTGCTCGTCGACAACCCCGTGGTCTCGACGCTCGCGGAGTCGGGCATCCTGACCACGACCGCCGAGTCCGGGCTCTCCACCGAGGGGATCGACGCGAACATCCTCGCGGCCGGCCAGACCGGCAGCGACACCTTCGGCGTGCCGATCGGCGCCAACACGCTCGCGCTGTACTACAACAAGGCCGTGCTCGAGAAGGCCGGCGTGGACGCCGCCTCCATCACCGACTGGGCCGGGCTGACCGACGCGCTCGAGAAGGTCACCGCCTCCGGCGGCAAGGGCATCACGTTCTCCGGCATCGGCACGGAGGAGGGGACCTTCCAGTTCCTGCCGTGGTTCTGGGGCTCCGGCGCCGAGCTGACCGACCTCGACTCGCCCGCCGCGGTCGACGCCGTCTCGCTCTGGAGCGACTGGCTGCAGAAGGGCTACGCGCCCAACTCCGTGATCGGCAACACGCAGACCACGAGCTGGCAGGAGTTCGAGACCGGCGAGTACGCGTTCGGCGAGAACGGCACCTGGCAGCTGGCGAACGCGAAGGCCTCGGGGATCGACTACGGCGTCCTGACCATCCCGTCGAAGGACGGCGGAGCGGCCCCCGCACCGACCGGAGGCGAGTTCCTCACCCTCCCGGTGCAGTCGGACACGGCGCGCTACGAGACCTCGAAGCAGATCGCCGAGTGCCTGACCTCGACGGAGAGCCTGGTCACGACCGACAACACGCTCTCGTACATCGCGCCGACGGCCGAGGCGCAGCAGGAGCAGGTCGCCGGCAACGCCGACCTCGAGCCGTGGGTCACCGCCGTGCAGGCCGCGAAGGGCCGCACCTCGGACGACCTCGGCACGAAGTACCCGAAGATCTCGGAGCAGCTGTGGGGCGCGGTGCAGACCGTGCTCAGCGGCTCGCAGTCTCCCGAGGACGCCCTGAAGGCCGCCCAGTCGGCCGCCGAATCCGCCACGAAGTAGGACGACCGGGGGCTCCCGCTCCCCGAACGAGGTCCCTCCGGCCGGTGCTCCGCGCACCGGCCGGGGGGACGGGAGAGACCATGACCACTGCCACCGAGACCGCCCGCCTCCTGCGGCGCGGCACCGAGCCGCCGGCCCGGCCCGCCCCGGCCGCCGAGAGCCGTCGGCGCCGCCGGCGCCCCGAGGGCGGCCGCCTGGTCGCGTGGGCGTTCCTCGCCCCGCTCGTCGCCTACCTGCTCGTCTTCTACGCGTTCCCGCTCTACCGCAACCTCGAGCTGAGCCTGAAGGACTACACGGTCCGCTCGTTCGTGCAGGGGAACGCGCCCTTCGTCTGGTTCGACAACTACGTCCAGGTGTTCCAGGACGCGACCTTCGGCCCGGCGCTGCTGCACACGGCGGTGTTCACCGGCGTCTCGCTCCTCTTCCAGTTCACGCTGGGGCTGGCGCTCGCCGTGTTCTTCTACCGCCGCTTCCCCCTGGCGAGCACGCTCCGGGCGCTGTTCCTGGTGCCGTGGCTCCTGCCGCTGATCGTCTCGGCGTCGACCTGGTCGTGGATGCTCAACAGCGACTCCGGCATCGTGAACGCGTTCCTGGAGTCGTTCGGGATCGGCCAGATCAACTGGCTCACCTCGCCGACCACCTCGCTGATCGCGGTCCTGATCGCGAACATCTGGATCGGCATCCCGTTCAACCTGGTGATCCTCTACTCCGGCCTGCAGAACATCTCGCAGGACCTCTACGAGGCGGCCTCGCTCGACGGCGCGACCGGCGCCCAGCAGTTCTGGCGGATCACGCTGCCGCTGCTGCGGCCGGTGTCGGCGATCACGATCCTGCTCGGCCTCGTCTACACGCTGAAGGTGTTCGACATCATCTGGATCATGACGAAGGGCGGCCCCGCCGACTCCTCGACCACGCTCGCCACCTGGACGTACCAGCTCGGCTTCGGCTCGATGCTGCCCGACTTCGGACCGGCCGCGGCCGTCGGCAACCTGCTGATCATCCTGGCCCTCGTCTTCGGCCTCGTGTACATCCGCGTCCAGCGGAAGCAGGCCGACTCGTGACCGCGCGCCGCCCCTGGTACCTGACGGTGGTCGGGATCGCCCTCACGGCGGTCATGCTGTTCCCCGTCTACTGGATGATCAACGTCTCCCTCACTCCGACCGGCTCGATGCGGAAGGATCCGCCGGACTGGTTCCCGTTCTCTCCCACGTTCACCGGCTACCAGGCGGTGCTGAGCGAGCAGCTGCCCTACCTGGGCACGAGCCTCGTCGTCGGCCTCGGCACGGTGCTGCTGACCGTGGCGATCGCCGCTCCCGCCGCGTACTCGCTGGCGAAGCTGCGGCCCCGCGGGGGGCAGGCCCTCTCGTTCGTGCTGCTGATCGCGCAGATGATCCCGGCGATCATCATGGCGATGGGCTTCTACGCCATCTACCTCAACCTGGGGCTGCTCAACTCGATCCCGGGCCTGATCGTGGCCGACTCCACCATCGCGGTGCCGTTCGGCGTGCTGATCTTCACGGCCTTCATGTCGGGGATCCCCGACGAGCTCACCCAGGCCGCCCGGATGGACGGAGCGAGCGCCTGGCGCACCTTCACCTCGGTGATCATGCCGATCAGCCGCAACTCCGTCGTCACCGTCTCGCTGTTCGCGTTCCTCTGGGCCTGGTCGGACTTCATCTTCGCCTCGACGCTCGACAGCGGCGGGAAGCTCCAGCCGATCACCCTCGGCATCTACAAGTACATCGGCAACAACAACCAGGAGTGGAACTCGATCATGGCGACCGCCGTGGTCGCCTCGCTCCCGGCCGCCGTCCTCCTCGTCGTCGCGCAGCGGTACGTCTCGGCGGGAGTCACCGCCGGCGCCGTCAAGGACTGACCCGTCCCTCCAAGGAGACACCGTGACCCTCACCGCCCCCACCGCCACCGCCCTCGGCGGCCCGGTCGCCCCCTCGCGGAGCGTGCTCCGGCCGCTGCGCCAGGACGAGATCCGCCTCACCGGCGGCTTCTGGAAGCACTACCAGGACCTCAACTCCTCCGCCGTCATCGAGCACTGCCGCTCGTGGATCGAGCGCGTCGGCTGGGCCGGCAACTTCGACCGCGCGGCCGACGGCTCGATCTCGTCAGCCGAGAGCGGCGACGCGCACGCGGGTATCGAGTTCGTGGACTCCGAGGTCTACAAGCTCCTCGAGGCCATGGCCTGGGAGCTCGGCCGGAGCGACGACGCCGGGCTGCAGGAGCGGTACGACGACCTCGTCGCGCGGGTCGCCTCCGCCCAGGACCCGGACGGGTACCTGCACACGAGCTTCGGCCGGCCCGGCCAGCGCGCGCGCTACTCCGACCTGGAGTGGGGCCACGAGCTGTACAGCTTCGGGCACCTGATCCAGGCCGCCGTGGCGCGGCTCCGCACCGGGCACGACGACCTCCTGCCGCAGGTCGCCCGACGGCTGGCCGACCACGTGCACCGCGAGTTCGGGCCCGAGGGGAGGGTCGCCGTGTGCGGCCACCCCGAGATCGAGCCGGCGCTCGCCGAGCTGGCGCGGGCGACGGGGGAGGAGCGCTACCTCGAGCTGGCCCGCCTCTTCGTGGAGCGCCGCGGGACGGGGACGCTGAAGCCGATCGCGTTCGGCGCCGAGTACTTCCAGGACGACGTGCCCGTGCGCGACGCGGAGGTGCTGCGCGGCCACGCGGTGCGGGCCCTCTACCTCGCCTCCGGGGCTCTCGATGTCGCGGTCGAGACCGGCGACGCCGAGCTGGAGGAGGCGGTCCGCCGCCAGTGGGAGGCGACCGTCGAGCGGCGCACCTACGTCACGGGCGGGATGGGCTCGCACCACCAGGACGAGGCTTTCGGCGCCGACTACGAGCTGCCGCCGGATCGCGCCTACGCCGAGACCTGCGCGGCGATCGGCTCCACGATGCTCAGCTGGCGGCTCCTGCTCGGCTCGAACGAGCACCGCTACGCGGACCTGATGGAGCGGACGCTGCTGAACGCGGTGCTCCCCGCCACCCGCGAGGACGGCCGCGCCTTCTTCTACACGAACACGCTGCAGCAGCGCGTCGACGGAGTGGCACCGGACGAGTCGCGCGAGACCGACCGCGCGCAGTCCAGCCTCCGCGCGCCCTGGTTCTGGGTCTCGTGCTGCCCGACCAACACCGCCCGCACCCTGGCGAGCGTGGAGCTCGGCTTCGCGACCGCCACCGACGACGGGGTGCAGCTCCACCAGTACGGCGCGTACGAGGTGCGCACCGGAGGCGTCGCGCTGCGCGTCGAGACGGAGTACCCGGCCGACGGCGAGATCGTCGTGCGGATCCTCGAGGACGCGGAGTTCGCGCTGACGCTGCGGGTGCCGCCGTTCGCGCGGGGCTCGGCGCTGCTCGACGGCGAGCCGGTCTCGACGCCGACCGTCACCGTCCGCCGGGCGTTCTCCGCCGGCGACACCGTGCGGCTCTCGCTGCCGATGACGGCCCGCTTCGTCGCCCCGCACCCCCGGATCGACGCGGTGCGCGGCCAGGTCGCCCTCGAGCGCGGGCCGTTCGTGCTCGCGATCGAGTCGCTCGACCTGCCCGAGGGCCTGGACACCGAGCACATCGCGGTCGACGCCTCGGTGCCGCCCGTCGTGACGGCGGAGGGAGCGCGCGTGTCCCTCGTGGCGCGCGAGGCGGCTCCCGGTTGGCCCTACGGCTCCGTGCCGGTGGAGGAGGGGCGGCGCTTCGAGGCGGAGTTCCGGCCGTACCACCGCTGGGCGAACCGCGGGCCGTCGACGATGCGGATCTGGACGCCGACGGCCTGACGGGCACCGCTCGCGAGAACGCAGAAGTCGTCGCACTCGAGCGCGAGTGCGACGACTCCTGCGGAGTGGCTGCCGTTGCGGCGCCTCGCTCAGATCCAGCCGCGCTCGCGGGCCTCGATGACCGCGCGCTGGCGGGTGTCGACGTCGAGCTTGCGGAGGATCGACGAGACGTGGTTGCGGACGGTGCCGGAGGAGAGGTGCAGCGCCGCGCCGATCTCGCCGATCGTCTCGCCGCGGGAGCCGGCGCTGAGCACGTCGAGCTCGCGGTCGGTCAGCGGGCTGCGCGTGCTCGCCAGGGCGTCGGCGGCGATCTCCGGATCGACGTAGCGACGTCCGCTCGCGACCTGGCGGATCACCTCGGCGACGTCCTCGACCCGGCGCGACTTCGGCAGGAAGCCGCTGACGCCCGCTCCGAGCGCTCGCCGCAGGACCCCCGGCCGCGCGTGCCGGGTGACGACCACGACCCGCGTCGCCGAGACCCGGCGCAGCCGCTCCGCCGCCTCGATCCCGTCGAGCCCGGGCATCTCGACGTCGAACAGGCACACGTCGGGCTGCAGGCGCAGCGCCTCCGCGACCGCCTGCTCGCCGTCGCGGCACTCGCCCACGATCTCGAGGTCCTCCTCGAGGCGGAGGAGCGCGGCCAGAGCCGTGCGGATCATGTCCTCGTCGTCGGCGATCAGCACCCGGATCACGAGTCGCTCCCCACCGGCAGGCGCGCGTCCAGCTCGAAGGAGAGGCGGACCGCCCCGGCGCGCAGCGTCCCGCCCGCGCGCTCGACCCGCTCCGCCATGCCGAGGACGCCCGAGCCGGTCCCGTCCGCCTCCTCCGCGTCCGGTGCCAGGTCGTTCACCGCCTCGAACCGCCACTCGTCCTGCTCCCGCGCGAGCCGCAGCCGCGCGCTGGAGCCGCCGCCGTGCTTGAGGATGTTCGTCGTCGTCTCGCGGACCACCGGCCCGAGCGTCTCGGCCGGCGCGTGAGCCGCCGCCGGGTCGACCTCGAGCTCGACGCGGAGCCCGGCCGAGCGGAGCAGGTCGGCGGCGTTGGCCAGCTCGTCGACGAGCGGGACGCTGCGGAAGCGCGTCGCGAGCTCGCGGGTGCCGGTGCGGGCGCCGTCGACCGAGCGCTGGGCGGCGCGCAGCTGCTCGAGAGCGGCCTCCGGGTCGCTGCCGAGGAGGCGCTCGGCGAGCTCGAGCTGCAGCGCGATCACCTGGAGGTGGTGCCCCTGGAGGTCGTGCACGTCGCCGGCGAGCAGCAGGCGCTCCTGGGCGGCGGCGAGCCGGCCCTCGGCGGCGCGCGCCCGGTCGAGCTCGCGGACGATGTCCCACCACCACAGCGCGCTGACGACCGTCAGGGGCAGCAGCGTCGCGAACAGCAGGAGGGTCGAGAGCGCGGCCGACGCGTCCGGCGCCGCGCGCGTCTGCTCGAGCACCGCCGCGACCGCGAGGACGATCGTGCAGAGCACCATCACCCGGAGCCGCACCCCGCTCTGCCAGGGCAGCACGGCGACCAGGGTCGCGGCGAGCGAGAGCCCGAGCGCGAGGCTCCCGGCGGCCGTGCCGGTGAGCGCCGCGGCCGCCACTCCGAGGCAGAAGACCAGGGTCGGCGCGGCCCGGAGGCGCACCGGGCCCTCGCGGTCGGCGCGCCGGTACGCGAGCGCGGTCGGCGAGAACACCGCGACCCAGGCGGCCGCGCCCAGGAAGTAGGCGGCCTTCCGCCACTCCTCGGCCTCGGCGCTCAGCACCGCCACGGACCAGACGGCCAGGACGATCACCACGAAGGAGGCGGCTGACGCGAGGGTGTACCACCAGGTCACGGCGACGCCGCGGCCCGCGCGCACGGGCGGATCCGGCTCGGTCGAGTTCACCATGCGGCCCAGGCTACGACCATGACACTTGTCACCCCTCGGGCCGTCGATCCTCCCGGGACGCGGTGACCCGGCGGCACTGCCGCGGCACTCGCGGACACGGTCGGATGGAGGAGTCCCGAGAGCCGGGGCCACGTACCGGAAGGCACGACCATGACGATCATCAGCGACGCGATCCTCGGATTCCAGGACCTGATCGGCCGCGTTCCCGAGCTCGTGCAGCCCCTCGTCGTCGCCGCGGCCGGGGCCGTCCCCTTCATCGAGGGCGAGGGAGCGGCGAGCATCGGGATCATCGGCGGCATCCACCCGGTCGTCGCCGGGCTTGCGGGGGCAATCGGCAACTTCGTCTGCGTGGCGCTGCTCGTGCTGCTGGGCACCGGCGTCCGCTCGGCGATCACGGGCCGCTCGGAGGCGAAGCGGACGACTCCGCGGCGCGAGAAGTTCCAGCGGGCCTTCACCCGTTACGGCGTCCCGGGCGTGAGCCTGCTGGGGCCGCTGCTGCTCCCGACGCACTTCACCGCGGTGATGCTGGCGGGCGCCGGAGTCGGCCGCGGGCGGATCCTGCTCTGGCAGGGCGTCGCGATCGCGCTGTGGACGACGGTGCTCACGGTGATCGTCGGGCTCGCGGTCTCGGGCGCGACGCAGGCGGGCTGAGCGGGCCGGACACGGTCCGGAAGCGTGCGACCCCGGTCGCGTAGAGGCGTTCGCGCCACCGGTCAGTGCCGGATGCGCCGTCCCGGTCCGCCGTCCGGATCCGCCGGGCCGGCGGACTGCAGGTGGGTGTGCAGGCGGATGAGGGTGTCGCGCAGCCGGGTCTTGACGGTGCCGAGCGGGATCGACAGCTCCTCCGCGATCTCGGAGTGGCTGTACCCGCGGACGTAGGCGAGGTAGAGGACGTCGTGGTGGATGGCGGCGAGCTGCCGGATCGCGCCGGCCGCGGGCGCCAGGGCCAGCCGGACGTCCGAGCGCTCCCACTCGTGATCGCGCGGCCGGTCGAGGACCGTGTACTGCAGCTCCCGGCGCCGCGCCGACCGGTCCGCCCGGGCGCGGTCCACGGCACGGCGGTGCGCGACCTGGGCCAGGAAGGCGAGCACGGGACGGCCCGGGTCGAGCGAGCGCGCGGTGCGCCAGAGCTCGAGGTAGACCTCCTGCGCGACCTCCTCGGCGGCGGCGCGGTCGTCGAGCACGGCGTCCGCGACGGAGACGACCCGGCCCGCGGTGAGCGAGTAGAGCTGCCGGAAGGCGGTCCGGTCGCCCGTGCAGACCCGCAGCAGCAGGGCCGCCGACCGCGCAGGGCTGTCCCCGGGCTCACGCCGCTTGCCCGTCATCGTCGACACAGGGCTCAGCCTGGCACCGCGGACGCGCTCCTCCTGGAGTCGCCCCCTGTGAGGTGGCCCCCGTTAGAGGCTCACTTTCACAGGAGTCCGCCGATTCGCGCCGCACGCCCGCCGATGCGCGGCCCCGGTCGCGCGCGGGGCCCGTGCGGCGGCGCCGACGGACTCGACCGCCCGCCCGTCAGGCGGCGACGCGCGCGTTCGACTGCGCGAGGAGCGCGACCGAGCGCAGGCGCGCCTCCGTCTGCAGCGACGCGTGGGCGACGATGACCTCGTCGGCGTCGGCGGAGCGGGCGAAGTCGGCGGTGTAGTCGGCCACCTGGTCGCCGGTGCCGACACCGGTGTAGGTGGTCATGCTCGCGACGTGGGCGCCGATCGGCGCGCTGAGCAGGGCGTCGAGCTCCTCGTCGTCGAATGTCTGGCCGACGGGGATCTGCCCGCTCTGGCGCAGCAGCATCATCAGGCGGGCGCGCTTCATCTGCGCGAACTGCTCCTGCGCGTCCTCCTCGGTGTCGGAGGCGATGGCGTTCATCCCGGCGATCACGTAGGGCGCGTCGAGCTGCTCGGAGGGGCGGAAGCCGCGGCGGTACTCCGCGACGGCCTGGTGCAGCGCGTCCGGAGCGAAGTGCGAGGCGAACGCGTACGGCAGGCCCAGAGCGGCCGCGAGCTGCGCGCCGAAGAGCGAGGAGCCGAGGATGTAGAGGGGGACGCGGGTGCCGGCGCCCGGCGTCGCGCTCACTCCGGGGATGCGGGACTCGCCGGCGAGGAACGCCTGCAGCTCCAGCACGTCCTGCGGGAAGCGCTCGGAGGAGTCGGGGTCGCGGCGGAGCGCGCGGAAGGTCGCCTGGTCGCTGCCGGGGGCGCGGCCGAGTCCGAGGTCGATCCGGCCCGGGTGCAGCGTCTCGAGGGTACCGAACTGCTCGGCGATGGTGAGCGGGGAGTGGTTCGGCAGCATGACGCCGCCGGAGCCGAGGCGGATCGTGGAGGTCTGCGAGGCGACGTGCGCGATGAGCACCGAGGTCGCGCTGGAGGCGATGCTCGCCATGTTGTGGTGCTCGGCGTACCAGACGCGGCGGTAGCCGTTCCGCTCGGCCTCCTGGGCCAGGGCGACGGAGGCGGCGAAGCTGTCGCGAGCGGTCTCACCGGGGGCGATGGGGGCGAGGTCGAGGATGGAGAGGGGAACGCTCATGGTGAGGGCAACGCCCGCGACGGCTCCGGTGTTCCCGTCGCGGGCGCCTTCCTCACGCCTCGGGGATGTCGCGGCCGTACGCCTCCAGCGTCACGGCCTCGGGCTCCGGTCCGCCGCGCACGCCGGCCTCGAGGGCGTCGATGCGGGCGAGCTCCGAGCCGGAGAGCGCGAAGTCGAACACGTCGATGTTCTCGGCGATGCGCTCGGGGCGGGTCGACTTGGGGATGACCTGGCGGCCCTCCTGCAGGTGCCAGCGCAGCATCACCTGCGCGGCCGTCTTCCCGTACTTGGCGCCGAGCTCGAGGAGCACCGGGTCGTCGAAGCTGCGGCGCGGGGAGTCGCGGTAGGCGGTGATGCCGCCGATCGGCGACCAGGCCTGGGTGAGGATGTCGTTCTCGCAGCCGAAGCGCTCGACCCGCCGCTGCTGGAAGTACGGGTGCACCTCGAGCTGGTTCACCGCGGGGACGACGTCGGTCTCGGCGAGCAGGCGGGTGAGGTGCTCGACCATGAAGTTGCTCACGCCGATCGCCCGCACCCTCCCGTCGGCGAGCAGCCGCTCGAGCGCCCGGTAGGCGTCGAGGGTGCGGTCGAAGGCCTCGGGCAGGGCCTGGTGCAGGATCAGCAGGTCGATCCGCTCGACGCCGAGCTTGCCCGCGCTCTTGTCGAAGGCGTGCAGCGTCTCGTCGTAGCCGTAGTCGCTGATCCACACCTTCGTCTCGAGGAAGACGTCGTCGCGGCCGGCGATCGCCTCGCCCACCTCGCGCTCGTTGCCGTAGGCCGCCGCCGTGTCGATGTGCCGGTACCCCGCGTCGAGCGCGGCGGCGACGGCGGCGCGGGTCTCGTCGGGCGGAGTCTGGAAGACGCCGAGTCCGAGGGCGGGGATCTCGACACCGTTGTGGAGAGTGAACGTGTTCATGAGCCCACGCTACGTCCGCAGACGCCGAGTCGCCCGAGAAGCCGCGCGCGACTCCTCAGGCGACCCCGTCGCTCCGGCCCTGCTCAGCCGTCGATCGGCAGCAGGATCCCCTTCACCGTCTCGTTCGTGGCGAGGAACTCCTGCACGGCCGGGTCCTGGAAGGCCTGGACGAGCTTCTTCACGTTCTCGGTGTCGCGGTACTTCGAGCCGATGGTGAGCTGCCCGGCGAAGTCGTCGGGGGCCTGCGGGGCGAAGATCTGCTGCTCGATCGGGATGCCGGCGGCGAGGTAGTACTCGGTGTAGCCGACGGCCGCGTCGAGGTCCGGCAGCGCGCGCGACTGGGCGGCGAAGTCGAGCAGCGTGAACTGCAGGTTCTTCGGGTTCTCGGCGATGTCGTCCTGGGTCGCGGTGCCCGGCTCCGTGCCCGGCTTCAGCGTGATCAGGCCGGCGTTCTGCAGCAGCCAGAGGCCCTGCGCCTCGTTGGCGGGGTCGGAGTAGAGCGAGACCGTGCCGCCGTCGGGGATCTGGGAGACGTCGGAGTACTTGTCGCTCCAGAGCCCGAAGCCCCAGCGGAAGACGGGGGTGGCCGCCTCCTCCTCGAAGTCGGGGTTGGCCTCGAGCACCTGTCCCAGCCAGAGCTTGTGCTGGTACACCGTGGCCGCGACCTCGCCCTCGCTCACCGCGCGGTTGATGGTGTTGCTGTCCGAGAGCCCCTTGAAGGCGACGGTGATGCCGTAGCGCGGCGCCACCTCCTCCGCGACGAAGTCGACCAGGGCCTGCTCGGAGGCGTTGCCCTCGGCGGTCGCGACGTAGAGCGTCGCGCCCTCCTGCTCGTTGGCCGAGACGGCGGGGGAGAGGAGCGGGACGGCGATCGCGGAGGCGACGCCGACCACGACGACGGCCGCTCCGGCGATCCAGGGCCAGCGGCGCTTCTTCGTGAGATCGAATCCGAGGTCGTCGGGAGTGGACATGGCGGTGCCTTTCGAAGAGGGGGCGCGCGGGCGCGCGGGAGGGACGCCCGAGGGCGCAGGAGGAGGAGTGGTGGTTCTAGACGGCGGCCGCGACCCGGGGCGCTCGCCGCGAGCGGGAGGCGCCGGGCGTGGTCGCGCGGACGAGGGCGTCGCCGGTGAGCTGCACGGTCGCGACAGTGGCGACCAGGATCACGATGGTGGCGAGCATGACGGTGGTGTCGAAGCGCTGGTAGCCGTAGGTCACCGCGACGTAGCCGATGCCCCCGGCGCCGATCGTGCCGGCGATCGCCGAGTACTCGATCATCGCGATCGTGTTGATCGTCAGGCCGCCGATGATCTGCGGAACCGCCTCGCTCAGCTGGGCGGTCCGCACCACCTGCAGCCGCGACGCTCCGGAGGCGCGGGCGACGCGGGTGAGCGAGAGCGGCACGCTGCGCAGCGCGTTCTCGACGATGCGGGTGAAGAAGGCGATCCCCGCGATCGACATCGGCACGACGGCCGCCACGATCCCGATGTTGGTGCCGGTGATCAGGCGCGTGAACGGCATGATCGACGCCATCAGGATGAGGAACGGCAGCGAGCGGCCGACGCTGATCACGGCGCTGAGCACCTGGTGGGCGGCCCGGTTCTCGGCCAGGCCGCCCGGAGCGAGGTTGTGCACGAGAGCGCCCAGCGGCACGCCGACCAGCACCACGATCGCCATGACGATGCCGACCATGATCAGCGTCTCGCCGAGCGCCGGCAGCACCAGCGCGGGGATCTGCTCGAGCGGGACCTTGTTGTCGAGGTGGAGGATCACGCCGCCACCTCCTCGGCGAGGACGCGCACGCCGGCGGGCCGGACCGACAGGCCGAGCTCGGCCGCCGCACGGGTGAGCCGCGCCTCGTCGACCGGGCCGAGCCCGATCGTCGCGTGGCCGACCGCCTGCCCGTCCACCGTCTCGATCGCCGCGCCGAGCAGCGAGACGGGGCCGACCGCCTCCGCGAGCCGGGTGACCCAGTCGGTCGGCACTCCGGAGCGGGAGTAGCCCACCACCCATTCGCCCAGACCCGGGCCGGGCGCGACGGAGGGGCGCACCGGGTTGAGGGCGAGGCCGAGCGGGGACGCGGGGTCGCGCAACAGGTCGACGAGGCGCCCCGACTCCACGATGCGGCCGTGGTCGAGGCGGGCGACGGAGTCGGCCACCTGGCGCACCGTCTCCATCTCGTGGGTGATGAAGAGGATCGAGAGGCCCAGGTCGTCGCGCAGCTCCTTCAGGAGCGTGGTGATCGCGGTGGTCGAGGCGGGGTCGAGGCCCGAGGTGGCCTCGTCCGAGAGCAGCACCGAGGGGCGGAGGGCGAGCGCGCGGGCGATGCCGACGCGCTGGCGCTGACCGCCGGAGAGCTGGTGCGGGTAGTAGCGGGCGCGGTCCGAGAGGCCGACGCGCTCGAGCAGCTCCGCGACGCGGCGCTTCGTCTCGGCGGCGGTGACGCCGAGGTACTCCAGCGGCAGGGCCACGTTCTGCTCTGCCGTGCGGCGGCTGAAGAGTCCGTCGGACTGGAAGACGGTGCCGATGCGACGGCGGGCGACGCGCAGCCGCTCCTCCGAGAGCTGCGAGAGCGCCTCCCCGTTGACGACGACCGTGCCCGAGGTGGGCCGCTCCAGGAGGTTCACGCAGGCGGCGAGCGTGCTCTTGCCCGCACCGCTCGGGCCGACGACGGCGAAGATCTCGCCGGTCGCGACCGAGAAGTCGAGGCGGTCGAGCACGGTCGCCGGACCGTACGACTTGCTGAGCTGCTCGAGCCGGATCATCGCGTTCCTTCGGACGGGTCGGGCGGCCGCGGCCTCTCCGCGTCGTCCCGGACACGATGATGGAGCACCGCGGGCCCGCCCGTCCCGGCCCGCGTCGCCCGGCGTAACCCTTCGTCGCCGGGCGTAACAGTGCGCGGGGCGGAGGGGGTCGCTCACGCCGGTCCCGCCGCTGCCGGGCGCGGCAGGGCGCTCCCGCTCAGCTCGCGGCGGCCGCCGCGCGGGGGCTCTCGGCGCTCGCCTCGCGGTCGAAGCGCTCGCGGCTGAAGACCTGGTCGGCGGTCGTCAGGGCGAGGCCGATCACGCCGGCCAGCTCGCCCAGGTCCGACGTGTGGATGGTCAGGTGCCGCGTGGCGAGCGGGTGGGTGCGCAGGTAGACGCGCTCGCGCAGGCCCGACATCAGCACCTCGCCGCAGTCGCCGAGCTGGCCCGAGATCACGATGGTCCGCGGGTTGAGGATGTTGACGAGGTCGGCGACCGCCTCGCCGAGGACGCGGCCGGCCTGGCGCACCGCCTGGGTGGCGCGCATGTCGCCGCGGAGCACGCGGGCCGTGACGTCGGCGACGTGCTTGATCGAGGGGTCGTCGGCCGAGAGGTCGCGGACGAGGGCCCAGCCGCTCGCGTACGCCTCCACGCAGCCGGCGTTGCCGCAGCGGCAGGGCAGCGGATCCGCGTCGACCGTGCCCGTGACCGCGCGGGTGTGGCCGATGTCGCCGGCCGCGCCGACGGCTCCGCGGATCGTCGCTCCGTTGAAGACGAGGCCCGAGCCGATGCCGGTGCCGAGCTTCAGGCTGATCAGGTTGTCGGAGCCGTGGTGGCGCGACTCGGCGAGGGCGCGGGCGTTCGCGTCGTTCTCGATGACGACCTGCACGCCCTCGTACGGCTCGGCGAAGTAGCCGGCGATGTCGAAGTCGTCCCAGCCGGTCATGATCGGCGGGTTGCGCACGCGCCCGGCGGCGAACTCGACCGGCCCCGGGACTCCGACGCCGATGCCGGCGACCGCGTCGCCCTGCTGCAGCCGCTCGAACGCGGCGATCACGAGCGAGAGCACGGCGTCCGGCCCCTCCCAGACGTCGACGACGCCGCTCTCGTGCCGGAGGGGGGTGCCGCGCAGGTCGCAGGCGGCGGCGACGAATCCGCTCGCCCCGATGTCGGCGGTGAGGAACACCGTGCCGACCAGGTTCATCGCGAACATGCTCGAGGGGCGCCCGCCGGTCGACTCGCCGCCGGTGGTGGGGGCGATCAGGCCGAGCTCCACGAGGGTCGCGAGGCGCTGGTTGACGGTGGAGCGGGAGAGCCCCGTCTGCTCCATCACGGCGTTGCGCGAGACCTCGCCCTGCTCGCGGAACAGCGCGAGGACGTCGGCCACGTGCGAACCGGCCTCGCCGGTGGAGTACCCCGTCATCGCTCCCCCTCTTGTCACGGTCAGCGTACATGCCTGCCGACGGAAAACCTGAAGTTCCCCGACTTTCGTATTGCGGTAACGCGAAAGCCCGGGTAGTTTTCACACACCGGCACGCAGTGGTGCCACTGATCCTCAAGGATGACGATGAACCGCACAGCACGCCGCCTCCTCCCGGTTCTCGCACCGGTCGGCGCCCTCGCACTCCTCCTCACCGGCTGCGCCTCGGGTGGCGACACGGCCGCCGGCGGCTCCGGATCGACCAAGGTCGCCGCGGTCATCAAGGGCCTCGACAACCCCTTCTTCCAGGCGATGGAGAACGGCATCGAGGACACCGCGAAGGACGACTCCGTGGACGTCTCGGTGCAGGCCGCCGCCGACATCGGCGACACCACCGGCCAGGCCGACAAGCTCACCACCGTCGCCGGCCAGGACTTCGGCTGCCTCATCGTCAACCCGATCAGCGGCACGAACCTGGTGCAGGCCCTCGCCTCCGCCACCGGCAAGACGATCGTCAACATCGACAGCCCGCTCGACCCCGACGCGGTCGAGGCCGCGAACCTCGACGTGACCACCTACATCGGCACCGACAACGAGGCCGCCGGCGGCAAGGCCGGCGACTTCCTCCTGCAGCAGCTGCCCGCCGGCTCCGAGGTCGCCGTCATCGGCGGAGTCTCGGGAGACGTCACCAGCGCCGCCCGCGTCGACGGCTTCACCGCCGCGATCGGCTCCGACCTCACCGTCGTCCAGGAGGCCGCGGCCGACTGGAAGCGCGAGGTCGCGCTGACCAAGGCGACCGACATCCTCGCCGCCAACCCCGACGTGAAGGCGTTCTTCGCCGCGAACGACGACATGGGCCTCGGCATCGTCAAGGCCGTCGAGAACGCGGGCCTCACCGGCTCCGTCCAGGTGGTCAGCGTCGACGGCAACGAGGACGCGCTGCAGTCGGTGAAGGACGGCGGCCTCACCGCCACCGTCGCCCAGTACCCCTACGCGATCGGCCAGCTCGGCGTGCAGGCGTGCGAGGCCGTCGGCGCCGGCGAGGAGATCCCCGCCGAGATCGAGTCGCCCACCGCACTCGTGACCTCCGAGACCGCGGAGCAGGCCCTCGGCGCCTTCCCCCAGCCGTTCGAGGAGTTCGACAACCCGCTCGCCGCGCTCGTCCCCAGCAAGTAGGACCTCCCGCCCATGGCAACCCAGGAAGCGACCATGACCTCAGTCACCGCCCGACCCCCGGCCAGCGCCTCCCCGCTGCTGGCGAACCTCCGTCAGCTCAGCTTCTGGGCCGAGAACGCCGCACCGATCGGGCTCGTCGCCCTGGTGATCGTGTTCTCGATCGCGACGCCGACGTTCCTCAGCCTCGGCAACATCAAGGCGATGCTCGTCGCCGCCGCGATCCTGGTCATCCTCTCGATCGGCCAGTCCTTCGTCATCACCACCGGCGGCATCGACCTCTCGATCTCGGCGACGATGACCGTCGGAGCGGTCGGCTTCGGCATCGGCTGGAGCGCCGGCTGGGGCTTCTGGCTCTCGGCGCTCGCGGCCCTGCTCTTCGCGGGGCTGATCGGAGTGATCAACGGCTTCCTGATCGCGAAGGGCAAGGTCACCGACTTCATCGCGACACTGGGCACGCTCTCGGTGGCGACCGGCCTCGCGCTGATCGTCTCCGACGGCAAGCCGATCACGGTCGGCAGCCCCGAGCTGCTCCGCCTCACCACCGGCTCTATCGGGATCATCGGCTACCCGATCATCCTGGCCGCGGTCATCGGAGTCGTCGCCTGGGTCGTCATGTTCCGAACCCGCTTCGGCCTGCACGTGCAGGCGGTCGGCGGCAACGAGGAGAGCGCGGTCGCCAACGGCATCAAGGCCGGACGCGTGCGCATCGCGGTGTACATCATCGCCGCCGTCCTCGCCGGAGTCGGCTCGCTCCTCCTCGTCGCCCGCGTCGGCGCCGCGGAGCCGGCCATCAACACGCAGTACCTGCTCAACTCCATCGCGGCCGTCGTGCTCGGCGGAGTGAGCCTCACCGGCGGCAAGGCCAAGATCGTCGGCCCGATCATCGGAGCGTTCCTCCTGACCGCGCTGACCAACGGCCTGACCCTGCTCGGCGTCTCGCAGTTCTACCAGCCCCTCGCCGTCGGCCTGGTGGTCGTGCTCGCCGCCCTCATCACCCGCTACCAGAAGAAGTGAGCCCAGCCATGACCAGCGACATCCTGCTCGAAGCGCGGGACATCAAGAAGTCCTTCGGCGGCGTCCACGCTCTCAAGGGAGCGTCGATGTCGATGCGCCGCGGCGAGATCACCGCCCTGATCGGCGACAACGGCGCGGGCAAGTCCACCCTCGTCCGCTGCCTCTCCGGGGTGCACCCCGCCGACTCCGGCACCATCACCCTCGACGGCGACGTGGTGCACTTCACCACTCCGCTCGGCGCGCGGGACGGCGGCATCGAGACGGTGCACCAGACCCTCGCCCTGGTCGAGGACCTGACCGTGTGGCAGAACTTCTTCCTCGGCCGCGAGCTCACCAAGGGCGTGCCCGGGGTGCGGTTCCTGGACCGGACGCAGATGAAGAAGACGGCCCAGGAGCTGCTCGGCGACCTCGCCGTGAACGTCCCGCCGGTCACCAGCAAGGTCCGCCGCCTCTCGGGCGGCCAGCGCCAGGCGGTCGCGATCGCCCGGGCCGCGGGCTGGGGCAGCAAGATCGTGATCATGGACGAGCCGACCGCGGCGCTCGGCGTTCAGGAGACGGCGCGCGTCGAGAAGATCATCCTCAAGCTGCGCGACGCCGGAGTGGCCGTGCTGCTGATCAGCCACAACTTCGACCAGGTGATGCGCCTGAGCGACCAGGTGTGGGTGATGCGCGCGGGCCTCGCCGTCGCCGGCCGCCGCACCGCCGAGACCAGCGGCGACGAGCTCGTCTCGCTGATCACGGGCGCGAAGGCCGCCTGATGCACCCCGAGTTCCTGCACCGCGGGAGCACGGAGCGCTCGTCGCCGATCGGGGTCCACGCGGGCCTGCTCGTCGGCGACTGGACGCCGGAGTCGGGGCGCCGCGCGATCGGCGCCGCCGCCTCGATCGGCTTCGACCTGATCGAGATCCCGGCGCCCGACGACCCCGACGCCTCCGCGTGGACCTCCGACCTGCTCGACGAGCACGGGATCGACGCGGTCGTCTCGCTCGCGCTGGACGCCGACTCCGACATCACCGACCAGGCCACGGCCGGCCGCGGCGAGGAGCGGCTCCTGGCGGCCGTGCGGTTCGCCGAGGCGATCGGCGCGCGGTACGTCGGCGGAGTCACCTACTCGGCCATGCGCAAGTACGAGCACGCGGCCGACGCGGCTGCCCGCTCGCGCTCGCTCGACGTGCTGCGGAGGGTCGCCGCGGCCGCCGCTCCCGCCGACGTCGTCGTCGGAGCGGAGTACGTGAACCGCTACGAGAGCAACCTGCTGAACACGGCCGCCCAGACCGCCGCGTTCCTCCGCGAGCTCGACGCGCCGAACGTGCTCCTGCACCTCGACACCTTCCACGCCCACCTCGAGGAGGTCGACCTCGCGAGCGCCGTCCGCGACGCCGGCGACCTGCTCGGCTACCTCCACGCCTCCGAGAACCACCGCGGAGAGCTGGGCACCGGGAGCACCGACTGGACCGGGCTCGCGGCGGCGCTCGCCGACTCCGGCTACCGCGGTCCGCTCACCCTCGAGAGCTTCTCGCCCGCCGTCCAGCCCCCGGCCTCGGCCGAGGGCATGGGTCTCTGGCGCGAGCTCTGGCACGACCCCGTCGCCCTCGCGACCTCCGGCCACGCGTTCCTCGCGGACCTGCTCGACACCGACCCCGCGGCCCGACGCCGCCCCTGAACCTCTCGAACCAAGGAGCACCACCATGACCACGAACCCTCTCGGAGTGCACGCCCTCGTCTTCGCCGGCGGCACCACCCCCGACGAAGTGACCGCGACGATCGAGCAGACCAAGGCGGCCGGATTCGACCTGCTGGAGCTCTCGCTGCACGACGTGCAGAACCTCGACACCGCCTCCGCCCGCGCCGCCCTCGAGGCGAACGACCTCGGCATCGTCTGCTCGCGCGGCCTCGCCTTCTCGGCCGACGTCTCCAGCGACGACCCGGAGGTGGTGGCCCGCGGCGCGAAGCTGCTCGCCGACTCCCTCGAGACCACCCACGCGCTCGGCGGCACCCACTTCACCGGCGCCCTCTACAGCGCGCTCGGGAAGTACAGCGCGCCCCTCTCGGCCGCGGGCCGCGCGAACGTCGTCTCGGTGCTGACCGACCTCGCCGCCGAGGCCTCGACGAAGGGCATGACCCTCGGCCTCGAGATCTGCAACCGCTACGAGACCAACGTCATCAACACCGCCGCGGACGCCCTGCGCCTCGCCGACGACATCGGCGCCGACAACGTCCTGATCCACCTGGACACGTACCACATGAACATCGAGGAGGACGACTTCTTCCGCCCGGTGCTGCTGGTCGGGGATCGTCTCGGGTATGTCCACATCGGCGAGAACCACCGCGGCTACCTCGGCAGCGGCCACCTCGACTTCACGACGTTCTTCCACGCCCTCGCCGCGATCGACTACCGCGGACCCATCACCTTCGAGTCGTTCTCGTCGGCCGTGGTCTCGCCGACCCTCTCGAACGACTTGGCCGTGTGGCGGAACCTCTGGAACGACGGCCCCGCGCTCGCTCGCCACGCCCACGGCTTCCTGGTGAACGCGCTGGAGAGCAGCCGTGGCGAGGCCTGAGACCGAGGTCGCGCCCGACGCGGTGCGGCCCGGCCTCGACGAGCTGGCCGGGCGCGCGCTCGCGCTGACCTCGCCGGGCCGCCGCGCGATCGTCGCGATCGCCGGCAGCCCCGGGGCCGGCAAGACCACGCTCGCCCGGGCGGTGGTCGCCCGCGCGAACGAGCTCGCGGGGGAGGGGACCGCCGCCTTCGTGCCGATGGACGGCTTCCACCTCGCCAACGCCACGCTCGACGAGCTCGGCCGCCACGACCGCAAGGGCGCCCTCGACACGTTCGACGGCTGGGGCTTCCTCGCCCTGGTGCGGAGGCTGCGCGCCGAGACCGACCACGTCGTCTACGCGCCCACCTTCGAGCGCACCGTCGACGAGGGAGTGGCCGGCGCGCTGGCCGTGCACCCCTCCGCGTCGCTCGTCGTGCTGGAGGGCAACTACCTCCTCGTCGACGAGGGCCCGTGGGCGCTGCTGCGCGCCGAGTTCGACGAGGCCTGGTTCTGCGCGACTCCCGAGACCGAGCGCTTCGAGCGCCTGGTCGACCGCCACGTCTCCTTCGGCCGCGCCCCCGAGGCGGCCTCCGCCTGGGCCTCCGAGGTCGACGGGCGGAACGCGCTGCTGATCGAGGCCACTCGCGACCGCGCCGACCTGATCGTGTCGGGGACGGCGGCGGGGGTGGTCTGACGCCCGATGTGGCGGAGGAGCGGTCCGCTTCGGGGCGCGACGTGGGCTCTCGGGCGTGTCCGGCCGGTCGATCGATCGGACGACGGAGGACCCGTCGCCCGGCGGATGCGGTCTCGACGGGTCGGGTGCCAGGCTCGAGGGATGGACGACTCGACACGGAACTCCACGGAACAGCCCTCTCCCACCACCCCGCCGGCCGGTGCGCCCCCCGGAGCCGGGCAGCCGCCCCTCCCCGTCGCTCTCCTCCTCCTGCTGCGGCGGAGCGACGGGCGGCCCACGGCTTCGTCGGGCGCTCTCGACACCGTCCTGGCCGCCTCCGTCCTCGCGGAGCTCTCCCTCCAGCGGCGCGTCGAGGTGGACGCCGGAGCCGTCGCCCTCGGGCCGGAGCGGTCCGCGCTCGGGGACGCCGTGCTCGACGGGGCCCTCGGGTGGATCGCAGCGGAGCGAGCACCGCGCAGCGTCTCCTGGTGGATCGCCCGCCTCACGCGGAGGGAGCTGCATGCCGCCCTCCTCGAGCGGGTCGCCGCCGTGGAGCCGGTGGAGGACGAGCGGCTGCGGATCCGGGTCGCCGAGGTCCTCGCGGCTCGGACGGCGCCCCTTCCGTCGGACGCGGCGCTCATCGGCCTGCTCGACGCGGCCGGAGCGCTCTCGCCGAGGCCCGGCATCCCGGACCGGCAGGCGATCCGGTCGCTCGCGGCGCAGCACTGGGCAGGGCCGGCGGCCGCCGCCGTCCTCGCGGGAACCGCCGCGAGTGTCACGGGAGCCGCGGTGATCGCGGCGACGACGACGGTCACGATCACCGGCATGTGATCCGACGCGTGCGGCTCGCTGAAGCCGCGCGCCCCTACTCCGCCGGGTAGTCGGGCGCGACGAAGACGCAGAACGGGTGGCCGGCCGGATCGGCGAGGACGTGGAGCGCCTCCTCCGGGTCCTCGCTCCTGTCCTCGATCAGCTCGGCGCCGAGAGCGAGCGCCCGGGTCTTCTGCCGGTCGAGCTCGTCGGCGTCCGCGACCATGAAGTCGAGGTGCAGCTGCTGCGGGACGGGCCCCTCCGGCCAGGTCGCGCGCGGCAGGGCGGCCACCCGCTGGAACGTGAGCTTCGCGCCGTCGGCGGTGACGATCGCGACCCACTCCGCCTCGTCGTCCGAGCCGTCCGCGGGCGGCTCGTCGCCGGGGCGGTACTCGCCGCCGAGCAGGGCGAGGTAGAAGGCGGAGAGGGCGCGGGCGTCCTCCGTGTCGAGGACGACCTGGCGCAGGCGCATGCGGGCAGGGTACCGCCGGACGAGCACTGGAGGGGGGATCACGTGCTGTGCGGGACGGCTGCGGCGGGCCGGGCGTCCGCGGGTCGCGCGCCGACGTCGGCTGAGAAGGGGCTCCCTGCCCCGACACGGCGGGCCGCGTCTCAGCGGAGGTCGTGCAGCTCTCTCGCTCCCGACCGCGCCGCCCTGCCACTCCGCGCCCGCTTCCTCAACCCCTCCCGGCTCCCGGCCTCGCGCCAGGGCCCGGCGCGTACTGTGGCCGCTGACTCACGACGGCTACGAGGGAGACACCATGACGGAGCAGATCGGAATCCCCGAGGCCGCGGCACTGGGGAGCGAGCGGCGGAGCATCGCGATCCTCGGAGCGGGCGGCGACCTCACCGAGCGGCTGCTGCTGCCGGGCCTGGGCCGGGTGGCCGAGCTCGCGCGCGACCTCGAGCTCACGCTGATCGGCGCGGCGCGCACGCCCCAGACCGACGAGGAGTGGCAGGGCCTCGTCCGCCGCAGCCTCGAGGCGGCCGGAGTCGCCCCGCACACGGTCGAGGCGCTCGCGTCGCGCGCGCGCTTCGTCGCCACCGACGCCTCCGACCCGGAGCAGCTGAAGGCCCTCCTCGACGCCTGCCCGTCGACCCCGGTGCTCTACGTCGCCCTGCCGCCGGCGATGGGGCACAAGGTCGCCGCCTCGCTCGCCGAGCTCGACCTCCCCGAGGAGCTGGTCGTCGCCATCGAGAAGCCGTTCGGCGAGGACCTCGACGACGCGATCGCCCTCAACGCGGCGTTCGCGAAGGTCCTCCCCGACAGCCGCCTCTGGCGCATCGACCACTTCCTCGGCAACGCGACCGTGCTGGGGATGCTGGGCCTGCGCTTCGGCAACAGCCTGCTCGAGGCGAGCTGGAGCGCCGAGTGGATCGAGAAGGTCGAGATCGTCTACGACGAGACGCTCGGCATCGAGGGCCGCGCGGCCTTCTACGAGAAGACCGGCGCGCTGCGCGACATGCTGCAGAGCCACCTCCTGATGGTGCTCGCGCTGACCACGATGGAGCGCCCCGACGAGGTCGCGCCCGACGAGGTCCACGCGCGCATGGCCGAGGTGCTCGGCGCCGTGCGGCTCTGGCGCGACGACCCCTCCTCCGCCCGCCGCGCCCGCTACACCGAGGGCCGCGTCGACGGCCGCTTCTTCCCCTCCTACGTCGACGAGCCCGACGTCGACCCCGAGACCGGCACCGAGACCCTCGCGCAGCTGCTGCTCCAGGTCGACACCCCGCGCTGGGCGGGCGTCCCCTTCGTCCTCCGCTCCGGCAAGGCGATCGGCGACCCGCGCCGGGAGGTGGCGATCCACTTCCGCGCCGCCACGCCCCCGCGCGGCCTGCAGGCGGCCGAGGGCGACGCCGGGACGGTCCTCCGGATCGGCCTCAAGGGCGGCGACGTCAGCCTCGACCTGGTCGTGAACAGCGCCGACGAGCTGACCGATCTCGAGCGCACCACCCTGACGGCGCAGCCCGGCGCGGCCACGCTCGACCCCTACGCGCAGGTCCTCGCCGGGATCCTGCAGGGCGACACCCTGCTCTCGGTCCCGGGCGACGTGGCCGAGCAGTGCTGGCGCATCATCACTCCGGTGCTCTCCGCCTGGGCCTCGGGCGACGCTCCGCTGGACGAGTACGAGGCGGGGAGCGCGGGGCCCGAGGGCTGGTGAGCGCGCGGGCTGAGGCGCGAGGGCTGAAGCGGGGTCGTTCCGGTTGCGGGAGACCCGCGAACGGAACGGTGGGTCATCGACTGATCGGGCGGGGCTTCTCCGGAGTCCGCTCTCCCCGAGCGGCTCGGCAGCGCGGCTCGGCAGCCTCCTGAAGTCTCCCGACCGAGGCGGCCGCCCTACTCTCACCAGGAGACGTGCACGAGACGTCGTGCCGCGTGAGAGAGGGAGTCCGATGAACCTGGTCGCGCCATTGCCCAAGCCCGTGGTCTTCGCGATCGCGGCCGTCTTCTCGGTGGTCGGGATCGTCCTCTTCGCGCTCGCCTACGGGAGTGCGATCGGCGCCGAGTGGTTCCCCGTCGCGACCACGATCGTCATCTTCGCCGCCATGGCCGTCGGACGAGTCGGCAAGCCTCAGGTGCTGGTCGCGAATCTCCTCTCCTATGTGACCGTGGGAGCCGGAGTCGTCGGGGGATATCTGACGGAGTTGACCACAGGAGGATTCGCGGTCGTCGCTGTCGCGGCAGCAGGCTTCGCTTTTCTTGAGGCTCGGGACGATTCGTTCTGGGGCGCTCAGGTCTCCCATTCCCGCGCGAAGCTGATCGTGGTTCTCGTGGCTGTCGCCGTGGGGGTCCTGCTCGCCGTAGCCGGCCTCTCCTTGCTGATCCTGCAGGAAGTCGCTTCTCGGGTGTGAGGGAATTCCTCCTCCGCCCGCTGTCGCCGGCCGGCGTCGCCGGTCGGGGCTGCGAGCCGAGCGATCGCCGCCCGTTGACCCTCCCGCCGGGGGAGACGGGATGCTGGAGGCATGTTGGGCATCGGGGAGTACGCAGGCATCACGGGTCTGAGCGTGAAGGCGCTCCGGCACTACGACGAGAAGGGCGTGCTGGTCCCGGCGGAGGTCGACGAGCGGTCGTCGTACCGCCGGTACGCCGACGCCCAGGTCCGGGCCGGAGTCGTGATCAGCGCCCTCCGAAGCGCAGGGGTGCCGCTGCCCGAGGTCGCGGCGGCGACTCGAGCCGGCACCGCGGCGGAGGCGCTGCAGGCGCACAGGGAGCGCGTGCTCGCGGAGCGGGAGCAGGAGGACCGGGCGTTCGAGGCCGCCGAGGTGGCGCTGCGGGCGCTCGCCGTGCCGGTCGAGGTCGCCGAGCGGACGATGTCGGCGCAGCCGTACGTCGGCCAGGTCCTCACGATCGCCCTGGACGAGGCCGACGGGCCGGGCGACGACGAGGCGAACGAGATCTTCGGCGCGCTCGCCACCCGAGTGCACGCGGCGGGGCTCGGGCCGACGGGACGTTTCTGGACGGCGCTCCGGGCGGGCGAGCCGGGTTCGGCGGAGCTCGTCTGCTGCTGGCCGACGTCGGCGGAGGCGGAGGGCGACCTCGCCGATCTCGCCGCGATCCTCCCGGCGCGCACCGAGCTGGTCGCCACCTGGCGCCCCCGCGACGGGGAGGAACTGCCCGAGGGGACCCTGCATCCGGCGATCGTCGCGCTCTTCGACGCCGCCGGAGACCGCGGTCTGCGGCTCGACGGGGTCGAGGTGCGGCAGACGGTGCTGGGGGAGGGGCCGGAGGACGTGGCGGTCGAGGTGTCGCTGACGGTCGCGGGGTGAGGGAGGCCGAGGCGTGCCTCAGGTAGGCCGGGTGCCAGCGCTCGAGGACCGGCTCGGCAGGACCGGCTCCTCAGGACCGAGCGGAGGCGGGTGTGGCGCCGTCCGGCCGATCCCGCGCCACTTCGTGCCACGGTCCGGGCCGTCTCCGTAGGCTCCGACGCATGACGAGCGGAGTCGAGGCCGGAGTCCATCGCGGTGACGAACGGACGGTCCTCGACCGCCCGTGGTTCGCGGTCGCGGCCTCCCTGGTCTTCGCCTTCGGCTGGCTGGTGGTCCCCGGCGTCGGCTGGCTGATCGGCGCCGTCGCCGTTCTCTGCAGTTCGGCGTGGACGCGGTCCGAGAAGGGATCGGCGCTGGCGATCCCGCTGGTCGCGGCCGCTCTGGTCGGCAGCGGGGTCGGGCTCTTCTACGGTCTGCACGGCGCGCCGAGCTCCAGCCTGACGACGTGGACGGCGGTGGGTGCCGGGATGCTGGCGGGAGGCGCGGCGACTGCGCTTCTGGGGGTCCGGCTGTGCGCTCGGGCACTCCGCCGGCCGGAGGAGTCCGCTGGAGGCTCGCTCTCACCAGCTGCCCCGGCCTCGGGCGCGCACGACGTCGGCTGAGAGGAGGGGCGTGGGCTCCTGAGGGAGGCCGCCCTGTCTCAGCGGAGGTTGTGCGGCCGCTCGCCGGCCCCGCTCGCGTCGTAGCGGAGCCGCACCAGCTCAGAGCCCGGCAGAACCGTCGCGTCGAGGAGGCGCAGCCCGTGCTGCGGCGCCCCGGAGTAGAGCGGCGTCCCGCCGCCCGCGAGTCCGGCGCCGACGAGGACGATCAGCTCGTCCACCAGGCCCTGCTCGAGGAGCGGGTTCCAGGTCGTGCCGCTGCCGAACATCAGCAGGTCGCCCCCGTCGCCCTGCTTGAGCAGCTCGATCTCGGCCGGACCCTGCTTCTGCGGCACGATCCGGGTGGTGGCGGCCCACGGCGCCTCCGGATCGGGAGCCAGGGAGTCGCTGATCACCAGCGCGTCGAGCGACGTGACCAGCCGCGCGGTCTCGTGCTCCCGCTCGCCCGCCGTCCCGTCCGCGGCGACGGCGCTCCAGCTGTCCCAATTGTCGCGGAACCAGCGGCCGCCGTAGACGAGCGTGCCCGCGCGGCGCAGCAGCTCGAGGTTGTGGTCGTTGAACGCGTCCTCGAACGGCAGCGCCGAGAGGTCGTGCCCGGGCCCCTCGAAGCGGCCATCGAGCGAGGTGAGGACGGAGACGACGAGCCTGCTCATGCGGGGGATGCTACTCAGGCGGGGGCGCCGGGCGAGGGGTTTCGCACCCCTCCTCACATCGCCGCCCCCAGCGCGTCCCGCAGCGTCGCCCGCGCCCGCGCGTGCCGGCTCCGCACGGTCGCGGCGCGGAGGGACAGGATCTCGGCCGCCTCGGCGAGGGAGAAGCCGTCCCAGTAGACGAGGGTGATGATCTCCTGGTCGACGGGCTTCAGCTGCGCGATCGCGGCGCGGACGTCCTCCGCCGCGTCGTCGGCGGGTGCGGGCGGAGTGATGCGGAGCTCCTCCGCCAGCCGCTCGACGAGCGCGCTCCTCCGGGTCGCGGTGCGGCGCTGGCCCGAGAGCACCCGCCGTGCGACGCCGAACGCCCACATCCGCGCGCGCGTCTCGTCCTCGGGGATCGACCGCTCCTTCCGCCAGAGGATCAGGAGGGTGTCGCTGAGGAGGTCCGCGGCGTCCTCGGGGCTCGCCGTCCGCCGCGCGAAGTAGCGGAGCAGGTCCGGCGCCTCCCGCTCGACCAGGGCCGTGATCTCTGCCCCGCGGTCGCGCGCGGGGGAGCGGACGACGCTGCGGGCCAGGGACGGTGCCGCCTCGCCGGCGCTCATCACAGCTCTCCCGTGCAGTCGGTGCTGCCGCCCAGGCCGCCGTCGCCCTCGACGATCACGCCGTCGGGGATCGTGTCGAGGATGTGGTCGTCCGCCGCGGTGATCCAGGCGCGCCAGCGGATCGTCTCCTCCGAGAGGCCGGGGCCGTCGCTGTTCATGTCCGAGGCCAGCCATACGGGGTCGGTCGTGTAGGCGAGCGCGTCGTCGTGGATCCGCTGGCCGACGCCGCTCCAGTCCTGCGCGCGGAGGTAGGCGGTCGCGGAGGTGGTGACCTCGCGGTAGTCGATCTCTCCGTTGAAGTAGTCGATCGAGCACGACACCGCTGCGCCGGAGTCGGTGGTGTAGCTGATCGGGATCGTGAAGTCGGGGACCGAGCGGACGTCGGTGCCGGCGCTGGTCGCCAGCACGAGACCCGGGACGAGGAGGACGGGAGCCGCCAGCCACCACGCCCTCGACCGCGCGGGACGGCGAGGCGCGCGTTCGCGGGTCTCGGCGATCACGCTGTGCAGGGCGGCGCGGACACCGGGCGCCCGGTCGTCGGTCGCGGGGTCGCTGCGGGAGAGCAGGTCGTCGAGTGTGGGTCGCGTCATCGGGTCCATCCTTCGTCGGTCGGGCGTCTACCGAGTACGTGGCCGGGTGGGGCCCGAGCGTTGCACGGGACCTGACGGGAGGAGTGAGCCGAGGCGGTCGCGCGCGCTCACTTCTTAGAACTCCTTCGCGAGGACCCGTCGAAAGGCGCCATATTCGGCTTCACCCCGGTCCTTTTCTCATCGGTTATGGCCCCGACAAGGGGGGCTCACTTCTCTATGGCGAGAGGGAGGCCGACCTATACGTTCATCTTCGGAAGCCCGCGGGGAATGCGTGCTCCCCTCCGGAGTCTGGGGCCTCCGCACTCGCTGCGACATCCGTGTCGTTCGTCGTGTCGACGTTTCGCTCATCTCCACGATCGACTACACGACTGAGAAGCAGAACCATGGCTTTCACGACCCGGCGGCGCCGCCACTCACGGCACCGATCGCCGTCGCGCCTCGGAATGCGGGCCGTCGTCTTCGCGACGATCGGCGCTCTCCTCGTCGGCTCGTGGGGGCTCGGCGACGTCTCCGCCTCGTCTCCCGCTCAGGCCGCGAACCAGGCGGATCCGGTCGCCGGCGACGCCCCCGCTCCTCTCGCGACGCCCGTCGCACCGACACCGCCGGCAGCCCCCGAGGCCGATCCGGCACCCGCCCCCTCCGCATCTGCCACCTCGGCACCCACTCCGTCAGCGTCCGCCCCGTCAGCGTCCGCCCCGTCGACGTCCGCCCCGTCGACGTCCGCCCCGTCGGCACCCGCCGAGGCCGCGGAGTCGCCGAGTGCGACGGCGGAGGAGCCCGCTCAGGACGAGCCCGATCCCAAAGCGCCCCGCAGCGCCGCGCAGACGGAGCAGCCCGTCGAGCCGACGCCCGCCGAGTCGGCGCCCGCTCCCGCGGCGGCCTCGGACGACGATCAGGAGTCGGACCGCGGCCCGCCCGCGACGGCGCGAGCAGCGGGAGGCTTCTCCACGCTCGCGGCCGGCGTCGCCGAGGCCCCGCGACAGGTGTGGACGGAGACCTTCGAGCAGGGCCTGACCGCCACCCCGAGCGCGCTCACCGCCTACGCGAACGGCCGCTACACGGCCGCCACCGGCTGGTCGACCGCCACGAACTGCACCGGCGTCCTGGTCAACTACACGGCGCCGTACCCCAACTCCGCCTTCTGCCCGACCCGGCCCCTCCTCACCGTCGGCACGGGATCGTCGGCCGCACGCGAGACCCGCCGCATGGCGGACGTCCTCGGCCAGGTGGCGGCCGGAGTGCCGGGGTCCACCTCCAGCACCGCACCGGCCAACGGCTCGACCACCGGCACGCAGGCGAACCACGCCCTGGTCGAGTACCCCTACGCCACCGTCACCGGCGGCACGACCGTCGCCCAGAGCGCCGCGGGGATCGGCGTCTCCGCTCCCGCCGCCCGCTACTACGCCGTCGGCATGAACGCCGCCGGCGGGCAGTGCGGGACGAACAACGCGTCCCTCTCCCTCAACCTGGTGTCCGGCGGGTCGACCGTCCTCACCGGATTCGCCGCACCGGTCGTGCCCTGCGCCGCGACCGGCAGCGTGTTCTACACGTCCCCGACCCTCCCGCTGGTCGGCGGGCTCGGCGCGCTCGTCGATCCCGCGCTCCCCGCCTCCGCCCGCGCCGCCGCCTACACCGGCACGAGCACCGCGCTCCTCACTCCGGCGCAGATCGCGGCGGCCCAGGTGCAGCTCGTGAACACGGTCACCGGCACGGGAAGCGCCTTCGCCGTCGACGACCTCCGCGTGCTCGACGTCACTCCCGCTCTCGACGCGGCCTTCACGCAGGCCGTGCCGACCGCGACGGTGCCGACCACGCTGACCTACACGGTCACCAACACCAGCGACCTCCTCGCGAAAGCGGACTGGCGCTTCTCGACCGCTCTCCCGGCCGGCCTCGTCGTGGCCCCGACGCCTGCTGTCGGCGGGTCCTGCACCGACGTCACCGGAACCGCGTTCGCCGTCACTGCGGCCGCCGGATCCTCCTCCGTCTCGACCGTCGGCGGCGACCTCGCCGCGGGCGCGACCTCCTGCACGATCTCGGTGGACGTGGTGGCCGCCGCCGCCGGGACGTACAGCACCGGGACCACGACTCCCACCGGCCTCATCGCCTCCGCCCCGACGTCCGTGACGATCCAGGCCGCGACGACCCTCACCGTCCGGAAGAACCTGCCGGTGCGCAGCGCCACGGGCGACCAGTTCACGCTCTCGGTGCGCAGCGGCACGACGGTCCTCGCGTCGGCGACCACCACGGGCACCGCCACCGGGATCCAGGCCGCGCAGATCAGCCGCCTCACCGTGCAGTCCGGAGCGACGTACACGATCGCCGAGGCGCAGACCGCGGGCGCGGGCCTGGGGTACTCCAACAGCTACGAGTGCTCGCGCGGCGGCACGGTCATCGCCTCCGGAGCATCCGCCGCCGGGTCGATCACGATCCCCAGCGAGGCGGGAGCGGAGGTGCTCTGCACCTTCACGAACACCGTGCAGACGCCGCGCCTGTTCTGCGACACCGGCCGCTTCTACTCCCTCACGGCGGCCGGCGCCCTGCAGCAGGCCGACATCGTCACGGGATCCCTGACCTCGATCGGCAGCTGGTCGGGGACCGCCGAGGCCAACGCGCTCGGCGTCGGCGCGAACGGCGCCTTCGCCTACGCGCTGGACCGCTCGTCCGACGCGACGGACGTCGACGCCGTCCTCAAGTGGACGCCGGAGGTCGGCTTCCAGAGGATCGCGAACAGCGCGTACACGACCGTGGCCGGCGGAGCGCAGGTGACCGGCAGCATCGTCGCCGGCGCGGTCGACCTCCGGACGGGCCGGTACCTGTTCGGCAGCTTCGCGAGCGGCCAGTTCTACATCTGGAGCTTCACCGAGGCCAACCCCGTCGCCACCCGGTTCGCCCTCGTCGGCTCCTTCCCCACCTCCGGAACCCCCAACGGCAACGGCGACATGGCGTTCGACGCTCGCGGCAACCTCTACGTCGTCGGCGCGGGCTCGGTCAACAACGCCAGCAGCGCCGCGATCTTCACCGTGCCGGCCGACGCCCTGGCCGCGGCGACCGGCGGCACCCTCCCGGTGAACACCTCGATCGCGAAGGCCGTGACGGGGACCGACGCCGCCTTCGCCAACATCAACGGCATCGCCTTCTCGCCGCGTGGAACCGTCTACCTCGCCAACGGCGACGTCGCCGCCGCGAACGGCGCCCCGGCGATTCCCGGCAGCGCCTACGAGTTCGACGCCACCACCTGGACCCGCGTCAGCGGCACGCCGCGCGTGAGCGTCAACGCCGTCGACCTCTCCGGCTGCTCCTCGCCGGCCACGATCACCGTGCAGAAGAGCGTGGTCGGGCGCCTGGCCGCGGCGGACCAGTTCCAGCTCACGGCCGCCGCCGGCTCCCCGGCGTCGCCGTTCGCCACGGCCACCACCACCGGCGCCACCACCGGCCGCCAGACCGCGCAGATCGGCCCCTTCCCCACTCCGATCAACAGCACGGTGACGGTCTCGGAGGCGATGGCCGCGGGCTCCGCCTCCCCGATCACCGCCTACACGAGCATCTACGAGTGCTACGCGGACGGCGTGCGGGTGAGCACGGGCTCGAACCCGACCGGGACGGTCACCCTCCCGAACCGGCTCGGCGTCAACGTCACCTGCACCTTCTTCAACTCCCCGCGCCCCGCCTCCACCGTGCGGATCACCAAGACGATCCGGGACGCCTCCGGCACCACCCGCCCCGGCGTGGACTGGACCGTGGGCACGACCGCGACGGCCACCGCCGGCACCGTCGCCCTGCTGCCGGAGCAGTCGCCCCGCCAGCAGACGGACGCCGCAGGCCAGGCCGCCTGGACCGTCCTGTTCGGCACGGAGGCGTCGCGGGCGACGCTCACCGTCTCGGAGGTGCAGCAGACGGGCTTCGCGTTCGTCAGCGGCGCCTGCACCGTCAACGGCACCGCCCGGGCGACCACGTTCTCGCAGACCGGGACCGTCATCAGCGCGAGCCTCACCGGCATCGCCTCCGCGGCGGTCGTCGAGTGCTCGATCGTGAACCGGCCCACGGCCTCCCTCACGCTCGTGAAGACGGTGAGCTCCGGCAGCGCGCTGCCCAGTGACTTCACGCTCAGCGCCACCGGCCCGACCGGCGCCCTGCCCGGCCCGACCGGCCGCGCAGGCTCCGCGGGCGTGTCGGCGATCCCCGTCACCCCGGGTGCCGCCTACCGGCTCGCCGAGACCGGGGGCCCCGCCACCTCCGTGCAGACCGGCCCCTGGCAGTGCCGCACCGACACCGGCGCCGTCCTCACCGTGAGCGCGGCCGGAGACGTGACCCCGACGAACGGTGCCGCCGTCACCTGCACCGTGGACAACGCCAGCGCGACGATCACCCTGGTCAAGCAGGTCCTGCGCCCCCAGACCGGTTTCCAGGCGGCCGACTGGCGCGTCACCGCGACGCCCGCCGCACTGGCCGGAGCGACGCTCCCGACGGAGACCCGGGCCGGCGCGGAGTACGTCGCCGCGGGCAACCCGGCGAGCACCTTCGAGGTGCGACCAGGTCACGGCTACACGCTGTCCGAGGCGGCGACGGATCCGACCCGCCGCCTCGCCTACCAGGAACTGCGTCTCGAGCGCCTGACCGGGACGACGTGGTCCCCGGTCGCCTCGCGGACGATCACGGCCCCCACGGCCGGTCAGACGGCGGTCTACCGCTTCGTCAACGCCCCCGTGGACCCCACACGCCTGCCGCTGACCGGTGGCGCCAGCACCGACGCGTTCCTCCTGGGAGGGGGGTCGGTGCTCACTCTCGCACTCGGCCTCCTCCTCTGGGAGCGGCGCCGGAGGCTGCGAGGCCCCTCCCGGTGACGCCCCGACCGAGAGCCCCGGCGCTCTCCCGCAGACCCCTTCCCGCACACCTTCGACTCCACGACACCAGCACTCACGACCTCAGTAGGAGAGATCACATGTCCCGCTCACTCACCAGGCGGCTCGCCGCCGCAGCCGGCGTCCTCGCGCTGAGCGCTGCGGCGGTCTTCACCGCCGTCGCGCCGGCGTCAGCGGTCACGCTGCCCGGCAACATCGACCCGACCATCAGCCGCACCCTCACCGTGCACAAGCTCGCGCTGGGCTCCAACAACGGCCAGGCGATCGGCACCGGCCAGGAGATCACGGTCCCCGGTGACGCGCTGCCCGGAGCCGTGTTCACCGCCGCGCGCGTCCAGGGCGTCGACCTCACCACGCCCGACGGCTGGAACCAGGTCGCGAACCTGACCCCGGGCACCGCCGCGACCCGTGTCACCGCCGCCGACACCTTCACCGCCACCAGCGGCACGGACGGCGAGGCCGTGTTCAACAACGGCGCGAGCATGCCGCTCGGCCTCTACCTCGTGACCGAGACCCAGCTCCCCGCCGGAGCGACCAACGGCGCGGCGCCGTTCCTCGTCACCCTGCCGTTCCCGACGGGCCCGACCGGTGCGCCGGCGAACCAGTGGATCTACGACGTCCACGTCTACCCCAAGAACGCGGTCACGGAGCTCACCAAGACGCGCGTCCCCGCGGCGGCGAACTCGGTCGAGGCGCGCAACCCCGACCTCATCCGCTGGGCCATCGCCTCGGACGTGCCGGTGCTCGCCGCCGGTGACGCGCTGGAGGCGTTCACCCTCACCGACACGCTCCCCGCCGAGCTGACCTACCTGCCGACCGGCCCGGCCGGCGTCGCGCCCACCGGCATCACGGTGACCAGCGCCGCGGGCACCGCGCCCGCACCGGCGTTCATCGCGAACACCGACTACACGCTCGGCTACGACGCCGCGACCCGGAACGTGACGCTGAACTTCTTGCAGGCCGGCCTCACGAAGCTCCAGGGTCTTCAGGGCGGCGTCGTCACCCTCACGGTGCTCACCCGCGCCACCGCCATCCCGGCCAACGGCATCATCACCAACTCGGCGACGAGCGTCGTGAACGGGGCCACGGAGACGGTCACCGGCAGCACCCCGATCGGTCAGCTGACCGTGTACGCCTACCAGAACAACGGCGCCAACCGCGTGCCGCTCGCGGGTGCGGTCTACCAGGTGTTCCTCACCGAGAACGACGCCAACCTCGGCCAGAACCCGGTGTTCATCAACGGCAACCAGAACTGGACGACCGGAGCGAACGGCTTCGTCGAGATCCCGATCATCACGCCGGGCAACTACTACGTCCGCGAGCTGACCCCGCCCGCCGGATTCCGTCTGCCGACCCCGGCCCAGGTGCTGACGCAGGTCGTCGCCGGACCGAGCTCGGCCACCGCGCCGATCCAGAACTACGTCGAGTTCCTCCACACCCAGGTGCCGGCGTTCGCCCTGCCCCTCACCGGTGGCGGCGCGCAGTGGTTCACCCTCGGTGGAGGCGCGCTCCTCGCCCTCGCGATCGGTTCGGGCCTGATCGCCTCGCGCCGCCGCACCGCGCTGGCTGCTCAGACCGCGGAGTAACGTCACACCATGACGAAGTCGAATGCGGGGCACCCGTCGGGTGCCCCGCATTCCTCTGTCTCCAGCCCTTTTCCTCCACGGAGGCGGATCCACCGCCGGCCGCGGTGGCGGCTCCCGATCGCCCCGCTGGTCATCGCGCTCATCAGCCTCTCGGGGGTGGCGCTGCTGCTGTACCCCGTCGCCGCCAGCTGGCTCAGCGCCGTCGAGCAGGCGCGCGAGATCGACTCCCTCACGCAGGACATCACCGACCTCGGCGCCGAGACCCTCCGGCAGAACCTCGTCGAGGCCCGCGCCTACAACCAGAGCCTCAGCGGAGGCGGCGCCGCCGTCGCCGCGAACGAGCGTCTCCCCCTCGCCGACGACGAGCAGGTCGCCGACCGCGAGCGCTACTCCTCCCTCCTGCGCGGCGACGCCGAGGGGCTGATGGCCCGGATCCGGATCCCCGCCATCGACGTGGATCTGCCGATCTTCCACGGCACGAGCGACGCCGTCCTCGAGCGCGGCGTCGGCCACCTCGAGGGCACCGCCCTGCCGGTCGGCGGCCCCTCCACCCACTCGGTGCTCACCGGCCACCGCGGCCTCGCCTCGGCCGAGCTCTTCACCCACCTCGACCGCGTCGACGTGGGCGACACCTTCACCATCGAGGTCTACGGCGAGGTGGTCACCTACCGCGTGCGCGAGACGCTGGTCGTCGAGCCGGAGGACACGCAGAGCCTCCTCGTGCAGCCCGGCCAGGACCTCCTGACCCTCGTCACCTGCACCCCGCTCGGGATCAACACCCACCGCATCCTCGTCACCGGCGAACGGGTGATCCCGACGCCGCAGTCGGACGTGGACGCGGCGGGGGAGTCGCCCGACGTCGCTGGGTTCCCGTGGTGGGCGATCGCGGCCGGAGGCGCTGTGGTCGCTGCAGGGGTTTACGTCTGGTGGGCGGGGCGGCCGGCCCGCGGTGCGTGGGTGCCGGTGGTGGTCGACGAGGAGCGGGACAGGATTCCCGCGGGGCTGTGAGGCGAGGGGGTACGGATCTCCGCCGTCCTGCTCCGGTCGCCTCGGCGCCGTGCTGTCCCCGTCGCCGTGATCGCGGCTGTGCCGGCCCGGTCAGGCGGGGCGCCACTCCTCGAGGAACTCGGCGACCGTCTTCGTCTCGAGGTCGAGCTCGACCTGACCGAGGAGGTAGTGGGGATCGGTGAGATCGGCCTTCACGCGGATGATCTCCGCGCCGGTGTCGAGGCGGACGACGACGAGGTCGTAGGGCGCGAGGAACCCGCTGCCGAGCGCCATGTCGATGGTGAGGCGGAGCCGCCCGAAGCGCCTCAGCTGCAGCTCGGCGCGGAGGTGCTCGGCGGCGACCTCGGGGGTGTCGGGAGTGGGGTCGGGCATGGGGGAGACGGTACCGAAGCGGGGGTGGCAGACCACTGGTCGCCCGTGGCATCACGGGGTCATCCACCTCGTAGTGAGTCGGCACGAAAACGCCGGCCGGGTCGTACGCCCAGGCAGCTACCACTACGACTACGAGCGAGCCATCTCTGGCGGTCGCCGTACGTTTCCCGTCGTCGGTCGAGGCGAGCTCCACGTGAGCAATCAGCCCGACGTCGATTGCGAAGGAAGTAGGAGCGTCCATTGCCCCGACCGCTGTCACCGCTTGGAGGGAACTTCCAGAGTATTTTAGCGTCAGGGTCGAGGTCGAGTGTCTGTTGTCGATGACCTAAATTGCACCCTCCGAGACGTCTTCTCGTATCGCTTTGGCAGTGAGCGGCTTGACCCCGATCCGTTCTCGCCCGTTACCGTCGATGGGGACCTGAAGCGCATCCTAAATCACGTCCGGTTCGGTCCACCATTCACCACGCAAGAGGGGTCACGCTTTTAGTCGAAACGGCTTCGCGAGGACGAAGTTAGTCGGGACAACCTCTAACGCGAAAGATTGCCGCGTCGGGATCGACCGCTCTTTCCTCAGCTGCAGAGAATACTGCGCAACCGACCAATGTGACCAGTAAGGCTGCAAGTGCGGGAGAGGTTTTCCTTCCTCTATGTAGAACGTTCGATAACTTCTAGAAAGACTGTTTTGGTGCGGGATTTAACCCACGGTTATTGCCCGTCCCAAAGGCGTAGAGGTGTGGCGGGACTCGAGGTTTGGATGGCGGGATATGCGGCGGAATGACGTAGGGCCATCTTCAATTTCTCTCCCAGTCCGGCTCTGCTTTCGCCTCACCTCCGACCTGACCTTATCTGTCCTAGCTATTGCAACGTGGCATGCGAAGTTGTTCGATTGGGACCTCAAAAATACACAGCTTCGATTGTCAAGCCTGGATCGCATTTGATCGCGACGCCCCAATTATCACATGAGTATGTGTCAGTTTGGCCAGGATCGGTGGCAAAGTAGCGGCCATGACCAGCTCCGTCAAACGCAGTACACCGGTAGAACCACTTCAAGAGCGCGCCCATCGGACTCGGGCGACGATCATCGCCTCGGCGCGGCAGATCATCGTCGAAGTTGGCCGAGAAAGAGCGACGACCGCCCAAGTGGCTGCTCGGGCTGGCGTGGGAATCGGCACGCTCTATCGCTATTTCGTAGATTTTGCTGACCTGCTCGACGCCGTCTTCGGTGAGGACGAGATTCACGCGAAGTATCATGCAGTCTTGGAAGCCGCGCACAAGGCCGCTAATACCAACGACCTCGATAACGCCGAAGCTGATGCATTGAGTGCACTTCGAGGACTAATAGACGCACTCAAAGAGCAGCATTTGCTCGAACGCGACTTGCGTCTTTACTTGTAGCGATAGTATTTGTTGCCTGCGCGGAGACTATTCACTGAGCCCAGGGGCCCGTTTCACAAGTTACATTCGGGCCGGATATCGACGCGCGCTCGCATTATACGAGGCCGAAGCGGCCACAATCCCGGTCCGCGATGTGGAGGGTTACGGGACGACTGTCTGCCTGATCGTGCAGTAGGTGATGTAAAACGACCAGCGCGCCGAACTCTTGACCGTGGACTGCATCGCTTCGTAGGTGCAAGACTCCTCCGCAGGAGTGTCCGCCGCGTCGATCGCGAGCCGCACCAGGACCAAGCCGGCGACTGTGAAGAAGGAGCCGGCCGCGCGGAGTCCGCGATCCTCACGTGCGTACGGCTCAAGCACAACGAAGGGTTGGCCCTGGATCAGGCCCAACCACGGGTTGGCGCTGGACCAGGCCGCGCCGCTGTCGAAGTGAGAGGATAACGAGCAGACGCATGGGCAGCCGATCGAGGTCGCGGTCACCGACCCCATCCAGTCTCTCCAAGCCATACGTCGCGCCGCGACCAGCGTGGCGTCGCACGTGTCACGGTCGCTACGGGGCAGACCTGTCCGCCCGCGGCTTCGCGATCCCCTGCAGCAAGCTCACTACGGCCACACCGCGCAACACCAGCACCCGGACCTCCGCACGGAGGACAGTTTCCGGGATGCCATGGAAGACATCGAGAACGCCTGGAGGCGCACCGTTTCCGCTGTAATGTCCATGGTGAGGAGCGACGATGAGAGGCAATTTTGGACTACGGCCGCGCGCGGCCGAACGGCCAATCTGCGTATCGATGCGCCAGTTTGTGTTAGCACGAGCGGACCAATGGTCTTATCTAAAACCGGTTCCTCGATCGTTCCATGCCAGCGTAGGAAAACTCTCATGACCCGTTCCGATAGTACGATTTCAAAACGACCAATCAATTATGGCATGACCGGCACGCTTGACTTATTGCAGCGCAAATACAGCGGGACACCTCTTGACGTTAGCTTTCGTGACCTTGTTGGGCCGCTACCGGCCGATGAACTCACGCATGGGTTGTACCCGTATCCAGCGCGGCTTCTTCGCCAGATTCCTCGGATGCTTCTTCAGTGCGAGCAAATTGTCGGCGGCATCGAGCGCATCGTGGATCCGTTTTGCGGAGCCGGCACCGTACTCGTCGAGGCCCAGCGAGCCGGCCTGCCGTCAAGCGGCATCGAACAAAACCCAATAGGCGCACTTGCATCGCGCGTAAAGACCACACTTATCGATTCACGCGAATTTACTGATCTAGCGAATGAGGTTTTGCAGTCCGCGAAATACACTCGAAGGCGCGCCTCGACTCCTCGCTATCTCGAACGCTGGTACTCCGAGGAGGCGCACTCCGCATTAGCGCGGCTGACATCCACCGTCAGCCAGCACAGCGGACAGCTTGCCGACGCACTCTTTCTTGCCCTTGCTCTAACGGCGCGAAAAGTCGCAAACACGGATCGACGGATCCCAGTTCCGGTCCGGCCTCGCGTACCGCTTCACTTTACTGCTAGTGATGTCTGGAGCGTATGGATCAACGAAATCGGCCGTATTTCGCAGGCTGTTCGAAGGATTGGCCCGATCAATGAACGCCCCCGCGTGATACACGCGGATGCTCGCTCTGAGGATGCTTGGAGCCGAGCAGTTGATCAAGAACGAGCCTTGATATTTACAAGCCCACCTTACGGCGCTGCTCAGAAATATGTTCGAAGTACAAGCTTAGAACTGGGCTGGCTTGGTCATGCATCAGATCGAGGAACGATTGCACTCGAGGGTGGCAGCATAGGACGTGAGCATCTGAGCGCTTCTGAAAGGCTCCTCGCTCGCGATCATCTCTTCGGTCCTCTCGTCGAGCAGGCCGTTAGTGCAGCTCGCGAAGCCTCACCTGAAAGAGGCGCAATCTACGCCACGTACTTCGCGGATATGCAGCGCGTACTTGGCCTCATTGGCGCAAGAGGTGCACGCGTGGTTCTTATCTCCGGCACCAACACGGTCGGAAAGCTGGAGCTAGACACGTATTCGCTCCTAGGAGAGATGTTACTCGATAACGGCCTCAAGCGAACACTGAGCCTTCGCGACGAGATCCGAGGACGCGCGCTGATGACGGCACGTAGATATGGGACAAGGCCAGCGCGAGCAGAGTACATTGAAGTATTTGAGAGAGAAATTTGAATGACTGATTTGCCCACGTCCTTACCCGAGGCCTCTCTGGAAGAACGCCTCCAAACCCGGATACGTAATCTTTCGCGTGAGGTCTGGGATAGTGTCATAGAAGGTGCTGACGTCAATCGATGGTTGGCGAATTTTGACGGCTCCGTGCTCGACGTGGATACAGAGCGTTTGTATGCTCTGCACCTGCTTAGTCACTTCAACTACTTTGGGATCAAGGAAATCCGCGAGATGTTGAGGTCCGTGTATCGTGATCTATTCCGCTACCCGCTCATTCAGCAGGCAAGGGTAGCGCAAAATGATACCCGCGACTTTGCAACTCTCGAAGCATCTTTTCAGGAAGAATTGAGATCGACGCGATTTCTCGGAATGGGCAACCCGTCCGAAAGCGGTGCGCACCTCCTCTATTACTTTCGCCAGATGAATAAATTGCCTAAGTCGCTATTCATTCACCAACACGAGATATTGAATCATGCACCCGGGGTCGCGCCGAACGAGATCGCTATTCCCGGGCTCAAAAGATTAGTCTTCGTTGACGACCTCATGGGCTCAGGGCAACAAGCTCAAGACTACAGCCACAAACTTCTTGAGTTTGTTCGCGAAGCCGCTAAATCGCATCCGCACAGCCTCGAAATATGGTACTTCACGCTCTTCGCGCGGCCGAATGCTTTGTCAAGGGTTCGTTTACTTCCGTTCGACCGCGTCGAGACCATTCACGAGGTTGACGATGCGGAACAAGCCTTCAGCAACCAGTCGAGGGTATTTGTCGACCCGCCACCGGGCTTCACGCTTGCCGAGGCTCAAGCATTAGCCTCTGCCTATGGGTCTAAACTGGTCCCTGGGCATCCACTGGGGTACAAGAATGGGCAACTGCTGCTCGGCTTTCAGCACAATGTCCCCGACAATTCGCTGCCGATATTCTGGCTCAATGACACGAAAGTCCAGTGGGATCCAGTATTCCCTCGATTTGATAAGGTTTACGGATGACGACTAGTCCATTTGAAGTTACTAAAGCCGTTGATTTCACAGATGAAGAGATTTCGGTTCGTTTTGTTAGTTTCTCTGCAGCGGATTACCCGCTGGTCGACCCGCGTAGTCCGATTACACAGTATCTCGTCGGCGGGAAAGGTGGAGGCCGAACTCACCTCATGCGCTTTTACGCGTATCCGCTGCAGAAGGAACGAGCAACTAGCAGTGTGCTAGCTCGTCTTCAGCAGGATGGATATATTGGTATCTACGCGCCGGCAAGCGGTCTCGACGGCAGTCGTTTTCAGGGCGCGCGGATCGAGCTTGAAGCTTGGCGTGCTGTTTTCGCACAATCGCTCGAAATGCGTTTGGTACTGTTGCTCCTAGATGTACTCGAAGACATTCAGCGGGCGGATGAAATCTGGAGCACGGACGCCATTGCTACCTTCGCAGAGGGAACTATGGCTCTTGTTGATGGCCTAAACTACCACCGCGAGAGCGCCTCGCTATCGGCTCTGCGAAGTCAGCTCTTTGACGTCCAGCGTGAGGTCGACTCGGCGGTTAATAATGCGCCTCTTACAAAAGCATTAGATGTTGCTATTCGCTTCAACCCTGGGCGCCTTATATTCGGCGTCGGCGCCTTAGTGCAGACTCTGCCCGGCCTCGCGGAGGTTAAGCTCACTTATATGCTGGATGAGTTGGAAAATCTGACAGAGGATCAGCAGCGCTTCATCAATACACTTGTACGGGAGAAGCAACTTCCGACTTGTTTTCTGATCGGTTCGCGGGAATGGGGTATTCGCACATATTCTACGCTCAGCGCCGACGAGGATAACAGAGAAGGGAGCGAGTTTAAGAAAGTAGTTCCCGAGCATGCCTATAGTCAGAGTGAGGAATCCTACAAGACCTTTTGTTTCGACATGATTCAACGGCGGCTTCGGGCGAGCGGCTATCGGGAAGAGCAAGCGAAAAATTGGATAGGTAAGCTGGATCTTGGTCGCACTTCACCGTTAATGGATGCGGTCCTGCTTGAAACGATTAAGGGCGGGGAGGGGCGGCATCTGACTCGTTTGCGTTCGGCTGTTCAACGGGCTACTTCAGACGCGGTTCTCTCAAATGCTGCTGTAGAAGCTGTTCGGTTCGAGGGTCATCCGCTACTCGAGAAGCTCGCAATATTGAAGGCATACCAGGGTTGGAGCGCTTCGAGAGTATTCTCGCCGAAACACTTCACCGCTGCACGAGAGTTTATTGCGCCGATCGCAGACGGTTCTGCCGACGGGACCGCAATGAATTTTCTAAACCTTTGGCGCAAGGATTTGATTGCCCAGATCTTCGCTGATCAGTCGACCGAGCAGAGATACTCCGGAATCGACACATTCATCCGAATGTCTGGGCATTTGCCCAGAAGTCTCTTGGTGATCCTGAAGTACGTAACGTCACGGGCTTCTTGGCGGGGAGAAGATCCTTTCACAGGCATGTCCCCAATCCCTGTCGGCACGCAGTCAGACGGCGTGCGAGAAGCATCGGCCTGGTATTTGAACGACGTTCGTCCGTTGGGTGACGACGGGGTTGACTGTGACCGCGCCATTCGTAGACTTGGATCGCTACTTCGCGATATTCGATATTCCGACAAGCCTTCCGAGGTTAGCTTGACGACCTTTTCGTCAAACTTCGAGGGGGTTAGTCCGGCAGCAGCGCTCGTAATCGAGAACTGCGTGAAGCATCGGCTCCTGCTTGAGATCCCAGGTGGCCGTCAAGCGCGAAATCAGGGCTCGGTGCACCGGAAGTTTCAGATTCATCCAATGCTTTCGCCATTCTTTGGTCTCGGGTTCGGGCGCCGGGGTGATCTTTCGCTGGCGGGTGATGAGGTCATGGCCCTGTTTTCTCCCACCGCTGATGAGTCGGTTTATCAGGGGTTTGCGCGAAAGTGCGTGGCCCCGATGAGGGCGCCTTTCTCTGATCCAGCGGCGAATCAGCTGTTTTAGAGCTATGTACGATTTCAGCATATTTAGCCGCAAACGTCATTCCCCGGCCAATCTCTCAAACCTTCAGTTCGATGTTCTCATCTCGGCGTTTAATGACTCGGAAAGAGTGGCGTCTGTATTCACTCAAGTTTCAGCAATTGAAAAGTATTGGCTGATTCATCGAGAGTATGGCTACCGAGATGCTGAGTTACCGAGATCCTCTTGGTGGGTGCCGCCTGATGGCCTCTCAGAGATAGATGTCTGGGAAGAGTTTTTCCAAGCTCATCCTATTGATGCTAATTCAAAGGTGGCAATCGACATCACGGGGATGATGAGGCAACATTTGATGGTATTGCCGCTTGTACTTAAGCGGGCGGGGCTTACTAAAGCAACCTTTCTCTACTCCGACCCCGTTTCGTACAAGTCTGGCCAGGCGACCACCTTCACGAAGGGTCCTGTGGAGAGGGTTGGAGTCGTGCCTGGGTATGCCGGCACTCATCGCCCAGCGTTCAATGCGCGTGATTGCCTTATAATCGGCGCTGGCTACGATATTGATCTCGTGAAGGCGGCCGCAGAGGATAAGCGAAATGCCGATCACTACCTGGTGGTTGGTATGCCGGGGCTGCAGGCGCATATGTACCAGGAAAGCATTTACCGAGTCTCGCAGGTGAAGGAGGCAATCAACGATCTTCGCAACCGTAGCTTGCTATTCGCACCGGCCAATAACCCATTCATGACCGCTCAGGTGATTAGTGACCACATCAGCTCTCTGAAGGCGAGGGGTGAAGCGCAGAATTTCTATCTTTGTCCTGTGGGGCCGAAAACGCAAGTTCTCGGGTTTGCTTGGTATTATTTGTGCGAAGCGATCGGCACTTCGACAAGCATCATCTTTCCTTACGCGCGGCGCTACAGTCGGGAAACGTCTTCGGGTCTCGCAGCGGTACACGAATTCACTCTAGAGTTCGACGCTCTTCCCGACCCTCTGTCGCGATAGATCTTTGGTCGGGTTTAATAGCCAGGCAGGCGCTCGTGAGACAGACTGGAGGTGGTTCGTGCATCATTCGTCTTCTGAGTCAGGCGGTCGTCTTGATGTTGAAGGCCACCCGCCCGCGGGATCACGGGCGCATGTCCGTGGCGTTATGGCATGGTGGGATAAGCCGTGTCGCCCTGGTGGGCGGTGGTCAGAGGCGGAGCGGCACCAGGGCAGCTTCGTCTGATGCCTATTCACCGGGCACGCGTGCGCACGGCTGCAGCTCAAAGGTCTCGTCGCCGAAAGCGTGCAATCTCCGGGACGGTACCCGGGGATAAAATTTGCGATTTATCGCTTCCGGCTGATGGGGCATCTTGAGCGGGACCTGTGCGGAGATGCCGCCATGCTCCTTGGCGACCACCAGGCCGGCCATTTCTTGGTCGCCCAGGCCGACGCGGACATCCTGCTGGCGAGCGGGGTTCCAATTTTCCAGCGAGGTGGTCCCCGCTCGTCAGCCTGACTTTGTCCGAAAGGACAGGTTTACTCCGCCGCGCGACTCAACCCCCTACTTCCGCCGGTTCAGCACCTTCGTCCCGACCCCCGCGATCGCAGCTCCCACGATCGGCGCGACCAGGAACACCCACACCTGCCCCAGCGCATCCGGTCCTGCGACCACCGCGGCAGCGATCGACCGCGCCGGGTTCACCGACGTGTTGCTCACCGGGATGCTGATCAGGTGCACGAGCGTCAGCGTGAAGCCGATGGCCAGCGGCGCGACGGCCTTGTACTCGCTCTTGGCGGTGACGGAGAGGATGACGGCGACGAAGACGGCGGTCAGGACGATCTCGGTCAGCAGGACCGCGCCGAGGCCGAAGCCGCCGGGGGAGGCGGCGCCGTAGCCGTTGGAGGCGAAGCCGGACTCGCGGGCGGCGGCGAGGTAGCCGGCGGGGCCGTCGGCGGCGACGAGGAAGACGACTCCGGCTCCGATGAGCCCGCCGAGGATCTGGCTGACGATGTAGCCGGGGATGTGCTTCCACTCGGTGCGGCCGGCGATGGCGAGGCCGACGCTGACGGCGGGGTTGAAGTGGCCGCCGGAGATGTGGCCGACAGCGTAGATGCCGGCCATCACGGTGAGGCCGAAGGCGAGGGCGACACCGAGGAAGCCCACTCCGAGCGCGTTGCCGGAGTCGGGGAAGGCGGAGGCGAACACCGCGGTGCCGACGCCCCCGGCGACCAGGAGGAAGGTGCCGAACGCCTCCGACGCGTAGCGCGCTCCGGCCGAGTACTGCTCGGCGTGCTCGGTGCGCTGCTCGCTCGTGGTGCGGCTGGCGGTGTGGGGGCGGGCCATGATCGTTCTCTCTCTCGGATCGGGGGAGTGCCTGCGGGGTCACCGGGCACCGGGACACTCCAGCACCACGCGGACGCGCTGGAGCCGGGTCGCGGAGGGCTCTCAGATTCCGTCGCTCGACGGTTCCGTGAGCGGCCTGGAGCCACTCGCTCGGCGGCCATCCCGGGGGCCCGTGCACAGGCGTCCGACACCGTAGCGACCGGCCGACGCGTGCACGTTCCAGCACCGGGGACAGGCGGGAAACGGGCTCCAGGTGGCACGCGCACCGCCTCATCCACCTCCCTCTTCTCCTCCGCTCGCCTCCCTGCTACGGTGCTCTGAACCGGTTTACAGAACCGGTTCAGACGCGGCGACGAGCGAAGGAGCTCCCATGGCGGGCAGACCGACGATCCTCGACGTCGCACGTGAGGCCGGCGTGAGCAAGGCGCTCGTCTCGTTCGCGCTCAACGACCGGCCGGGCGTCTCGCCCGACTCCCGTGAGCGGATCCTCCGCGTCGCTGCCGAGCTCGGCTACCGGCCCAGCCTCACGGCCCGCTCCCTCTCCACCAGCGTCTCGTTCGCGGTGGGCCTCGTCGTGGCGCGCGACCCGGCGGTCATCGCGGCCGATCCGTTCTTCCCCTCCTTCATCTCGGGGGTCGAGCGGGTGCTCGCCGAGCGCGGCCGGGTGCTGGTGCTCAGCGTCGTCGACCCGGGCGCCTCCGAGGAGGCCGTCTACCGCACGCTCGCGGCCGACCGCCGCGTCGACGGCGTGTTCCTCACCGACCTCCGGCAGGACGACTCCCGGCCGGCGCTGCTCGCCGAGCTGCAGATCCCGGCCGTCACGCTCGGGCGGCTGGAGGGCTCCTCCTCACCCGCCGTCGTGATGGACGACTCCGCGGGCATCGCCGACGCCGTCCGGCACCTGGCGGAGCTCGGCCACCGCCGCATCGCCCACGTCGCGGGGCCGGACCACCTGCTCCACTCCTCCCGCCGCCGCGAGGCCTTCACGCGGGCCTGCACCGACGCGGGGCTCTATCCCACCGCGCTCGTCGCCACCGACTTCAGTGCGGAGCAGGGCGCGGCGGCCACGGAGCGCCTCCTCGACAGCCCGACTCCGCCCACCGCGATCGTCTTCGGCAACGACCCGATGGCCATCGCCGGCCTCGGAGTCGCTCACGCCCGCGGGCTCCGGCTCCCCGACGACCTCTCGATCACGGGCTTCGACGACTCCGAGATCGCCGCCCACGTCTACCCGTCGCTGACCTCGGCCCGCACGCGCCCCGCGCGCTGGGGCGAGGAGGCCGCCCGCACGCTGCTCGACCTCATCGAGTCCGGCAGCGCCCCCGACGTCGACCTCGAGCCCGCCGGGCTCGTGGTGCGCCACTCGACCGCTCCTCCGCGGCCGTCGACCCACTGAAGACGCGTGCGCACCGTCGCGCACGCCGGACAAGGAGAACACCATGGGCACCTCAACGACGAGACGCTGGCTGACCGGGATCGCCACCGCCTCCCTCGCGACGCTCGCCCTCACCGCCTGCAGCGGTGGCGGCGGAGCGTCGACCGACCTCACCGCCACCGGACCGATCACCATCTGGTACTCGAACAACGAGCAGGAGGTGCAGTGGGGCAAGGCGATGGTCGACGCCTGGAACGCGGACCACCCGGACGAGGAGATCACCGGGCAGGAGATCCCCGCGGGCAAGAGCAGCGAGGAGGTCATCGGAGCCGCGATCACGGCCGGCAACGCGCCGTGCCTCGTCTTCAACACGGCCCCCAGCGCGGTCGGCCAGTTCGAGCGCCAGGGCGGACTCGTCGACCTCTCGAGCTTCGACGGCGGCGCGGACTACATCGAGACCCGCAGCGGCGACCTCGCGGAGCAGTACCAGAACGCCGACGGCGAGTACTTCCAGATGCCGTGGAAGAGCAACCCGGTCGTCATCTTCTACAACAAGGACCTCTTCGCGAAGGCGGGACTCGACCCCGAGAACCCGTCGCTGTCGACCTACGACGACTTCCTCGCCACGTCGAAGACGCTGGTCGAGTCGGGAGCCGCGCCCGCCGCGATCCAGCCCGCGCCCACCAGCGAGTTCTTCCAGACCCAGTTCGACTTCATGCCGCTCTACGCCGCGGCCACCGGAGGGACGAGCCTCGTCGAGGACGGCAAGGCCACCTTCGCCGACGACGAGGGCTACGAGGTCGCCGACTTCTGGAAGAGCCTCTACGACCAGGGCCTCGCCGGCCGCGAGCAGTACCAGGGCGACGCCTTCGCCGACGGCCAGGCCGCGATGTCGATCGTCGGCCCCTGGGCGGTCTCGGTCTACGACGACCTGAACTGGGGCTCCGTCTCGGTGCCCACCCCCGACGGCACGCCCGCCGAGGACACCTGGACCTTCAGCGACGCGAAGAACGTCGGCCTCTACTCCGCCTGCGCCAACAAGGGCACCGCCTGGGAGGTGCTGAAGTTCGCGACCAGCGAGGAGCAGGACCGCTCGCTGCTCGCGACCACAGGCCAGATGCCGCTGCGCACCGACCTGCAGACCACCTACGCCGACTACTTCGAGGCGAACCCCGCCTACCAGCGCTTCGGCGACCAGGCGAGCCGCACCATCGAGGTGCCGTCGGGGCCGAACACGGTGCAGATGCTGCAGGCGATCCGCGACGCGTGGGGCAAGACGGTCATCTTCGGCGAGGGCGACGTGACGACGGCGCTCGACGGAGCGGCCGAGACCGTCACCGGGCTCGCCGGCCAGCAGTGACCCGGCCGTGACCACCCTCACCCGCCGGCCCGCGCCGGCCGGGGCACCGGGGAAGCGGAGCCTCCTGCACCGCGTCCTCGGGCCCCAGCCCCTCGGGCTGCTGTTCGGCAGCCCCTACCTCCTCTTCGTGCTCGCGGTCTTCGCGTTCCCGGTCGTCTACTCGGTCTGGATCGCGTTCCACGACTTCTTCTTCGCAGCTCCCGGCGTGCAGGTGGAGCGGCCGTTCGTCGGCCTCGACAACTTCGTCACGGCGTTCTCGAGCCCGCAGGTCATCCGCTCCTTCGGCAACATCGGGATCTTCCTGGTGATCAACGTGCCGCTGACGGTGGTGCTCTCCCTGCTTCTCGCCGCGGCGCTCGACAAGGTCGTGCACCTGCGGACGTTCCTCCGCGTCAGCTTCTACGTGCCCTACGTCACGGCGAGCGTCGCGGTCGTCGGCGTCTGGCTGTTCCTCTTCAACGGGAACGGGCTGGTCAACAGCCTCCTCGGGCCGCTCGCGCCGAACCCGTCGTGGCTGATCAACGAGCAGCTCGCGATGCCGATCATCGCGCTCTACGTCACCTGGAAGCAGCTCGGGTTCTACATCCTGCTGTACCTGGCGGCGCTGCAGAACGTGCCGAAGGAGCTCTACGAGTCGGCCTCGACCGACGGCGCCGGACGCATCCGCCAGTTCTGGTCGGTGACCGTGCCGAGCGTGCGGCCCGCGACCCTCCTGGTGCTGCTGGTGTCGACCGTCACCGGGGCGAACCTCTTCACCGAGCCCTACCTCCTCACCGGCGGAGGCGGCCCCAACGGCGCGTCCGCCTCGCCCGTGCTGCTGATGTACCAGCTCGGGATCCAGCAGGGGCAGCCCGACGTGGCCTCGGCCATCGGCGTGGTCCTGGTGCTGCTGGTGCTGGTCATCGCCTATCTGCAGAACCGCTTCGCGGGGGAGAGGAACTCATGAGCACCCTGTCCAGTGCCGGAGGCGCCGCCTCGGCCGTGCCCGCCGCCGTCGCCCCCGAGAAGTCGCCGCGGAGGCGCCCCGTCGGCTCCAGCCGCGGAGCCGTGATCCTGCGCGGAGTCGTGCTCGCGATCGGCGCGATCGTCTTCCTCTTCCCCTTCTACTACATGATCGTCGGCTCCCTGCAGACGGACCCGGACCCGACTTTGGCGGGAGCGATCCCGGAGCCGGGCAACCTCACGCTCGACAACTACGTCAACGTGAACGAGCGGATCAGCCTGCTCACCGGACTGGTCAACTCCGGGATCTTCACCGGCGGCGTGCTGCTGTGCACCGTGTTCTTCGGCGTCCTCGCCGGCTATGCGCTCGCGATGCTGCAGTGGCGGGGGCGCAACGCGGTGTTCGCGCTCGCCCTGCTGGTGCAGGTCATCCCGTTCCAGCTGCTGCAGATCCCGCTCTACGTGCTGATCGCGCGCGACTACGGCCTCGCGGACAGCCACCTCGGGATGATCCTGCCGTTCGCCATCAACTCGACGGCGGTGATCATCTTCCGGCAGTACTTCCTGCAGCTCCCCAAGGAGCTGTTCGAGGCGGCCCGCATCGACGGCGCCGGCGAGCTGAAGCTGCTGTGGACCATCGCGCTCCCGCTGGTGCGGCCTGCGCTGGTGACCGCCGTGCTGCTGACCTTCATCGGCCCCTGGAACGAGTTCCTCTGGCCGTTCCTCATCACCAAGGACGCGTCGCTGCAGCCGCTCGCCGTGTCCCTGGCCAACTACATCTCGAACGTGGCGTCGTCGACCGACAACCCGTTCGGGGCGATCCTCGCGGGAGCCGTCGTGCTCGCCGCGCCCGTCGTGGTGCTGTTCATCGTGTTCCAGCGCTACTTCGTCTCGACCGATCTCGGATCCGGAGTGAAAGGCTGACCATGTCTCCCACCCTCACCACTGTCCCCTACCGTCTCGAGCGCGTCGGCGTCGTGATGGACCCCGCCCCGGGCGACGAGCTCGAAGCCGAGGGGGTGCTCAACCCCGGCAGCGGCCGCGGACCCGACGGCGAGCTCTACCTCCTGCCCCGGATGGTCGCCGCCGGCAACGTCTCCCGCGTGGGGCTCGCCCGCGTGATCGTCGAGGGCGGCGTGCCCGTCGGAGTCGAGCGCGAGGGCGTCGTGCTCGCGCCCGACCGCGGCTTCGAGCGCGGCGCGCACAACGCCGGCGTGGAGGATCCGCGGATCACCTTCATCGAGGCGCTCGGCCTGCACGTGATGACGTACGTCGCCTACGGGCCGCTCGGGCCCCGGACGGCGCTCGCCGTGTCGGAGGACCTCCGCGACTGGCGGCGCCTGGGCCCGGTGACCTTCGCCTACGACGACGCTCTCGACATCGACCTGGGCCTGTTCCACAACAAGGACTGCGTGTTCTTCCCCGAGATCGTCGCCGCCCCGGACGGCACCCGCTCGTTCGCGGTGCTGCACCGGCCGATGTGGGACCTCGGCGAGACGCGGCCGGGCGAGGGCGTGCGCCTCCCGGCCGGGATCGAGGACCCGCGGCAGAGCATCTGGATCAGCTACGTGCCGGTGGACGAGGTCGACCGCGACCTGGCGAGCCTCACGCGCTGGACGCGGCACCGGTTCCTCGCGGGCCCGGAGTTCCCGTTCGAGGAGCTGAAGGTCGGCGGCGGACCGGCGCCGCTGCGCGTGCCCGAGGGGTGGCTGCTCATCCACCACGGGGTGACCGGAGTGATCGACAGCGCCTTCGCGCAGCAGCAGCACGTGAACTACTCGGCCGGAGCGATCCTCCTCGACGGCGACGACCCGTCGCGGGTGATCGCGCGCACCGCCGAGCCGCTGCTCGAGGCCGAGACGGAGGAGGAGCGCAGCGGGATCGTCCCGAACGTCGTCTTCCCGACGGCGATCGAGGAGATCGACGGGCAGCACTACGTCTTCTACGGCATGGCCGACTCGAAGATCGGCGCGGCCCGCCTCGTCCGCACGGACGGCTGACGTCGCTGATCCAGTCCGTCGGCGCCTCCCGCTGATCGAGTAGCCCGCACCGCCGGCGCATCGAGATCCGCCCCCCACATCCCCCACCCAAGGAGAGTTCGATGACGAACACGCTCACCCGATCGGCGGCCGTCCTGGCCGCCGCCGCCCTCACCGTCGGGGGCCTCGCCCTCGGCGCGACCCCCGCGCAGGCGGCCGAGCCGCTGACGAACACGGCGCACCTCGACTTCCTCCTCGACACCGCCACTCCGGTGCCCGAGCCCGGCCACACCACCTACCGGCTCGACGAGGAGCCGAACCTGGTGATGCCGTGGACCTACGCCGACGCCCGCGACGGCGGCACCTTCGAGCGCGTCGGCGGCGGCCGCCTCGATCCGGCGACCGGCGACTACGAGCAGGGCGCGTTCAACACCGACGACATCTCGCGCGCCGCGGTCGTCTACCTCCGCCACTGGCAGCAGACCGGCTCGACCGAGAGCCGCGAGAAGGCCTTTGAGACGCTCCGCGCCCTCGCCTACTTCCAGACCACCGAGGGCGACGACGCCGGGAACGTGGTCCTCTGGATGCAGACCGACGGGGAGCTCAACGCGAGCGCCGAGCCGGTCGAGCTGCCGGACCCCAGTGACTCCGAGGACAGCTACTGGCTCGCCCGCACCCTGTGGGCGCTCGGCGAGGGCTACGCGGCGTTCCGCGACACGAATCCGGAGTTCGCCGCCTTCCTGCAGGAGCGGCTGCGCCTCGGCGTCGCGGCGGTCGACCGCGAGGTGCTCACGCGCTACGGCGAGTACGCGCAGGCCGACGGCGTGCAGGTGCCGGCCTGGCTGATCGTCGACGGCGCCGACGCCACCTCGGAGGCGCTGCTCGGCCTCTCCGCCTACCTCGAGGCCGCCCCCGACGACTCCGCGGTCCGCACGAGCACGGCCGAGCTCGCCGAGGGCGTCGCCGCCTACGCCCGCACCACGACCACAGAGGCGGACACCACCGCCTGGCCGTACGGCGCGATCCTCCCGTGGACGAAGTCGCGCACGCTCTGGCACTCCTGGTCGTCGCAGATGGCCGGCGGCCTCGCCGCGTCGTCCGCAGCGCTCGACGACTCCTCCCTCCTCGAGCCCGCGCTCGTCGACGGCGCCCGCTTCGCTCCGGAGCTGCTCACCGCCGGCGGCCCCGACAACGGCTGGAACCCGACTCCGACCGACCGCGTGCAGATCGCCTACGGAGCCGACTCCCGCCTGCAGAACTCGCTCGCCCTGGCCGATGCCACCGGCTCCAGCGCCTTCACCGACCTCGCGGCCGTGCAGGGCGCCTGGTTCTTCGGCCTGAACCGCAGCCTCGGCCCGGTCTACGACCCGGCCACCGGAGTCGTCTTCGACGGCGTCCAGGCCGACGGGTCCGTCAACCGCAACAGCGGCGCCGAGAGCACCATCCACGGCCTGCTGGCGATGCTGGCGCTCGACGCACACCCGGACGTCGCCGACCGTGCCCGCTCCGTCGCCACCGAGCGCTCGCGCGACGGGCTGACGCTGGTCGAGGCGGAGAGCGCGCGCAGCGGCACCGTCGTGACGCCCGAGTCGTCCTGGACGGGGGAGGCCGGCTGGAGCGGCTCGTACCTCTCGCTGACCGACCCGCGCCGCGCGATCTCGATCCCGATCGGCTCGTCCACGCAGGACCGCGTGGTGGAGGCCGTCATCGACCAGCCGCAGCGCGGCACGGAGCGCACGCCCCTGAGCGTCTGGACGTCGGGGAAGCGGCCGCTCGACCTGCTCCGCTCGACCGTCGGGTCGCAGGGGGTCACCGAGGCAGCGGGCGCGCTGCTCCCGCAGAAGCTCCGCCGCACAGTGCCGGCCGGCTCGTCGAGCGTCGAGGTCCGCCCGCTGAGCGGCGAGACGCGCCTCGACGCCATGCTGGTGCGACCTCTGGTCACGCGCCTCGTGGTCGGAGGAGAGGGCGGCCGCACCGAGCTGATCCGCAACTCCACCGACGGCGTGCGCACCACGGCGATCGGCGTCTCGGGCGGCTCCGGCACCCTGCGCGTCTACTCGCAGGACGGCGCGCTCGTGAGCGAGACGTCGCCGTCCGGAGCCGTCTCCGTGCAGCTGCCCGCGCAGGGCTTCGCGGTGCTGGTGGGCTGAGGTCGGCCTGCTGGTCGAGTAGCCGCTACTCGATCGGCAGAGGGCGATGAGTCCACGGAAGTCGCGGTACTCGCGTTCGAGTACCGCGACTTCTGCGTTCTCGCGGGGCGAGGGCGGCGGGGAGGCGCGCGGCTGGGCGGGGACCAACAAGTGGATGAGAGCGCTCTCTCGAAAACGCTTGACCTCTCCGCGGGGGCGTGCGTAAGCTCGCCGCACACCTCGTGAGAGCGCTCTCACATACGCGGAACAGCACGCGTGAGAGCGCTCCCAGGGGTGCCCCACCACCATCACGAAGGAGTGACCGTGCCCTATTCACGACGCACCAGGATCGCCGCGGCGATCGCCGGCGCCTCGGCCCTCGCCCTGATCGTCACCGGATGCTCGTCGGGATCCGACGCCTCCGAGGGCGGCGAGATCGAGCTGACCGTCACCACGTTCAACGCCATGGGCTTCGACGAGCTCTACGGCGAGTACGAGGACGCCAACCCGGGGATCACCATCGTCCCGAACAACATCGACACCGGCGGCAACGCGCGGACCGACGCGTTCACCAAGCTCGCCGCCGGCTCCGGACTCGCCGACGTCGTCGCCATCGAGGAGGGCTGGCTCGGCTCCGTCATGGAGGTCTCGGACCAGTTCGTCGACCTGCGCGACCACGGCATCGAGGACCGCAAGGCCGACTGGGTCGACTGGAAGTACGAGCAGGCGACCGACCCCGAGGGACGCGTCATCGGCTACGGCACCGACATCGGACCCGAGGGCCTCTGCTACAACACTGCCGCCTTCGAGGCCGCCGGCATGCCCACCGACCGCGCCGCCGTCGCCGAGATGCTCGGCGGACCGGACGCGACCTGGGACGACTACTTCGCCGCCGGCCAGAAGTACCACGACGCCACCGGCAAGGCCTGGTTCGACCACTCCGGATTCGTCTGGAACGCCATGGTCAACCAGCTGCCCGAGGGGTACTACACCTCCGACGGCGAGCTGAACGTCGAGGGCAACCCGGAGCTCGAGGAGCGCTGGGGCCAGCTGACCGACGCCACCGCCTCCGGCCTCTCGGCCGCGCAGAAGGCGTGGGACTGGAACAAGGGCAAATCGTTCACCGACCAGACCTTCGCCACCTTCGTCTGCCCGGGCTGGATGTTCGGCACGCTGAAGAGCAACGTCGAGGCCGGCGGCGGGAACGCCGAGGCCACCGGCTGGGACTTCGCCGACGTCTTCCCCGGCGGCCCCGCCAACTGGGGCGGCTCGTTCCTCTCCGTCCCGACCCAGTCGAAGCACCCCGCCGAGGCCGCCGCGCTGGCGTCGTGGCTCAGTGAGCCGGAGCAGCAGCTGAAGGCGTTCGAGGCGGCCGGACCGTTCCCGAGCACCCTCGACGCGCAGAAGGAGCTCGCCTCAGCGGCCGCTCCCGACCCCGGCATGAACGACTCCCCGACCGGCGCGATCCTCGCGCAGCGCGCCGAGGGCGTCGTCGCCCAGTACAAGGGCCCGGACGACTCGCTGATCCAGGAGAACGTCTTCGGACCGGTCCTGCAGAAGGTCGACCGCGGCGAGATCGACGGCAAGGAGGGCTGGAACGAGGCGCTCCAGCTCCTCGGCGAGCTCGTCGACTGATCCGGTCGGGCCGACGCCCGGGGGCTGACGCCTCCGAGCCGACGCCCACCCGATCCGGGAGGTCCGGCCGCCACCGGACCTCCCGGTCCCCGTGCGGCCGGGCCGCCCGCATCCCGGGCCGCCTCGCCGCACGGGAGAACCGTTGCCGCCGGCCGGACCGAGACCTCTCCGGCCCCGCCGTATCCCCTCCGACTCCGACTCGACCTCGAAGAGAGCGCCATGACGAGCACACTCACCCCGCCGGCCACGGCGACGCCCCCCGCGGGGAAGCGGCGCCCGGCGCCCCGACTCCCGCTGACCTTCCGCCAGCGCGCGAGCCGCTTCGACGTGAAGGCCTCGCCCTACCTCTACATCTCACCGTTCTTCCTGCTCTTCGCGCTCACCGGCGCGTTCCCGCTGGTCTACACGCTCGTCGTGTCGCTCTACGACTGGCAGCTGCTGCAGGGCCAGGGCGACTTCGTCGGGTTCGCGAACTTCGCGGCCGTGCTCGGCGACCGCTTCTTCTGGAACTCGATCGTCAACACGCTGAGCATCTTCCTGCTCTCCACGATCCCGCAGCTCGCCGTCGCGCTGCTGCTCGCGGCCGCCCTCGACCAGGCGCTGCGGGCCAGCACCTTCTGGCGGATGAGCGTCCTGCTGCCGTACATCGTCTCGCCGGTCGCGGTCGCGCTGATCTTCTCGAGCGTCTTCAGCGACCAGGAGGGTCTGATCAACAATCTGATCGGCCTCGTGGGCATCAGCCCGATCGAGTGGACGAACGACCGCCTCGCCAGCCACGTCGCGATCGCGACGATGGTCAACTGGCGCTGGACCGGCTACAACGCCCTCATCCTCCTCGCCGCCATGCAGGCCGTGCCGCGCGAGCTGCACGAGTCGGCCGCGATCGACGGGGCGAACGCGTTCCGCCGCTTCCGCTCGATCACCATCCCCAGCATCCGGCCGACCCTGATCTTCGTGATCATCACCGCCACCATCGGCGGCCTGCAGATCTTCGCGGAGCCGCGCCTGTTCGACGTGTCGAACGCCGGCGGCATCGGCGGCTCGGACCGGCAGTTCCAGACCACCGTCCTCTACCTCTGGGAGATGGCGTTCTTCCGCCAGAACTTCGGCGAGGCGGCCGCGATCGCGTGGCTGCTGTTCCTCCTGATCGTGCTGATCGGCCTGCTGAACTTCGCGATCTCGCGGCGGATCGCCTCCGTCGAGAACCGGATCTCGCAGCGTTCGAAGCGGCGCTCCGCCCGCCCCGCGACCGCGGACGAGATCGCCGCCGCGGACCCCCTGCTCACCACCACCGGCCTCGGCCAGAACGAGAGCGAGCGATGACCGCCCCCGCCACCTCCGCCGCCTTCCCGGTGCGCCGCGTCCGCGCCTCCCGCGCCGGCCGCGTCGACCGGCCCGGCTTCCTCACCTACGGGCTGCTGAGCGCCTTCATCCTCGGCTCGACCTACCCGCTCTGGTGGTCGTTCGTCGTGGCGAGCGGCTCGAACGCGACCCGCAGCGAGACCCTGCCGCTCGTCCCGGGCGGCAACTTCCTCGCCAACGCCTCGCAGGTGCTGACGGCGATCCCGTTCTGGACGGCGCTGCTGAACAGCGTCATCGTCTCGGGGATCATCACGCTGTCGGTCGTGTCGTTCTCGACGCTCGCCGGCTACGCCTTCGCGAAGCTGCGGTTCCGCGGGCGCGACGGCCTGATGATCGGAGTGGTCGCGACCATGGCGATCCCGACGCAGCTGGGCATCATCCCGCTGTTCATCCTGATGCGGCAGCTCGGCTGGACCGGCTCGCTCGGCGCCGTGATCGTGCCGACGCTGGTCACCGCGTTCGGCGTGTTCTTCATGCGGCAGTACCTGGTCGACGTGATCCCGGACGAGCTGATTGAGGCGGCGCGCGTGGACGGAGCGAACCAGTTCCGGACGTTCCTCACCGTCGCCGTCCCGGCGGCGCGACCGGCGATGGCGATCCTCGGGCTCTTCACGTTCATGATGGCCTGGACCGACTTCCTCTGGCCGCTGATCGTCCTCAGCCCCACGAATCCGACCCTGCAGACGGCGCTCGCGCAGCTGCAGTCGGGCTACTACGTCGACTACTCGATCGTGCTGGCCGGCGCCGTGCTCTCGGTGATCCCGCTGCTGGTGCTGTTCCTGCTCGCCGGACGCCAGCTCATCGCGGGCATCATGAGCGGAGCGGTGAAGGGCTGACGCCCGCAGGCTCCCGCGGGACCGGGTCGGGGGACATCGGACCGCGGGACGGGGGCCTCGGGCCCGGGGCCGTGGTGCTCCGGGTCCGGGGGTCGAGGTCGGGGAGCGTGCCGCCCGGCCGCGAGCGGTCGACGGTCCCTCCGGAACGGGCCGCGGCCGATCGTCGCCCCGGGAGCGTCCGACCGCCGGGGCACTGCTCCTCGGCGTCCGCGCCCCGTTCGACACCTCGTCGGAGGTGACCTCCCGCCGCCTAGGCTGGCGCGGAGGAGGCGACATGGAGCCGAAGGACCGGCGCGACGAGGACCCCTCGAGCGGGTCGGCGCAGCCGCGTCCGGGGGACGGGCCGACGCCGTCGGAGCAGGCGCTGCGCGCCATCCGCGACGTCGCGAACGGGGCGGATCCGACGAGGGAGGCCTTCCGGCTGTCGAACGACTTCACCGACCGGCAGGCCGAGCGGTTCCGCAGCTTCCTTTCCCGCTTCCGGCGCGGGCGCTGACCGTCACGGTGCTCCCCGAGACGGGCTGACCCGGAAGGGCCGATCGGATCGGGCCGGGAGCGTCCGTCGAGGCGGGGACCGCGCGCGTCCGCCGGATCTCCGTGATCCCACCGACGCGGGCCTCGGTCGGCGGGGACGACCATGGCCGAGTGTCCAGACGTCCTTCCCGCTCCTCGCAGGCCGCTCCCGCTCCGCTCCTCGTCCGCCCGCTCGGCTCGAGGGGCCCGGAATGAGCGGGAGTGCGCGCCGCAGCCGCGTGAGGATGCGGACGACCGCGGTCGCGCCCGGCGTCCTTTTCGTCGAGGGGCCGCTGTCGAACTGGACGGTCCTCACGGGGCACGGCTCCGTCGAGCTGGTCGACTGCGGCTATCCCCGCGACCTGCGGCTCGTCGAGAGGTCGATCGCGCTCGCGGGAGGGCGGATGCAGGACCTGCGGAGGATCCTGATCACCCACGGCCACTCGGACCACCTCGGCAGCAGCCGTCTGCTGGCGCGGACCCGCGGAGTCGCGGTGGCGACAGGCCCGGTGGAGGCGGCGAACGTGCGCCGGGAGATCGAGGAGCAGGTGACACTGCGGGAGCTCCTCCCGGTGCTGCACCGACCGCGGACGATCGACTGGGTGCTCCGCGCCGTCGCGGCGGGCGGCCTCGGCCGGGTCGGGGTGCCGACCGCCGTCGAGCTCGCCGGCACGGAGCTGGCGCTCACCACCGGGCACACCCTCCGCGTGGTCCCGAGCCCCGGGCACACGAGCGGGCACACCGCGTACCTCGAGCCGTCCGCGGGAGTCCTGATCGCCGGGGACGCGCTGGTCACCGGCCATCCCCTGCTGGACTCCGACGGCCTGCAGCTGCTCCCCGGCTTCTTCCACGCCGATCCGGACGAGGCCGCTGCCGCCGGGCGGCACCTGCGCGAGCTGCCCGCGCACTGGATCCTGCCCGGGCACGGAGCGCCGCTGAAGGTCGGCGAGGCGGCAGCGTGACCGCGGCGCCGGTGCGCGCGGGCGACCGGCTGCTCCTCGACACCCCTCTCACGGCGGTGGCGGGGCTCACCTGGGCGACGGTCGAGCTCGTCGAGCACCACTCGGCGCCCGGGAGTTTCCCCTGGAGCACGGGCGGCTCGTTCCCCTTCCGGGTGGGCTACCGGATCGACCGGCCGGCGCCGGGGGTGGAGGCGGTCCGCGGCGTCGTCTGGCTCGCCGCCGACGGCACCGACGCGACCGGGGCCGTCCGTGCCGTGGACCGCGTCGTCCGCCCGGGAGCGGCTGCGCGGACCGGCGACCGGTGATCGCGGGGCTCCGCCGGAACGCGGCCTCTCGCGGCTGACGGACCCCGGACGTCTCAGCGGACGCCGGCACTCACCGAGCGCTCGACGGCGTCCGCCGCGGCCCGCACCCCGTCCTCGCGGGCGAGCGCCGCGCCGACGGCTCGCGCCCGCCTCCCGGCCTCCTCCCTGAGCAGGGGCCGGAGCGCGGCGACGAGCCGGTCGGCGGAGAGGTCGACGAACGCGAACGTCGACCCGACCCCGAGCTCGGTCACGCGGCGCCCCCAGAACGGCTGATCGCTGAAGACGGCGGCGATCACGGTCGGGAGGCCGGCGATCAGCGACTCCGCCGTGGTCCCCGCGCCGCCGTGGTGGACGGCCGCGACGCAGCGGGGGAGGACGGCGCGGTGGTCGAGAGCGCCGACGACGCGGAGCCGGTCCCGGGTCGAGGGCGCGCGGTCGGCGAAGTCGCTCCAGCCCGCGCCGACGAGACCGCGGACCCTGAGGTCGCGGCACACCTGGTCGAGCAGGGCGAGCACGGGGCCGGGCTCGCCGACGGGCATGCTCCCGAAGCCGAAGAACACCGGGGGGTCGCCCGCGTCGAGCCAGGCGTCGAGGGAGTCGTCCGCGCCCGCATCGCCCCACAGCGCGTGCTGCTCGGGTGTCGCGCGGATGAACCCGGTGTCCGGCCGGCGCTCCGGCCACCCCTCGAGGCCGGGCACCAGCACGGAGCTGTACACCTGCAGTTCCCAGGCGCCCCGGTCCGCGAGGCGCCGGCTGACCGGCAGGGTCGTCGGAGGGAGGCCGAGCGCGAGCCGCAGGTCGTTCACGTAGCCCGCCGTCGCCCGCCGCTCGACGCGATCGGCGATGAGGTGCGTGAGGCGGGGGAGAGGGCGGGGGAGTCTCCGGGCGGTCACGGTGACGGCGGGGTAGCGCGGGTTGGAGCGCCGCGGCACGAAGTGCATCCCGATGACGGGGATCCCCGCGGCCTCCGCGATGCACGAGGCCTCGTCGAGGACGAGGTTGGCGGCGAGGAGGAGGTCGGCACCCGCCGCCGCCCGCACCATCGCGGGCTGCAGCACGCTGCTGAGCTCGACCTTCTGCCGCAGCAGGCCGCGGAGGTAGCTCCGGGTGTCTCCGGAGGCGAGCCACGCCTGCCCCTCGCCCGACTGGAGGAACGCCCGCACGTCGAAGCCGAGCGGGACGGCGTCGAGGCCGAGCGCGGACGCCATCGGCACGAGGTCGTCCGGTGCAGCCACCAGGACGTCGTGTCCGCGCTCGCGCAGCTCGGCGGCGAGGACCACCATCGGCTGGACGTCTCCTCGAGACCCGACCGCCAGGACCGTGATGCGCATGGATGCTCCCTCCGCGACGTCCGGCCGGAGTCCGGCCCGCCCGCGCTCTCTGCGCGGGCCGTCGTGGGAACGGTAGGAACGCGGTCGCCGTCGGGGCGTCCGTGGAACCACGGCTGGGCCGGGTGGAGGGGCGGACCTGTCACCGTTCCCTCCGCTGCCGCCCGGTCGGCTCCCAGCCGGCGCGGAGCGGTCTCGGTGGGACCACGGACGGCCGGACGGGCCTCGTCGCGGTTCACTGCTCGTGTCCCCGTCCCGAGCACCGTCCGGAGTCCTCATGAGCGCATCACCCGCAGCCGCGGCCCACCTCGATCTCGGCGGGATCACCCTCGACTACCTGCCCGACGGCGAGTTCCGCGCGGAGCCCGGACTCGCCTACCCCCGCGGAGACGACGCGCTCGCCGCCGACGGCCCCGACGTCCTCGACGACGACGGCATGCTCGTGCTGAGCGTCGGAGCGGTCCTGGCCACCACTGCGGACCGCAGGGTGCTGATCGACGCCGGCATCGGCGACCGGACCATCCCCCTCGTCCGGCCGGGGGCCGTCCGCGACGCGTACATGCGCGGAGGCGCGCTGCTCGAGAGCCTGGCCGCCCTCGGGCTGGAGCCGGCCGACATCGACGCCGTGCTGATCACCCACCTCCACGCCGACCACATCGGCTGGATCGGCGGCGAGACCGTGGACGGCGTGCCCACGTTCCCGAACGCCGAGTACTGGCTGGCGGCGGACGAGTGGGACTTCTGGAGCCGGCCCGAGAACGGCGGAGAGGCCGTGGGGCCGCGGCCGAACGAGCTCCGTCTGATCGACGCGCGGCGTCGGCACTTCGTGGAGGGCGAGGAGCCCGTCGCCGGGGTCCGGGTCGTCCGGACACCGGGGCACACGCCGGGTCACGTCGGCTTCGCCGTGGAGGGGAGCCGCCTCCGCGCGCTCGTCGTCGGCGACGCGGTGCACTGCCCGGCCGAGATCCTCCGTCCGGAGCTGGTCTGGGTCGGGGACCACGACGGAGCGGAGGCGGTCCGCACGCGGCAGCTCCTCGCGGAGCGGGTCGGAGGCGGGGACGTCGTGCTCGTCGGCCCGCACTTCCCCGACGCCGTCTTCCGACGGTACGACCCCTCCGCGCCGCACCACCTCGCCGGACTCGCGACCTGAGGCCCGGCCGGGAGGGCTGCACGGAGTTATTGACTGAAAGGTCTACATCGGCGTAGCGTTCAAGACTGATCGGTCAACAACCCGGGTGGCTTCATCAGGCCCAGAGATCGGCACGGCGCTCCCTGCCCGGCCCGCCTCCCCCGGAAAAGGACCGCTTCCGCCCGCGAACCCCGAGCAGCAAGGAGACCACTCATGACCAGCACCGTTCCTCCCGCCCTCCGCCGTGGCGCCCTCCCGTCGCGCACCGGAACGCTCCCCCTCGTCGACGCCCCCGCGATCGTCGGAGCGCTCTCGTGAGCGGGCCCGGAATCACGGCGCGCCGCGGACGGGTCGGAGTCGCGGCCGTCGCCCTCGGCTCGTTCGCGATCGTCCTCTCGGAGTTCCTGCCCATCGGCCTCCTGCCCGCGATCGCGTCCGACCTCGACGTCGGGATCGGGACCGCCGGCTCGGTCGTCGTCGTCACCGGCCTCTTCGCCGCCCTCGCCGCGCCCCTCGTCACGGTCGCCACCTCGCGGTTCGACCGCCGCACCGTGCTCGTCGCCCTCAGTGCACTGCTGGTTGTCTCGGACGCGCTCGCGGCCCTCGCTCCGACCTTCCCCGTGCTCCTGGCCGCCCGCGCACTCCTCGGCGTCAGCCTGGGCGGATTCTGGGCGATCGGCATGGGGATCGGCGCCCGGCTCGTGCCGCCGGCCGGAGCCGTCCGAGCGGTGTCGATGATCACCGCCGGCATCTCGGTCGCCACCGTCGTCAGCCTCCCGCTGTCCGCGGCCGTCTCGGCGCTCGCCGACTGGCGCCTCGCGTTCGTCATCGGCGGCGCGATCGGGCTGGTCGCCCTCGCCCTCCAGCTCGCGACCCTGCCGCCGCTCCCCTCGACGGAGCGCGTCCGCTTCGCCTCCCTCGGCGGACTGCTCCGCGTGCCGCGCGCCCGCGTCGGACTCCTCGGCGCCGCTGTCCTGTTCTTCGCCCAGTTCGCGGCGTACACCTACATCACGCCCTTCCTGCAGACCCGTGCCGGGCTCGGACCGGAGGCGGTCACGGTCGCACTGCTGCTGTTCGGCGTCGCCGGGATCGCCGGCAACTTCACCGCCGGAGCGACGGTGACGCGGAGCGTGCGCGGCACGACGGGGACGGCGCAGATCGCGCTCGCCGCGGCGGTCGTCCTGCTGCCGTTCCTGGCGCCCTCGAGCGTCGGCGTCGTCGCGCTCGTGCTCGTCTGGGGCTTCGTCTGGGGAGGCCTCCCGCTCGCCCTGCAGACCTGGATGTCCACGGCGACCCCCGCCGGATCCGAGACCGCACTGGCGCTGTTCGTCACCACCATCCAGCTCGCCCTCGCGGCCGGCTCCATCGTCGGCGGCGGCGTGGTGACCGCGACGGGCCTCGACGGGGACTTCCGCCTCGCCGGGGGCATCGCGCTCGTCGGCGCGCTCGCCTTCCTCGCGCTCACCTCGCGGCGCCGGTCGAGCGCGCCGTCGGACGCCGCCGCCCGCAGCGACCGGGGCGCCGCGAGCCCGCGCGCGGCACTCCCGCGACGCTGAGGCGCAGGTGAGGAGCCGTCCGCGGTCCCGGTTCCGGGAGGCGCGGGCGGTGCCCGTCGTTCCGCCCAGCCGCGAGGAGCGCAGCGGACCCGGCGTCCGTCTCCTCCGCATCGCGACAGCCGCTCCGTCACCCCCTCGAATCCGCGCGTCCCGCGCACCCCGCGTCGTCCGGACGCCCCGCCACCGCCCCACCGCCACAGGAGGACCGTCCATGACCTCACCCGCTCCCCGCTCCGTCGGGTTCACCGTGCTCGGGCCGATCTCGGCCGTCGCGGAGGGCGCCGACCTCGATCTCGGCTCGCCGCAGCAGCGGGCCGTCCTCGCGATCCTGTTGCTCGCCGACGGCCGCCCGGTCGACGTCGACACGCTCGTCGACCGCATCTGGGGGGCGACCCCGCCCCGGAGCGCGCACGGAGTCCTGCGGACCTACGTCTACCGGCTCCGGCGCGTGCTCGCTCCTCACGCCGGCGCGGACGGGCCGGGCATCGAGACCGACGGCGGGTGGTACCGGATGCCCCGGGGCGGCGTCGATCTGGACCTGACCGTGGTCGAGCGGGAGCGCCGTCTCGCCCGCGAGCTCGAGCGGGCCGACGACCCGGCCGGCGCTGCCGAGCGGCTCGGCGCCGCGGCGGACCGGTGGAGCGGCACCCCGCTCGCCGGGCTGCCCGGGGAGTGGTTCGAGGACCAGCGCCGGCGCCTCCTCGAGGTGCGGAACGAGATCGCGCTGGAGCTCGCCGGGCTCCGGGTCGGCCTCGGGCGGCACGACGACGCCCTGCCCGGGCTGCGCCGCCTCGCCGAGGAGCGACCGCTCGACGAGAAAGTCGCCGCGCTCCTCCTGGAGACGCTCCGGGCGCTCGGACGCCGCAGCGACGCGCTGGGCGCCTACGACGCGCTCCGACGACGGCTCGCCGAGCAGCTCGGAGTCTCGCCCGGCGCGGCGCTCCAGCAGCTGCACCGCGACCTCCTCGAGGACGATCCCGCTCGACCGCCCGCCGGTCCGGTCGCCCTCTCGGCCTCCGTTGCGCGGCCGGGTGGGACGCCGGGCCACGCCGTCGCACCCGCGCAGCTGCCACCGGACCCGGCCGACTTCGTGGGGCGGGCCGAGGAGATCCTCCGCATCGAGCAGGCCGCGGCGGTCGGCTCCGGCCAGGGGGTCGTCGGGATCACCGGGCTGGGCGGCATGGGCAAGACCGCGCTCGCCGTGCACGCCGCCCACCGCGTGCGGGCGGCGTTCCCCGGCGGGCAGTTCTTCGTCGACCTCCGGGCGGCGGGAGGCCACCCCCGCACCGCGGCCGGCGCGCTGCTGTCGCTCCTCGAGGGCGCCGGAGTCGCCCGCGCCGCGGTCCCCGACGGCTTCGACGAGCGCACGGCGCTGTGGCGGTCCGTGACCGCGGACCGGCCGGTGCTGCTCCTCCTCGACGACGCGGCGAGCGCTGCCCAGGTCCACCCCCTGATCCCCACGGGCGCCGGCTCGCTGACCGTGGTGACGGCGACCAGGCGGCTCCTCGACGTCACCGGGGCGCGCTGGATGAAGCTCCTGCCGCTCGCCCCGGAGGAGTCCGTCGAGCTGATGGGGCGCCTCGTCGGCCGTGAGCGCCTGGCCGCCGAGCCCGGCCCCACCGCGAGGCTGGCGGCCGCGTGCTCGCACCAGCCCCTCGCGGTCCGCGTGGCGGCGGCCCGCCTCGCGGACCGTCCGGCGTGGAGCGTCGCGCAGATCGAGCAGCAGCTGTACGACGACCTCGACCAGCCGGTCGTGATGCACGCCGACTGCAGGATCGTGGACGCCCCGTTCCGCCGCGCGTCGGCCGGGCTCCTGGAGGACCGCCGGGCGGCCTTCCACGCGCTGTCCCACCTGACCGAGGAGGCCTTCTCCGTCGAGACCGCGGCGCAGGTCCTGCACCTGGAGGTGTCGGCGACGCGCGCCGTGCTCGAGGACCTGGTCGACGCGCACCTCCTCCTCGACGCCGCCGGCGGCCGCTACGGCTTCTTCGCGCTGGTGCGCGCCTTCGCGCGGCGCCAGCCGCTGCGGCAGGAGGTCGCCTGAGGCGGATCGGCCTCCTCGGGGTCCCGGCCGGAGTCTCCGGGATCCCGCCGGGGTGAGGACGGCGGCCGGGTCCGCGGATCCGGCCGCCGCGGGCGTCAGGAGATCGCGGCCAGCAGGACCAGGGGGTCGCCCTCCATCCAGCGGCAGTCCATGACGAAGCGCTCCACCCGGTGGCCCTCGGGCGTGACGCGGACGTGGAAGGTCCAGGTGTTGCCCATCAGGGCGTGCCGGGTCGCCGTCGCGACCGGCCCCTCGCCGGGGAGGAAGTGCTGCGCCAGGGCGTAGGCCTCGACGAGGTACCCGTCGCCGCGGCGGCTCGCGGTGACGTTGCTCACCGCGTGCATCGTGTCGAGCGGGCCGACGGCGCCGATCATGGTGGGGATCACGGTCCCGCTCCCCTGCAGGACGGGGAACTCGAGCCCGATCCTCGTGGTCGCGGGCGTCATGTCAACCACGACGTCGTCGGTCAGGAGGTCCTCGAGCACGGACGCGTCGGCGGTGTCGAGGGCGCGCGCCCAGAGCAGCGGGATGCGGCCGAGCTCCTGCTCGACCGCGAACGGCAGGGCGGCGGTGGCGGTGGTGGTGTCGGTGGTGCCGGTGGTGGTCACGGTGGTGCTCCTTCGGTCGGTGGTGGTCGTTCGTGCGGGTCGGTGGTGCGGGTTCACGGGCGCGGGGCGGGACGGCGCTCGCCGGACGGCGCGTGCTCGAGCAGGGGCGTCTGCGCCCGGAAGAGGTCGCCGGGATCGACGGCCGCCTTCACCCGCAGCAGCCGCGCCCAGTCGTCCCCGGAGAACGAGCGCTCGGGGTGCCCGTCGTCCGGGGCGAAGTTGACGTACCGCGCGCCGGTGCTCCACGGGCGGAGGGCTTCGATCAGCGCGCGCGCCTGGGCGACGCCGTCGGCGTCGTCCTCGGGCATCCCGATGGACACGGCCCAGAGGACGTAGGCGGCAGAGCCTGCGGAGACCGCCCCGGCTCCGGCCCGCGGCGCGGCGAACGCCCCTCCGAGGTGCCGCAGCTCGACGATGTGGAGACCGGTGCCGCTCGCGGGTCCGACGGTGTCGAGGAGCGCGCGCTGCGCGGACGCGTCGAGGCCCGCGAGCAGGGAGGTCTCCTCCGAGAACGGCGCCGGGTCGGTCGGGTCGTTGTGGATGCGCTCGAAGTCCTCGGACCGCGTCTCCTCCACCGTGTCGACGAGGACGGGCGCCGCGTCGCGGAGCGGAGCCAGGAGCGCCGCAGCCGTCGCCGCGTCGCCGAGGTGCGCAACCCGGACGTGCAGCACGGACCTCCCGGCGAGCAGCGGCGGCACACCGGGCACCGGCGGCAAGCGGAGGAACGCCAGCGACAGCGTGAGCTCGTCGGGCGCCGATGCTGTCGCCGCGGCGAACGCGGCGAGGACGGCCTCGGCGTGCTCCCCGTCGAAGAACAGGCCGCCGCCGATGAACCGCTCGACGGGGAACAGCTCGATCTCCATCGAGGTCACGACGCCGAGGCTGCTCCGGCCGCCGCGCAGGGCCCAGAAGAGGTCGGCGTGATTATCGGCGGAGGCGCGGAGCAGCTCGCCGGAGGCGGCGACGACGTCGAGGGCGACGACGTGGTCGGACCCCCAGCCGTACCGGCGGCCCAGCACGGGGCTGAGGCCGCCGCCGAGCGTGAAGCCGACCGCGCCGACGTGGCCGGAGGACCCGTGGACGGGAGTGAGGCCGTGCTCCGCGGTGCGCGGCACCACGTCGCTCCAGCGCGCGCCGGCGCCGATGACGGCCCGTCGAGCCGCGGGATCGACGTGCACGTCCGTCATCGCCGCCGTCGAGACGAGCAGGCCGTCCCGCATCGGGCGGGTCGCGTGGTGGCCGGTGGCGACGACGGCGACGGGGAGGCCGTGCGCCGCGGCGAACGAGACCGCCTCGACGATGTCGCCCGCGCTGCGCGCCGTCACGACGACGTCGGGACGCCGGTGGCCGGCGAGGTTGTAGCCGGCGCAGGCGGCCGCGTAGCCGTCGTCCTCGGGTGTCAGCGCGGCGCCCTCGAGAGCGGCGCTCAGCGCGGCGACGTCCTCGAGGAACGCGGCGCGGGAGGCGGAAGCGGCACCGGCGGTGCGGTGGTCAGTGGTGGGGGGCATGTCCGTCCTTCGTCGTGGGTCCGCCCGGAGGGGGCGGTCGTGAGGAGTCGACCAGTCGGCCGTCGACGTCCGGTCGACGGGCTGTCGACGACGGTGCGACGGCGTGGATCCGCGCCCGGACCCGGCGGATCGCGGCCGCAGCGCACCGGGACCGGGTTCCGCGGCCGGCATCCCTCCCGGCCGCTCCTCCCCGCTCACGCCCGCTTCCGCAGGTCGCCCAGGACGAGGTGCTCGATCTCGCCGAGCACCTCGTCGGCGGCCGACAGCGCTGCGATGCGCGCGGCGGCCGTCCGGGCGCTCGCGCGGAACCGGTCGTCCTCGAGGACCCTCCGGAGGGCGGGACCCGCCTCCTCCGCTGCGGCGACGGTGATCGCCGCACCCGCTGCCGTGGCGCGGGCCGCGTTGACGGCGTGATCCGCGCCGAGCGGCATCACCACGAGGGGGACCCCGGAGACGAGGGCCGCGAGGACGGTGCCGGCACCGCCCACTGTCACAACGGCGTCGGCGTCCGCCAAGAGCTCGGCGAGCGGACGGAAGGGCACGTTCTCGACGCGCACGGGGGACTCCGGCGCCCCCGGCCGCGCCCGCACGCCGTTGACGGCGGTGGCCACCAGGTCGATGCGGAGACCGTCCCGCTCCATCGACGACACCAGGGCGTCCAGGAGCGGCTGGCTGGTGAAGACCGTTCCCATGGTCAGGAGCACGCGCGGCCGGTCGCCGTGCGCCGGCCGCGGCGCTCCGGGCGAGCCCGCGGCCTCGTGCGCCGACGGGCGCAGGGGGATGCGGTATCCGGTGCGGACGCTCGCCGGGTCCTCGAGGAACGCCGGGTAGACGTCGATCCACGCCGCGGGGGCCGGCAGCACGACACCCCGCGCGGCGGCGGCGCGGGCGGAGGCCGCGGCGATCGCGGTCCGGACCGCCTCGGGGCGCTCGGGTCCGAACGTGTGCCTGACGAACGGCACTCCGAGCGCCTCGGCGACGTAGGGTCCGACGTGATCGAGGCTCTCGCTGATCACCAGGTCGGGGCGCCAGACCCGGGCGGCGCTCACCGCCTCGTCCACCGTCTCGGCGACCCGGCGCACGGCGAAGAACTCGGCGATCGTGGCGGGATCCGGAGCGGTCGCGGGGCTCGCCCCGGTCTCCTCCTGCATCGCGGTCATCGCCGCGAGGGTGGGCGGCCCTGCGGGCAGGATCTCGAGGTCCGGCCTCCCCTCGGCGAGGACGAACGCCGCGGCGTCGGCCCCGGTGAGGACGGCGACGCGGTGCCCGGCGGCACGCGCGGCCCGCATGAGCGGGATCATCGGGACGAGGTGCCCCGGGAGCGGGTTGGCGGAGAAGACGATGCGCATGAGTGACCTCGATCGGGGGAGCGGGCGGGTGAGAGGGACGTGCGGGGGACGGGCTCGCCGGGCTGCGGCGGTCAGGACGGGGCGCCGAGGGCGAGCGCTCCCGTCAGCAGGAGCGCGTAGACGAGCGAGGCGGTAGACGACAGCTGGAGGGCGGCGATGAGGCGCGGTGCGTCCGCCGGACGCGAGCCGATCCGGACGGCGGGGACCGCCGGTGCGAGGGCCGACGCGGCGACGAGCGCGAGCGGATGCTCCGGCGCGAGGACGGCGAGGAGAGCGAACGGGGCGAGCAGGAGGACGGCGTAGAGCACCCGCGCGGTGCGCTCCCCGACGACGACGGCGAGGGTCCGCTTCCCGGCGAGGCGGTCCGCCTCGGCATCGCGGATGTTGTTGACCATCAGGACGCCGCAGGCGAAGGATCCGGCGGCCGTGGCGGCGATCCAGCCGGGACCGGTGAGGCGGTCCAGCTGCACGATCTCCGTGCCGAGGACCGCGACGAGCCCGAAGAACACGAAGACCGACACCTCGCCGAGCGCCCGGTAGCCGTAGGGGCGCGCGCCTCCGGTGTAGAACCATGCGGCGACGATCGTGGCGGCGCCGACCGCGAGCATCCACCAGAGCCCCGTGAGCAGGACGACCGCCGTCCCGCTGACCGCGGCGAGCGCGAGGAACGACAGGGCGACTCCGAGCACGGCGGCCGGGGCGGCGGTCCCGGCTCCGGTCAGCCGGGCCGGTCCGCGCCGGAAGCGGTCGGTCCCGCGCACGCCGTCGGAGTAGTCGTTGGCGAAGTTCACGCCGATCTGCAGGCAGAGCGCGACCGCGAGGCACAGCGCCGCGATCCCCGGATTCCGGCCGCCGGCCGCCCATTCGGCGATGCCGCCGCCGGTGCCCGCGATCGCCGCTCCCGTGCCCAGGGCGACGGAGCCGATGCTGAGGGGGAGGGTCCGCGGACGCGCGCCGCTGATCCACTGCGCAGGGGAGGCGCGGAGAGCGCTCCGGGCGGCTGCGGTGGAGGGGGACTGCTCCGAGAAGGAGTCGAGGGCGGGCTCGTGTTCCGGCATGGAGGCGATCGTCGTCCGCTGCGCCGGGGCCGGCGTCCGTGCGATCACGGAGGTCCGTCGCCCTCATCCTGTGGGGTGATCACGATCGTCCGGACGGTGCTCGACACCTGTCGTCCATCGTCGGAGGCTGATCTCGGACGGTCCGCCGCTGCGCCCGCCCGGGACGCTGCACGAAGGAGACCCCATGTCCATCACCGGCCGGAGCACATCGACCGCACCGCACACCGATCGCCTGAACACCCTGTCGATCGCCGGCTTCGTGCTCGCGTTCGTCCTCAACGTCGTCGGCCTCGTGGTGTCGCTGGTCGCGCTCGCGCAGATCCGCCGGACCGGAGAGCGCGGACGCGGGCTGGCGGTCGCCGGCGTCGTCGTCGGCGGCTTCTGGTTCGTCCTGTTCGGCGCCGTCTTCGCCGTCCGCCTCCTCGTCGCCCCGCACGGACTGTGAGCCGGAGCGCGCCCCGGCGTCGATCCGTCGTCGACGCGACGTCGACAGCCGGTGGCGAGGATCGGGACCGGACGACGCCGCACCGCAGCGCCCCGAGCGGCGCGGAAGCGGAGTCGGGACTCCGGCGACGATCGACAGGACGAGCATGACCCTCACGCACCACGACATCCCCTCGACCACCGGCCGCGGAGCGGCCCCGGTGCCGCTCCCGCTCGAGCGGTCCGGAGTCCTGCGGGCCTGGCGGCCGGAGCAGTACGGAGGAGGCCCCGCCACCGTCGCCGACATCGCCGCCCGGCTCCTCGCGCTCGGCGCCGAGGACACGGACCTCGGCTGGGTCGGCGCGGTCGCCGCCGTGACGAACCTCGCCGTCGCGGAGCTGCCCGACGAGGCGCTGCGCGAGATCTGGGCGCCCGGACGCGCGCCGCTGGTCTGCGGGACCCTCGCTCCGCAGGGGACCGGCGAGCGGATCGGCGGGGGCTTCCGCGTCCGGGCGGTCTCCTCGCCCGCGAGCGGACTGCCCTGGGCCGACTGGGTCATGGCGACGGTCCTCGACGCCGGCGCCGGTGAGCCGGTGCGCGTGCTGGTCCCCGTCGACGAGGTGCGCACCGAGGCGACCTGGGACGCGTTCGGACTGCGGGGCACGGGCGGCGACTCCGCCTTCCTCGACGACGTGACCGTGCCCCTCCGCCGCACCCGGATCCTCCGTCCGGATCCTGCCGCGGCACCGCTGACCTACTTCGCCACGCTGTTCTTCGCCGCCCCCCTGATCGGCACCGTGACCGCCGCGGCCGAGAGGGTGGCGGCGGAGGCAGCGGACGGATCGGCGCGCTGGGACCGCGGCGACGTCCGCGCCTCGGTGAGCTCCGCGATGCTGCGGGTCGCGCGGGCGAACGCCCTCTACTCCGCCGCGGTGGCAGGGCTCGGCACCCGCGCCGCGGTCGACGCGCAGTCCGCGCTGGACCGCGCCACGGCGGCCGACCTGGCCGTGCAGGCCGTCGCGGAGGCGGAGGGCGCGCTGCCGCTGCTCGTGAACGGCAGCGGCGCGGCGGCACTGCGCACCGGCCACCCGCTCGCGCGAGCACTCCAGGACGTGGGGGCCGGGGCGCGCCACACCGCGCTGTCGCCGACCAAGTCGGCGCTCGCGCACCTCGACGCCGTCTTCGGGAGCGCCCGCCGATGACCCCCGGAGCGCTCGAGGACCCCGAGGGTCCCGATCGGATCGCGCCGGAGCGGCGGGCGCTGCTCCAGCGGATGGTGCGCGTCGCCGGCGAGCGCGGCGGCCGTCTGGCGCTCGTCGGCGAGCCCGGCGTGGGCAAGACGACGATGCTCGAGGCCCTCGCCCGCCGCGTCCGCCACGACCGGGTCGTGCTGCTGATCCGCTTCGACGAGGGGGCCGTCGGTCCCTTCGCCGCGGTGAGGTCCCTCCTCCGCCTCGTGCCCGACCGCCTGCACCGCGCTCTGCCGAGCGGGTACCGCGCCGTCCTGGAGCGGCTCCTCGTCGTCGATCCCCCCGCTCTCGCCGACCGCCGCGTGCTCGAGGCCGCCCTGCGCCACCTCTGCTCCCTGCTGGCGGCGTCGCACGCGGTGGTGATCCTCGACGACGCGCACCTGGCGGACCGGGAGTCGGTCGACCTCCTGGCGCCGATGTTCCGACCGCCACAGGAGGCGGCCGGCATCGCTCTCGTCGTCGCGCGCGAACTGGACGCCGGCGGACCGGTGACCTCGTGGAAGGTGGTCTTCACCGCGGCCCAGCTCGCGCTCCTCCCTCCCCTCGGACCGGCGGCGGTCGCCGCCGTCCTCGCCGACGCCGACATCGACGGCCTGACCCCGACCGAGGCGGCCGAGATCGCCGCGGAGAGCGGCGGCAACCCGTCCTGGGCGATCGACCTCGCGATGGCCCGCCGGGCGGGGGAGCCGCGGCCGAGGGCCTCCGCGTCCCGCGCCGTCGCGTCGACGATCGAGCGGATCTCCCGGCTCCCGGAGGCCGTCCACGAGCTCCTGGTCGCGACCGCTCTGATGCGGACGGGGAGCGTCGACGTGCTCCTCCAGGTCTCCGGTCAGCAGGAGCAGGCGCTCGCCGAGGCCGTGCGGCTCGGCGTCCTCAGCGTCACGGGCGACGGAGTGTCGGTCCGGACGCCGCTGCTGCGGACCGCGGTGACCGAGACGACGCCGGTGGGCGTCCGGCGCGCCCTGCACGCGAAGCTGGCCCAGACGGCCCTCCCCGCCGAGCAGCGGCTCGAGCACCGCGACGACGCCCTCCCGCCCGGTCCGGAACCGGAGCTGGCGGCGGAGCTGCGGACCGCGTCCGATCGGGCCCGGCGCATCGGGACGAGCTCCGACGCTCTCCGGCTGGCGCTGCGCGCGCTCGCCCGGGCGGAACCGGGTTCGACCGCGCACGTCGACACGGTGCTGCACGCGGCGCAGATCGCCGGTGGGCGGGGCGAGATCGCGCTCGTCCTGCGGCTGTCCGCGATGGTCGACCCCGCGCAGCTGACGCCGTCCCGGTTCGACCGGCTCGCCGTCGTCTCCGCGGAGGCGATCGCCCAGGACCTGGGCGTCGAGGCCCTCGACCACCGCCTCGCGAACGCGCTGAGGACCTTCGAGCCGGACGACGTGCGGTCGACCGTGATCCAGGTGCTGAGGCTCGTCTGGTCCAGCGGCGAGGCCGCGGAGGTGGGCCGGGCACTGGCCGAGCGGGCCGCCGCGCTCCCTCCGGAGCTCACGCCGTACACCCTCCTCACTGCTCTGGGCGATCTCGCCTTCCGGCACCTCGATGCGGGGCAGGGGCTCTCCTCGGAGATCCTCGCGCGGACGCGGGCCCTGGAGGCGGTGAACGGCGTGCTCGACCTGAGGTCCAGCTCCGGAGCGGTCGAGGCCACCGGCGCGTACCAGGCCGACGACCTCGGCCGCTCCCGCCCCGCCCTCACGGCGTTCGTCCGCACGGCGAAGCTCGTCGGCGAGCACCGGACCACCGTGTCCGCCCTCGCGCACGCCGCGATCGTGGAGGTGCTCGCGGGACGCATCGTGCAGGCCGGGTCGCTGCTGGCCGAGGCGGAGCAGCACGCGCGCGGCCTGGTCGACCCGCCGCTGCCGCTCACGCGCGCCCGCGGGCTCGTCGCGCTCACCCGCAACGACCGCGGCACCCTGGAGGAGCTGCTCGCCGGATCGGTGAGCCCGACGTCGATGATGCGCGGCGGGCTGCTGCTCCACGGGCTCGCCGGGATCGACGCCGCGTGGTCCGAGCAGTGGGACATCGCGCGGTCAGAGCTCGAGACGGCTCTCGCGCTGGCGGACGCGAAGGGCATCGTCGAGCCCGGCAGGCGGCTCTGGATCGACGTCGAGCTCGGCCGGGCGCGGGTCCACGCCGGCGATCTGGAGGGAGCGGAGGCGCTCGCCCGGCACCTCGCCGGACTCGACGAGCCGCACCGGCGCCCGCACGCTCACGGCCAGGCGCTCCGGCTCCGGGCGCTCGTCGCGATGCGCTCGGGCGAGCCCGCCGAGGCCCTGCGCCTGGCGGACGACGCGGTCGACTTCCTGCGCCGCAGCGGATTCGCGCCCGAGCTGGCGCGGGCGCAGCTCGACCGCGCCGAGCTGCTCGTCGCCGGGGGCAGGAGCGCCCGGGCGCGCACCGTGCTGGCCGAGGTCGCCACGTCGCGCGCGCACGCCGACGACCCCCGGATCGCCGCGAGGACCCTCCAGCTGACGGAGACCGTCGACGCGGTGGACGGCCGAGCGCTGCTGACCACCGCGGAGGCCCGGGTCGCCGACGCGGCCGCCTCCGGGCTGACGAACAGGGAGATCGCCGAGCAGCTGTTCCTCGGGGTCCGCACGGTGGAGACCCACCTCGCCCACGCCTACCGGAAGATGGGGGTCCGCACGCGGACGCAGCTCGCGCTCGCCCTCAACGGCCTCGGCCAGGAGGGGGCGACCGGGCTCTGAGCGCGGTCGTCGGGGGCGCTCCCGGTGGCCCCGTCACCGCCGCATCACCCCCGAATGGCCGCGATCCGCGCCCCTTCACGCCGCGGACGCCCCGCACGAGCCCACTCCTCCGGCGCTCGGCTAGCCTCGGAGGCACCCGCGAGGAAGGCCCGCATGACCCACGACACCGCCTCGGCCGCCCCGACCCTCGAAGCCGTCGCCGCGCTGGCCGGAGTCTCCCGCGCGACGGTCAGCCGGGTCGTCAACGACTCCCCGCGCGTGAAGGACGGTGCCCGGACGGCCGTGCTCGCCGCGATCGAGCAGCTCGGCTACGTGCCCAACCGCGCCGCGCGCTCCCTCGCCAGCCGCCGCACGCAGACCGTCGCGCTCGTGGTGCCGGAGTCGGCGGCGAAGGTGTTCGCGGATCCGTTCCTCGCCTCGGTGGTGCAGGGGGCCGCGATGGCCTTCGCCGGCACCGAGTACACGCTCACCATCGTGATCGCGTCGGAGGCGGCGCCCGAGAAGACGCGGCGCTACCTGCTCGGCGGCAACGTCGACGGCGCGCTCGTCGTCTCGCACCACAGCGGTGACCACTCCTACGCGCAGCTCGGCGCCTCCCTCCCCGTGGTCTTCGGCGGGCGGCCGCTGACGGAGGAGGGCGGCAGCTACTTCGTCGACGTCGACAACACCGGAGCGGCGCGCACGGTCACCGAGCACCTGCTGAGCCTCGGCCGCACGGCCCCCGCGATGATCGCGAGCCGCCAGGACATGCCCGCCGCGATCGACCGCCTGGCCGGCTGGCGCTCGGCCGTCAGCGCCGCGGGGCTCGACGACTCGCTCGTCGAGTACGGCGACTACTCGCCCGAGGACGGCGCGACCGCGATGCGCCGCCTGCTCGACTCCGGGCGGCCTATCGACGCGGTCTTCGCCTCCAACGACCAGATGGCGGCGGGCGCCCTGACGGCGCTGCGCGAGCGCGGCCTCACGGTGCCGGGCGACATCGCGCTCGCGGGCTTCGACGGCGACTACTTCGCCGAGGCGAGCGAGCCGCGCCTCACCACGGTGCGCCAGCCCTCCACAGGCCTCGGCGAGGCGATGGCGGACGTGCTGGTGCGACTCCTGGCCGGCGAGGAGGTGCAGCGTGTGACGCTGCTGCCGACCGAGCTGCTGGTGCGCGGCTCCACGGTCGCGGGCGCGTGAACCCGGGCCGAGTGCGCTGACCCGTTCGCTGAGTCGCCCGGATCGGCTCCCCGCTGCGGCGTGTCGCGAGCCGATCCGGGCGACTCAGCGCGGGACGGGCTCGTCGGGGATCTCGAGCAGGTGGAAGGGGCCCCGGGGGAGCGGGCCTATGCTCCACAGCGCGACGACGGCCCAGCCGAGGTCGGCGTGGGCGACGGCGCCCTCGGGCACAGTCCGGGTGAAGAGCGCGTAGTCGATCCCATCGAGGGGGAGGGGGCTCACGTCCCACGCGGACCGGTCGGCGGCCAGCTCCTGGGCCCGCGCCTCCGCTGCCACCATCGCGGCTCGCGTCCGGTCCTCGGGCAGGTCGGCGGGGATCGCCGAGAGGAGGAGCGAGCCGATCGCAAGCGCCGCCGTCGCGACCGGATCGGTGACCACTCCGTGCACCGAGCCGCGCGGCCCGAGGCGGACACCGGTCAGCCGCAGCGTGCGGACCGAGTACGAGCCGCCGTCCCGCTCGGCGCGGACCGAGAGGTCGTCGACGGGCCCGTCGTCCGTCCGCCCGCTCCCGTCGACGGACCACGGATCGGAGACGGGGACCAGCGCGCGCACGCCCTCATCCGACTCCCTGCGGTGCCGCCGGTCAAGAGGCGCAGGGCGAGGATCCGCGCTGTGGTACCCGGATCGGCTGGCCGCTCCGGCGTGTCGTGAGCAGATCCGGGCAACTCAGTGCGGAGGAGGCGCGGAAGTGCTGAGGCGTGGAGGCCCGCAGGCGCTGCTCAGAACTCCTCGTAGTTGTAGGGCTCCGGGTCCTCGTCGATCACGGGGCGCGCGATCGTGGCGCGGTTGCTCTTGATGCGGGAGCGGATGTCCTCGACGGCGGCCTCGACGGCGCCGGTGGTCGACTCCTCGTCCTTGATGGAGACCTCGACGGGGACGGCGACGAGCTCGCTGCTCGCGTCGAGGGTCATCTTCGCCTCGATGAGCTCGCCGTCCTCGGTGAACGCCGGGACCGTGACCGCTTCGGAGTGCTCCTGGCGGTCGATCGCGGTCACCAGGTCGAGGAGGGCCTCGGTCACGGCGTCGGTCGTCACGAAGCTCTTGGAGGCGTAGGTCAGCTGCTGCATGCCTCCACTCTCCCGAACGGGAGCGCCCCTCGCGCGGGGTTGCGCCTCGTCGGCCCAGCCCGTAGCGGAGGGGCAGCACGACCGGCGCGGGCGCGAGGAGTCAACCCTCTAGGCCGCGATCCGGGCGTCCGCTTCCCTGGTGGCGGGGCCTCGGGAGGAGGCGCGGGGGTCTCGGGATCCCGGGGCCCCGGCACTCGATCGGGAGGGGACCGGATGCGGCGGAGCGGCCGGGGACTCCGCGGCGACAGGGCGTTCCAGGGCGCCTTCCTGATCGGAGTCGGCCTCATGGCGGCCGTCGACGAGATCGTCTTCCACCAGATCCTCGCCTGGCACCACTTCTACGACCGCTCCACTCCGGCGATCGGCCTTCTCTCGGACGGGCTGCTGCACGCGGCCGAGATCCTCGCACTCGTCGGCGGCGGCTTCCTGATCGCCGACGCCCGGCGCCGATCCGCTCTGCGTCCGCGCACGGCGTGGGCCGCGGGGCTCACCGGGGCCGGGCTGTTCCAGCTGTGGGACGGAGTCGTCGACCACAAGCTGCTCCGCGTTCACCAGGTGCGCTACGACGTCGACCTGCTCCTCTACGACTCCGCCTGGATCGCCTCGGGAGCGGTGCTGCTCGCGGCGGGGCTCCTCCTCCTGCCTCGGCGACGGCGCGCGACGGCGTGACCCCGCACGCCGACCACTCCCTGCTCGACCCGGGCCTGCTGCTCCTGGTCCCGCTGGCCGCGGCCGCGGCACTCGGAGGGGGCGCCGCGGCACTCGAGCGGCGGCGCGGACGGCCGTGGCCGCTCCACCGCACCGCCCTGCTCCTCGGCGGGCTCGCGACCGCGGCGCTCTGCTTCGCGGGTCCGCTCGCGGAGTGGTCGCACGCGGATCCGCGCGGGGCGATGCTGACGCACCTGGTCCTCGGGATGCTCGCGCCGCTCCTCCTGGTGCTCTCGGCCCCCGTCACCCTGGCCCTGCGCGCGCTCGACGTCACGGCGGCCCGGCGGCTCTCGCGGCTGCTCCGGAGCCGCCCGGCCCGTCTCCTCGCCCACCCCGTGACGGCGCTCCTGCTCTCGACGGGCTCCCTCTGGCTCGTGCACGCGACCGGACTGCTCGCCGCCGCGCACGCCGACCCGCTGCTGCACCTCGCACTCGGCCTGCACTTCCTGCTCAGCGGCTGCCTGCTGACGGCGGCGCTCGCCGGAGTCGATCCGAACCCGCACCGCGCCCCGTTCGGCCTGCGCCTGGGCGTGCTCGGAGCGGGCATCGCCGCGCACGCGCTGCTCGCGACCGTGCTCTACGCGGAGGCGCCGGACGAGACCGGACGCCAGGCGGCGCTCCTGCTGTTCTACGGAGGCGACCTGCTCGAGACGGCGCTCGCCGTGGTCGTCTGCGCCCGGCGCTACGCGGCGACGGCGCCCCGGCAACCCCCTCCGCCGAGCGCGCCCTGCTCCCTACGCTCGGACGCATGCTCCTCATCTTCGGGACCCGAGCCGTCGAGGACCTCCTCCGGACGCTCGTCTTCGTCTGCCGCGTCTGCGGGCAGCGCGACGAGCAGCGGATCCTCCGCCGCCGGACGCGCCTCTCGCTCTTCTTCGTCCCCGTCCTGACCGTCTCGACCCGCTACCTGCTCGAGTGCTCGCACTGCCGCACAGTGTCCCCGATCAGCAAGGAGGAGGCGCAGGGCTCCGTCCGCTGGGCCGGCAACTCCGACCAGTGACCGCCCCGAGCGGGAGGCTCCCGCGGTGCGCTCAGCGCACCGGAGCCGGCACCGCCGCGGGACGCGCGGCGACCGCGGCCGCGCGCCGCGTCGCCCAGTTGTTGAGCAGCAGCGCCGTCACGACGATGGCCGCGCCGAGCAGGGCGACGGGCCCCGGCCGGTAGCCGCCCGCCATGCTGATCGCGAAGGTCGTGACCGGGACGAGGTTCTGGAAGAGCGTGCCGTTGAGGGCGCCGAGCAGCTTGATGCCGGCGTTCCACAGCAGCACGGCGACGACGCCGGCCAGGAGGATCAGGTAGGCCAGCTGCGGCCAGGCCGCGAGCACCTCGGCTCCGGTCGGCGGGTGCGCGGAGCCGGTGGCCGTCGCCACGGCGACCGCGACGGCGATCGAGGGGCAGCCGAGCGCGGTGGTGAGCGTCGAGTACCGCAGCGCCGACCAGCCGGGGAACGCCGCGGCTCCGCGCGTGTAGACGACCCAGCAGATCGCTCCGAGCAGGGCGAGCAGCTCGCCGAACCCCAGCTCGCCGTCGAGGAGGAGGGCGACGTCGCCGCGGGTGACGACGAGCGCGACTCCGGCGAGCGCGAGCAGGATGCAGCCGACGGTGGCGGCAGGCGGCAGGCGACGCGCGCCGATGCTCGCGAGCACCGCGCCGATCGCGGGCATCATCCCCATCATCAGGCTGACGTTCGGGGCCGAGGTGAACCGCAGAGCCGTGAAGGCGAGCAGGCCGAAGCCGGCGAATCCGGAGGCGCCGAGCAGTGCCAGCCGCCACCCGCGGCCGTCGAGCCGGAAGGCGCGGAGCCCTTCCGCCCGGGCGAGCAGCAGGGCGAGGACGACCGCGGCGGCGGTGTAGCGGATGAGGGTCATGAAGAAGGAGTCGACCGTCGCCGCGATGCTGTCCGCGACCGGGAGCATGCCGCCCCAGAGGATCGGCGGGATCAGGCAGAAGAGCAGACCTCGCGACCGCATGGCGCCCCTGACCCGTCGGGTGCGGCCGCCCCGGGCGGGGGCCGTCGCTCGATGCTGGACCCCGGCGGCTCGGCGCACAAGAGCGCCGCCGACCCCCGAACGGCCCGCCGCGGGGCCGAGCGGAGAGGGGTGCGCCGGGTGTGGAGGAGGCTCGGCGAGCCGACTGACCTGCTACGACGAGGACGACGGAGCCGCAAGGACCTTGCATGGCCCCTTTAGGGTGACAAATTTTGCTTGCTTCCATCATCTCCGTGCCCCTAGGTTGATCGCAGCACCCCCCGATGCTGTCCTCTGTCAGGCCCTGCTCCGATCCCCCCGTCGGACGCCGTTCCTCACTCGGGTCGCGCCCACCCCGGCGACGACCTCCGTTCCGCGCGGGCGCTCATCAGCGCACATCGGCCCCCGGCCGCGGAGAGGAACAGTCATGACGACACAGCCTGGCCACGGCGCGGACGAGCCGACGGCTCCCCGTCGCCGGGCGACCTGGGAGGCGCACGACGAGACGGCCTCGCGCCCGCTCTCGGGACGCCGTGCCGCCCGCTCCGGGCGCGAACGGGTCTCCGCTCCGCGCCGCCTCGCGTCCGCGACGCCTGCCGGAGCGGTGACGGTCCCCGCCGCCCCGACCGCGGTGCTGGAGCATCCGGCCGCCCCGTCCGCGGTGGTCGCGCGACCGGTCGTGCCGGCCGCTGTCCTGGAGCGTCGGGCTGCGCCGACCGCGCTTCCGGCCGCGACGGCCGCTGCCCTGGAGCATCCGGCCACCGCGACCGCCGCCCTGGAGCGTCCGGCCGCCCCGACCGCGCTGCTCGAGCGTCCGCCGGCCCCCGCCGCGGTCCTCGAGCGCACCGTGCTCCCCGCCGTCGACGCCGACCGGCTCCCTCCGGCATCCACTCCGATCCGCGGCACGCGCCCCCGCAGCGGCCGCCGCGCCTCGTCGCGCATCGGCGACCTGGTCGCCGCCCTCCCCGCCCACAACGAGGAGGCCGGGATCGCCGCGGCGATCGAGGGCCTGCGCCGGCAGACCTGGCCGCCGGACCGGATCGTCGTCATCGCCGACAACTGCACCGACGCCACGGTCGAGATCGCTCTCGCGCACGGCGCCGAGGTGTTCGTCACCGTCGGGAACAGCCACAAGAAGGCGGGCGGCCTCAACCAGTTCCTCGCCGAGGTCCTCCCGGGGCTGCAGGACGACGACCTGGTGCTCGTGCAGGACGCCGACTCCGCGCTCGACCCCGGGTTCCTCGAGATCGCCCGCGGCAGGCTGCACGGCGGCATCGGCGCGGTCGGAGGAGTGTTCCGCGGCGGCGAGGGCGGCGGCTTCGTCGGCCACCTCCAGCGCAACGAGTACGCGCGCTACGCCCGCGACGTGCGCCGCCTGAACGGGAAGTGCCTGGTCGTCACGGGCACCGCGGCCGTGCTCCAGGTCGCCGTGATGCGCCGCATCAGCGCGGCCCGCCTGGCCGGCTCCCTCCCCTCCGGAGACGGCATCGGCGGCATCTACGACACCACCGTCCTCACCGAGGACAACGAGCTCACGTTCGCGATCCGCCACCTCGGCTACGACGTGCTGAGCCCCGCCGGCTGCACTCTCGTCACCGAGGTCATGCCGACCTGGGGAGACCTCTGGCGTCAGCGCCTGCGCTGGAAGCGCGGAGCGGTCGAGAACTGCGTGCAGTACGGCTTCACGCGGGTCACGGCTCCCTACTGGGGGCGTCAGCTGCTCACGATGCTCGGCTGCATCATCACCTACGTCTACCTGGCCACGATCGTCTACGCGGTCGGCTGGGGCGAGCTGAGCCTCCAGCCGTTCTGGCTGGCCGTCACCGCGATCTTCGTCGTCGAGCGGATCGTGACGGTCCGCGACCGCGGCTGGCGGTACATGCTCGCCGCCGCGTCGATGTACGAGCTCGTCGTCGACCTGTTCCTGCAGGTCGTCCACACCAAGGCCTACCTGGATGCGCTGACACGCCGTCGGCGCGACTGGTGAAACAGAGAGAGAGACATGTACAACCACATCGGAACAGCCGCCGGAGCCGGAGTCGGTGCCGGAACGCTCGCCATGACCGGGTTCGACTCGGTCTGGCTGGCCCTCGCGGCATTCGCCCTCATCGCTGCGGGGACCGCCGTCCTGCGCATCGCTCCTCGCCGCAAGCGCGAGGTCTGAGACACGGTGGCGGGCGGGGGACAGCCCGCGCCCGTCACCGTCCCACGACCGCCGTCGCCGCGGAGGTCCGGCTCGCGGTGGTGTACCCGGTCTTCGTCCCGGTGACGGTCAGCGTGATCCGCTTCCCCGCCTGAGCCTTCGTGAGCGTGAACCGCGGCGACGTCGCTCCCGCGATGGCCGCGCCGTCCGCCTTCCACCGGTAGGTGAGGTTGACGGGGGTCGGCGTCCACGGACCCGGGGCTGCCGTGAGCACCGCTCCGACCCGGGCCGTGCCCGTGACGGTCGGCGTCGCGGCGCCGAGGGTGCCGGCGGCGACCGGTGCGGTCGGCTGCGAGGTCGTCGGGCCGGAGCCGTCGGCGGCGCTCACTGTCACGGTCACCCGCTTGCCGACCGCGGAGGAGGGGACCACGAGATCCGGACCCGTCACTCCCGCGATGTCGACGCCTCCCGCCGCCCAGCGGTGCACGAGCGGTCCCGTCCGGCCGGCGGAGGAGGACAGGGTCGCGCCCACCGCGGCGGTCCCGACGACGACCGGAGCCGGCGCCGCGTCGGACCGGTAGACCGCGACGTGGTCGACGAGCATCGTCCCGCCGGAGCTCTTCGGAACGGCTCCACTGTCGCACCCGCACACGCCGTTCGGCAGCCCGCCCCCGATGGCGAGGTTCAGGATCAGCAGCACGTCGTTCGGGACCGCGGCCTGCCACGCGGCCGTCCCCACCTCCGACTCCCGCACCACGTGCCGGGTGACGCCGTCGACGAGGAACTCCACGCGCTCGTCGCCGGGCACGGTCCGGTCGAGCAGGGCGGAGTAGCGGTGGAACCCCGTCACGCAGGACGCGCAGTCCAGCATCCCGCTCGTCCGGCCGGCGGGCTCGTCGCAGGGGCCGCCGTCCGGCGCTCCGCAGTGCAGCGTCTGGATCACCTGGGCGGCGCCGTTGACGGCCTCGAGCATGTCGAACTCGCCGGTCGCCGGCCAGTCGATGACGGCGTTCGCGTCCCGCCCGAGAGCCCAGAAGGCGGGCCAGTAGCCGGTGGCCTGCGCGACGTCCGGCAGCTGGATCGAGGCGGTCATCAGCAGTCGGCCGCCCGCCGGCGCCGAGAACGACTTGTCGGCGGTGACGATCCGCCCGGACGTCCATGCTCCGGCGGAGTCGCGGAGGGCGCGGATGCCCAGAGCGCCGCCGCCCGTGAGGAAGACGTTCGCCGTCGACGCGGTCGTCCGGTCGACCGCCCCGGTGCCCCAGGTGCCGACCTCGTGCTCCCACTGGCTCCCGACCGGCGCGCCAGCCGGCCCGGTGAAGTCGTCGCGCAGGAGCGTGGTCCAGCCCGGGGCGTCGGCGGGCGCCGCCGTGACGGCCTGGCCGGCGGACGAGGCGGTCGGAGTCGCGGACGCCGGTGCGAGGGCGGCGACCGCCTGCGGGGGTGTCGCCGCGAGCACTCCGAGGCACAGGGCCGCGAGGGCGAGGGCGAGTCGCGGCCGGTCGAGGAGTCGTGAAGGCATGGTGAGTCCTCTGCGTCGAAGGGGCGCGCAGCTGCACGCGCCTCGACGCTAGTGAGGAGTGCTCGCTCTCCCTCCACCCTCCAGGCGGGGTGATCCCCGGGACGAAAGCTCATGACCGGGCTCAGCGGGGCCGGGTCCAGGGTGCTGGCAGAGGGACGGCCGCCGTCGCCTCCGATCGCCCGTTCGAAGGAGAACACCATGCACCGTCGTCTCACGGCCACGCTCGCCGCGATCGCCCTCGCCCTCGGAGGGGCCGTCGCCGTCGCGACCCCCGCCTCCGCCGGGTAGCTCGTCTACCAGAACGGCGGCCCGGGCAACTGCTACGAGGTCCGCTCGCAGCGCGACTCCCTGGGTCGCGCGCAGGTCACGGTGTGGTGGCACTGCGACCAGGCGAGCAACGTCAAGGTCATCTGGAGGAACGGCCCGGACAGCGGCTGCAACACGATGAGCGTCATCAACCGCAAGTTCAGCGACAGCTCGGGCGTCGCGTCCCGCTTCGACCGCCTCGTCTCCTGCTGACCCGGACGGGCTACCCCTGATCCCTTCCCCTGGATGCCGCTCCGGTACGCGGCACGCCGCGCGAGGCGTACCAGAGCGGCCTCCCGCGGGAGGGGGCGGCGGCGGCCCCGCTCAGTGCTCGGCGCGCCCCGAGTCCTCGATGAGGCGCACCTTCACGTTCACGGCGAGCGGCCCCGTGATCGACGGGTCGGCGGCGAGCAGCGCGTGCATCCGCTCGCCCACGAGGCGGAGCGTCTCGGGGGCCGGCAGTGCGGCGGACGCGGCGATGTGCGCGCTCACCGTGGTGAACCCCTCCGACCGGTCGATGTCGACCAGCACGTCGGGCTGCCGCAGGTCCAGTTTCACGGCGAGCGCGTCGGCCGCGGCCTCGACGATCGGCTGGGCGGGGTAGACCCCCGCGACTCCCTCGATGTCGCGGATCTCGGCGGTCAGCCGCTGCGAGAGCTCGGTGTCGTCGGTCATTCCCGCTCCTCCCGGTGGGGGTACACGTCGTCGACGGTCACGTCGATCGCGCCGACGGTCAGCTCGGTGTGGCGCTCCAGGGCGTAGCGGATGCGCTCGCGCAGGCGGTCGGCGGCCACGGCGACCGGCAGGCCGAACTCGAGGGCGCAGGTCACGTCGATCCGCACCACCGCGCCGGGAGCCGAGACGTCGCCGTCGAGGGTGCAGCGGCCCATGATGACGCCGCCCATCGTGTCGCCGGCGCGGCGGATCATCCCGCGCACGGCCGCCTCGGTGAGCGCCAGGCGGAGGGTCGGGTCGGGGTGGCGGACGGGGATGTCGCGGCCGGAGCGCACCTCGGAGCGGATCGCGTCGAGCAGGCCGGCGATCCAGACCTCGTCGCGGTCGGGCTCGCGGTCGGCCTCCTGCCGCAGCGCCCGTGCCGAGAGCTCGGTGAGGCGGGTGAGGTTCGCGAGAGCGAGCCGGCACGCGGCGGAGTTCTCGATCGAGGGGTCGCGCGGCTCGCGGCCGCGGTCGAGGTACTCGCCCAGCTCCTCGAGCGTGTGGCCGTCGAGGTCGTCCTCGGGCACGGCGGCGTCGTCGGTCATCGCCATGCCTCCAATTCGTGGAGCAGGAATCGACGGGCCCGGGCGAGGAGGCCGCGGACCGTCGAGACGGGGAGTTCGAGAGCGTCGGCGATCTCCTGGTAGCTGTAGCCGGCGGTCTCGCGGAGTAGCCAACAGCGTCGCTGATCAGCAGGCAATCGGTCCAGCGCTTCCCAGACCGCGTCCAGCTGGAGTCGTGCCTCGACGATGCGCTCGGGGGAGTGCTCGGGCGGCGCGGGCGGATCCCAGTCGTCGATGTCGTCGTGGCGGCGGCGGACGCGGATCCGGTCGATCGCCTTGTGGGTGACGATGCGCATCAGCCAGTTGCGGATGTGCGCCGGGCTGTCGAGATCGGCCAGACGCCGCCAGCCGGTGAGGAACGCCTCCTGCACCACGTCCTCGGACTCCGCCTCGGAGCCGAGGAGCTTCGCGGCGTAGACGCGCATGAGGGCGCCGTGGCGGCGGGCGAGCTGCTCGAACGCCTGCACGTCGCCGTCGACGGCGCGCGCCGCGAGGGTCGCGTCGGACGCGTTCAGGAGGGGGTCGTCGTCGATGAGCGCCTCCTCCGCGGTCCCGCGCGCGGTGTCCCCGCGCGCCGGTGCCCTCAGTGTGGGGCGCCGTCCGGCATGACTACCAGCCTTGACAACGGGCCGCCGAATCCGCTGGCCGGATTGCGAGTGCCGCCGATGGGGGACGTCTCGAGACGGGATTCGTGACATTCCGGCTCCTCGACACGTCTTGATTCCGTACCCCTCGTGCGTCCCCCCGAGCGCACAGACCCCGAACCCGGAAGAAGCCCCCCATGCACTGCTCCCTCCGCCGCCGCCCCGGGCGGACGTCATGAGCGAGTCGACCTTCACTCTCGGCAGCCCGTTCGCGGGCGACGAGCGGGCCGACCGGCGCTACGAAGCCTCCGGCGACGATCCGTCCGCCGCGTCCGCCGTCTACTCCGAGGCGTACGGCGGAGGCGAGTTCCGCGTCGCTCCGTTGCAGCGCGGCTTCTCCTACCGCTACGCCGTCCGCGGCAGCGACCGGGTGACCCTGCGCACCTCCGACTGCTCCGGCGCCCTCACCGGCCAGGTCCCCCACCTGAAGGAGTACGTCGTCGGCTGGTTTCGCGCCGGTGGCGGACGCCTGAACCTCCCGCCGTTCACCCGGACCGGCGCGCTCTCGGCCCCGTTCCTGTTCCCCGCGGAGCGCCAGTTCGGGCTCGAGTTCGAGCCGCACCGGCAGAACCTCATCCACTTCGCCCCCGGGTTCCTCGAGGACGTCGCGACCGAGACGCACGCCGGCCCCCGCCAGCCCGTCTCCTTCGACCACGCGGCGGACGCCGACCCCGGCGTCCTCGCCCGCTGGCGCGCCGCGGTGACGGAGGCGAGCGCCGCGCTCGCGACGGCCGCGATCACTCCGCTCGTGCGCTTCACCGCCGAGCTCGACCTCGCCCGCGTGCTGCTCCTGCTGTTCCCGTGGCGCGCGTGGGACGTGCCGGCCGTGCTGCGGCGCCCGTCCGCCTCCCGCACCCGGGTGGCGCTCGACTTCCTCCAGCACCACGCCCACGAGCCGATCACCCCGGCCGACGCAGCCCGCGCGGCCGGTCTGCACACCCGCACGCTGCAGCAGGCGACGAAGCGGCACCTCGGAGTGTCGCCGTCGGTCTACCTGCGCGACGTGCGGCTGGACCGCGCCCACTCCGACCTGGTCGCCGGCGACCCCTGCTCGACCACCGTCGCCGCGGTCGCCCGCGAGTGGGGCTTCGGCAACCTCGGCCGCTTCGCGAGCGCGTACCAGGTGCGCTTCGACGAGAAGCCGAGCCACACGCTGCGCCGCTGACGCGCAGCCCCTGCGTGCCCGAGGGCCCGGACCGTCTCACGGCGGTGCCGGGTCTTCGTCGTCCACGGATCTCTCCGGAAATACTGTCTTGTGGGACAGTAAATGCTAGTCTGACTCCACCGAACCCACCCCGGGTGCGTCCGGTCGGAGGCCCGAGCCGACGACCCTCGACGCGCCCCCAGCACGAGGAGCGAGAACCGCCGTGAACGACGTCACCCTGCCGGAGCCCGTCCAGGACTTCGTGGCCGCCACCAACGCCCACGACGCGGACGCGCTCCTCGCCGTGTTCGCGCCCGACGCCGTCGTCGCCGACGACGGCTCCACCTACGAGGGCCGCGACCGCGTGCGCGAGTGGCTCACCGTCCACCAGATCGAGCCGCGGGTCGTCGTCTCGCCCGCCTCGTTCGCCGACGGCCGCCTGCTCGCCTCCGTCGACGGCGACTTCCCCGGAGGCCCGCTGACGTTCGCCTTCTCCTTCACCGTCCGCGACGACCGGATCGCCGAGCTGATCGTCGAGCCCGCCTGATGAGCGGAGGAGATCGGGTCGGCTTCCCGTCGTCGCAGCGGCTCGACGGCCGGACCGCCGTCGTGATCGGCGGGACGAGGGGCCTCGGGGCGGCGACGGTCGCGAGGCTCGTCGACGCCGGAGCGCGCGTGGTCGCGGTCGGCCGGTCGGCGCCGGAGCGGACGCGGGCGGCACGGGTGGTCCAGGCGGACGCGACCCGGCCGGAAGCGGCCTCCCTGGTCGCCGCGGCGCTGGAGGAGGAGGGCGGCGTGGACGCCGTCGTGCACGTCACGGGCGGGTCGTCCGCTCCCGCCGGCGGTCACGCGGCCCTGTCGGACGAGCACTGGGCGGCGGAGCTCGAGCTCAACCTCCTGGCCGCCGTGCGGATGGACCGCGCCCTGGTCCCGCTGCTGCTCGCCCGGGGCGGCGGAGCGATCGTGCACGTCGGCTCGATCCAGGGCCGGATGCCGCTGCCCGACGGCACGCTCGGCTACGCGGCGGCCAAGGCGGCGCTCCGCGCGTACAGCAAGGGGCTCGCCGGTGAGCTGGCGCCGCGCGGGATCCGGGTCGCCACCGTCTCGCCCGGGGGCCTCCAGGGCGAGGGGGCGGAGGCGCTCGCCGCGCGACTGGCCGACTCCCGCGGCGTGAGTCCCGAGGCGGGCATGGGGCTCCTCCTCGACTCGCTGGGCGGCGTGCCGCTCGGCCGGCTGGCCGCGCCGGAGGAGGTCGCCGAGGTCATCGGCTTCCTCGTCTCGGACGCCGCCGCCTCGATCGTGGGCGCGGAGATCGTGGTCGACGGCGGCACGGTCCGCACGGTCTGAGGCCGCCCAGCCGCTCCGGCCTCCTCGTGAGCGACTGCTCATCGACGTCGCCAGATGAGGCCCCACACGAGAACGAGTCGCCGAGGATCGCCTCACCTCACCCCAGCACCAGACCCTCATCGCCGCCCCTCGAGGGCGTACAGCCGGTCGATGCAGCGCCGTCCCCAGAGCCGTCTTCGGTGGGTCAGCACCGTCGCCGACGACACCCTCGTGCAGCTCGACGATTCCGCCGGCCTCCTGCTCTCCTCCCCGTCGTCCCCGTGGCGAGCGCGAGGTCGACGCGGACGCCGCCGCGATCATCGACTCGATCAGCGCCGAGCTCACCCCCCGAGGGACTCCTCGGACTCAACACCCGCAGCGTCGAGGAGCAGGCATCCCCCGCGACCATCGCCCGCGACCGGCTCGCCGAGACCCCACTCGACTCGGAGCGGCCTCGAGCCCCTCGGCGTCCAGGGTCGTCAGCGTCCGACCTCAGCCTCGGGCCGCTCGGTGACGTCCGCGGAAGGCGACGATCCGGCCGTGCAGGAGGAGCAGCCGCGGCACGACCTGGTAGACGGCGAGCGGCACCACGACGGCGGTCAGGACGAAGGCCCGCAGAACAGGAGGCCACTCGTCGGCGGCGAGTGCCCTGCCGTCATGCTCCTTCGTGTCCTCCGACCGGTCTTCCGGACACGGACCTCGTGACACTCGGCGCCGGCTCAGCCCGGCTGATGCACGTGGATGTCGCTGCTCGACGTCACGCCGTTGAACTCGAGATACAGCTGCCCCTCGACGACCGACACGGTCAGCGTGTTGCGGCGCTCGAGTACCGCGACCGCGGCATCCAGGAACCCCTGGTCGAAGCTCTGCACGGTGATCTGCTCGAGCTGGTGGACGCGCTTGCCGGACCACGCCGCGATCACCTTCTCCGGGTTGCGATGCGTGTAGACCGTCGTGCGGTCGGCCAGCTTGCTCCCGAAGTGCAGTCGCTCGGCGTCCGGCGCGCCCACCTCGATCCACGTGGTCAGCCTGCCGGTGAGATCGCGGACCAGCACCGCCGGCTCGGTCGCTGTCGACGAGATCCCCTCGCTGAAGGTGATCCCCTCCACGTATTCGAGGCAGTACGCGAGCACGCGCGTCATCATGTACGCGTCGGTCTCGGAGGGGTGCCGAGCGGCCCGCAACGTGATGTCCTCGTAGACACCGCGGTCCACATCAGCCAGCTGTATCGCGAAGTTGTACATCACTGCGCCGGCTGCCACGTGTGCGAGCTTATGTCCTCTCGCTCATCGAGGAGCGCGAGGCTTCTCCGGCGCCGGTGGGGGCATCGTGTCCGCGCGCCTCCACGCAGGAACGGCCAGGCAGGAGGCATTCACTCCGTCGAGAGCGTCTCGCCCTGGGCGACGTCGGCGCGCATGCGCAAGTCGATGACGACGGGAGCTGAACGCTCGGCTCGCCGGGAGGGCGGGAGGCCCTGACCAGGCGACCGGACCACTCCGTTCATCCACCCCGGGAATTTCCCGCCACCCTCTCGCCTTCTTCTACCTGCATGCAATATATTGCATGCAGTCGTCCGACCACCTCATCCCGAAGGAGCAGCCATGTCCACGTCCGCGTTCACCCCTGAGGGCGATCGGCCCACCGTCGTCCTCGTCCACGGCGCGTTCGCCGAGTCGTCCAGCTGGAACGGAGTCGCCTCCCGGCTCCTCGCCGAGGGCCTGCCCGTCCTCGCGGTCGCCAACCCCCTCCGCGGGCTCGCCCCCGACGCCGAGTACCTCCGCAGCGTCCTCGACGGGATCGACGGACCCGTCGTCGTCGCCGGCCACTCCTACGGAGGCTCCGTCGCGAGCGAGGCGGCGGAGGGCGCCGCGAACGTCCGCGCGCTCGTCTACGTCGCCAGCTTCCTCCTGGAGCCGGGCGAGAGCACCGGGGAGCTGGCCGGGAGGTTCCCGGGCGGCGAGCTCGGCCCCGCCCTGACCCCCGTCCCCTTCGCGTCCGGCGGGTTCTCCGGCGACGACCTCTACATCCAGCAGGACCGGTTCCGCGAGGTCTTCGCGGCCGACGTCGACGAGCCCACCGCCGCTCTGATGGCCGCGACCCAGCGGCCGATCGCGGCCGCCGCGCTCGAGGACTCGGCCACGGCCGCCGGGTGGAGGAGCATCCCGTCCTGGACCCTGATCACCCGTCAGGACCTCGCCGTCCCCGCCGAGTCGCAGCGGTTCATGGCCGAGCGCGCCCGCTCCACCGCGGTCGAGATCGACGCGTCGCACGCCGTGACGGTCTCGGAGCCGGACGCGGTCGCGGAGCTGATCCTCGACGCGGTGCGGGCGACGCGGTGACGGGGCCGGCGGGCCGAGGGGCCGCCTCCGGCCACCGGACCCGGGCTGCCGCGGTCGTCCTCTCGTCCGCGCTGCTGCTCGTCGGCTGCGCGGGCGCGGCGGATCCCGGCCCGGCCGTCGAAGACGCCGCCGAGGCCGCGGCGGGCGGATCGTTCGCCCTCGCGGAGGTGGACGGCGTCGACGGCTCTGACTTCCTCGTCGTCTGCCCCTACGAGTCGCCGGAGTCGGTCGAGGAGCGGACCGGGATCTCCTGGTCCGGGCCCGACCGGTCCGAGGACGAGGGGATGCAGACGCTGGTCGTGCTCGACGGCGGCGAGGTCGTGACGACGAGCGGACTGGACCGGGACCGCGTCGACTTCTGCTCGGGCGACCGGTGGGAGCCGCTCCCGCTCGACACCCGGCTCGCCGTGAGCGGAGCGGGCGCGGTGTCGGTGGAGTGACGCCGGTGGCGGCGGTCGAGTGGCGTATGCAATATATCGCGCGGTGCTATCGTCGCCGTATGCCCATCCCGAAGACGACCGCCGTCACCCCCCGGTCCCTCCTCCGCGACGACGTCTACCGCGCCCTGCGCGACGCGATCGTCGACGGGACGTTCGAGCCGGGGGAGCGCCTCCGCGACCAGGAGCTGGAGGCCTGGCTCGGGGTCAGCCGGACGCCGATCCGGGAGGCGCTGCTCCGGCTGGCCCGCGTCGGCCTCGTCTCGGCCAAGCCCGGCCGGGCGACGATCGTGACCCCCGCCACGGCCGAGAGCATCAGCGACGCCCAGCAGATCGCCGCCGCCATGCACGAGCTCGCCACGCGCCTCGCCGGCCCGGCCGTCACTCCGGAGGCGCTCGCCGCGATGGAGTCGGCGAACGACGATTTCGCCCGGGCGCTGGCGGACGGCGACGTCGAGCCGGCGCTGCGCTCCGACGACGCGTTCCACGCGGTGCTCACCGGGCTCAGCGGCAACGGGATGATCGAGGACGTGCTCGAGCAGGCCACTCCGCTCATCCGCCGTGCCGAGCGCCAGCGCTTCGCCTCCCTGGCGGCCCGCGGATCCGTGGAGCAGCACCGCGCGATCGTGGAGTCCCTCCGCGCGGGCGACACCGAGGGCGCCGCCCGCCTCAGCCGCGAGAACTGGATGACGCTCGACCGCCACCTGCACTCGGCCTGACGCGCTGCTCCTCCGCGGGGAGGAGTCCGCGCTCGGTCATGCGCGAGGCCGACGCGATCGCATCCGCGACGAACCGCTCGGTCAGCTCGGTGTACCGGCGGACCTCGTCGTCCGACCATCCGGCCAGGACCTCGGCGATCATCCGGTCGCCCAGCGCGTACACGCCCCGGGCCGCCGTCTCTCCGGCGTCCGTCAGGGCGACCAGGCTGGCCCGCCGGTCGGCCGGGTCGGTCGTCCGCCTCACGAGTCCGTCGCGCTCCAGCCGTCCGACGATCTTGCTGATGTAGGAGGCGCCGGTGCCCAGCGCCTCGGAGAGGGCCGTCGGGCGCATCGGCCCCCAGGCGAGGAGGTGCCGGAGGGTCTGGTGCGCGGGCTGGTCGAGCGATTCGCCGGTCGCCGCGAGGATGCGGCCCTGCAGCGTCGGCGACTCCCAGAGGAGGATCAGCGCGCTCAGGTTCGCGAGCAGCTGCGACCGGTACGGGAAGTCGCCCGGCGCCGGGGTCGGCGTCCCCTCGCCCGCGCGCTCCGCATCCATCCCGAGAGCGTAGCGCCGCCCTCCCCGCGCCTCCGCCGCCGGGATGCGGGTCGAGGCGGGTGCCGGGCGCGGCGCGGAACGACGGACGGCCGACGCGCGGGCGACCGGAGCGCTCTGGAACACTCGAGCGAGGGGCGGGGGCTCCGGAGCGGGGGAGCCGTGGCGTCACGCTTCGTCGAGCTCGACGGTCTGCGCGGCCTCGCCGCCCTCGGCGTGGTCGTCTACCACTTCACCACCGCGTTCTCGCTCGATCATCCGGATGCACCGCCGGGATCCGTCGCGCTCCCGTTCGGCGAGTTCGGCGTCCAGCTCTTCTTCGTCATCAGCGGCTTCGTGATCCTGATGTCCGCGGACCGCGCGCGGCGGCCGTCGGACTTCGCGATCTCCCGCGTCAGCCGCCTCTACCCGGCCTATTGGATCGCGGTGGTCGTCTCGATCGTCGTCGGCGCTCTCGCCCGCGTCCCCGGCACCGACCTCACGCCGCTGGAGCTGCTGCTCAACTTCACGATGGTGCAGCGGCTGCTGCTGGTGCCCAACGTGAACGGCGCGTTCTGGACGCTGGCCGTCGAGATGCAGTTCTACCTGCTGGTGCTGCTCGTGCTCGTCCTCACGAAGTGCCGGTTCACGGATCGGCTGGTCCGCGTGCTGGTGGTCGTCTGGCTCGGCGTCGCCGCGACCGCCTCCGTCGCCGCCCACCTCGTCTCGGGAGGCGTCGACGTCGTCTCGGCGCCGGTCGCCGTCCGGGTCCTGGCGAACCTGACGCTTGCCGAGTACGGACCCCTCTTCTGCGTCGGAATGCTGCTGTTCCTCTCGCGACGGCAGGGGCGCTTCGAGCTCCTCGCCGTGCCGGCGGCTCTGATCGCGGCCCTGAACGCCCAGCTCCTCCACGGCGGGCCGGACGGAGCGGTCGTCCTCGGCGTCTGCGCGGCCGTCACGGTCGTCGCGATGCGGCGCCGGACCGCCGTGCTGAGATGGGCGCCGCTGCTCTGGCTCGGGCGGATCAGCTACTCGCTCTACATCCTCCATCTGGTCGTGGGCAGCGCGATCGTCAGCGCGCTCTGGCCGCTGATCGGCCGCGACGGAGCCGGACTCGTCGCCTTCGTCGTCGTCCTCCTGCTGTCGTGGGGCGTCAACGCGGTCGCCGAGGAGCGGTGGAGCCCCGCCTGGCGCCGCGCCCTCACCCGTCGGCGCGACCGCCGGCTCCCGGCGGGGACGGCGACCGCGGCCTGACGCGGCTGTGCACTCCGCTGGCCGCTCAGCGAGTGCGCCGCCGAGGCCTGTGGACGCCGGTGGCCGCGAAACGCATCTCCGCTCGACGTTCCCTGCACCTTGGCTGAGCCACCGGGACGTCCGGGCCCCGAGCCACGTCTTCATCATGTGCCACGGATCGTGAGCACCGCGGCCCCGGCCACGACCTCTGACCATCTGGAGAAGATCATGACCAACGTCACCCCCACCAGCCTCGCCAACGCCTCCTCGGCCAAGCACGGCACCGCCACCTCGGCCGGCAAGAACACGATCGCCGACGGCGTCGTCGAGAAGGTCGCCGGCATCGCGGCCCGCGAGGTCCCCGGCGTGCACGACCTGGGCAACGGCGCCGCCCGCGCCATCGGCGCCATCCGCAACGCGATCAACGCGCAGGACCGCGGCCAGGGCATCTCCGTCGAGGTCGGCGAGAAGCAGGTCGCCGCCGACATCACCGTCGTTGCCGAGTACCCCGTCGCGCTGCAGAAGCTCGCCGACAGCATCCGCTCCGCCGTCTCCGAGGCCATCTCCTCGGTCGTCGGCATGGAGGTCGCCGAGGTGAACGTCACCATCTCCGACGTCTTCATCCCCTCGGACGACAAGGACGACGAGACCGAGAGCCGCGTCAAGTGACTCCGTCCCACATCGGCCTGGTCCTCGGCGCGGTCCTCGCGCTGACCGCTCTCGTCTTCGGCTTCTGGGCGCTCCTCTGGGTCGCGCTCGCCATGGCGATCGGCTACGGCGTCGGGCGGGTCGTCGAGGGCAAGCTCGACCTGCGCTCCCTCGGCGACACCCTCCGCGGGCGGCGGTCCTCGTGACCGCGGCGGTGATGGCCGACGAGGCCAGCCACGGCCGCACGACGATCAGCTCGCGCGCCGTGCGCCGAGTCGTGTCGGCCGTCACCGCGGAGGCGCTGGACGTGAACTCGTCCGACGTGTCCGTCGAGCTCGACGACGAGGGAGGACGCCTCCACGTCGTCGCGCACGCCCCCATCCACGTCACGCCCCTGGGCGAGACGGGCCGCCGCTCCTCCGGGACGCTGCTGGACCGACTCAGCCGGGCGCAGACGACCATCCGCTCGCGCTGCCTCGAACTGACGGGCTCCACGATCGGCCGGGTCGACCTCCGGATCACCGGTGCCGACCTCCGAGAACGAAGGAGGGTGTCGTGACGACTCCCACCACTGCCGGCCGGGCGCTCTACCCGCGCCTGGTGCGGCGCGAGACGCACTCGTCCCGCTCCGGATCGGCGATCGTCCTCGCCGTCCTGCTCATCCTGCTGTTCGCGTGGCTGGGCACAGAGGCGGTCCTCGCCGTCCTCGGCCAGCCCGCGCTGCTCGTGGCCCCGCAGGACGGAGCGTCCTCGCTGCTCAATGCGGCCGCGGCGCCCATCGCGCTGACCGCCGCCGCCGGCGCCGTGCTCGCTCTGATCGGGCTCGTCCTGATCGTCGTGTCGCTCAAGCCCGGCCGTCGCGGCCGTCGCGCCGTCAGCACCGACCGCACCGCGGCGATCGTCGACGACCGCGTCATCGCGCAGGCCGTCGCCCGCACCGCCGGCTACGCCGGTGACGTCGACCCCGACAACGTGTCGGTGTCGGTCGGATCCCGCGTCGTCGACGTGACGGTCTCCCGCACCTCCGGCCGCAGCATCGACGTCACGCCGATCCGCGAGGCCGTCGACGCCGAGCTCGCCACGTTCGACTGCACCCCGCGCCTGCGCTCCAAGGTGCGCCTGTCCGAGAAGGGAACGGTCCGCTGATGACCACCACGAACCGATTCCTCAACCGGCTGCTCCTGTTCGTCGTGGGCCTCGTCCTCCTCCTCGCCGGTGGCGCCGTCGCGGTGGGGTCGCTGCTCCCGCAGGTGCAGGAGAACGTGTCCACCGCCGCGCAGGACGCGGCCGACCCCACGAGCCAGGCCCTCTCGGGCGGCACCCCGTGGATCCTCTGGGTCATCGCGGTCGTCGCGCTCGTCCTCATCCTGCTGCTGGTGCGCTTCATCGTGCGCCAGGGCCGCGGCCGCACCTCCACGCTGCTGCGCGTCGGCTCCGGAGAGGGAGCGGGGACGCCCACCGGTGGCTCCGTCACCATCGACGCGAAGGTCGCCGAGCAGGTCCTCGAGGAGGCCCTGTCGCAGGAGCCGTCCATCGTCGCGGTCGACGTGACCGCGTTCGAGATCAAGCACCAGAAGGTGCTGCGCGTCACCGCGCACACCCGCCGCGGCGCCTCGCCCGCCCGCACCCGGCAGACGGTCGACCAGGCCGTCCGCCAGTGGGACGCCCTCCTCGGCGAGGAGACGCCCGTCGTCATCCAGATCGTCAGCGGTCTGCGGACGAAGATGAGCGGCACCGCCCGCGTGCAGTAGCCGCCGGCACCACCGTCCGGCCCTCCCGATCGGGAGGGCCGGAGAGCCCCGCTCAGGCGGGATGGAAGTCTTTCTGAAGGAGCACCCCATGTCCGATCCGATGGAGCCCGGCACCGTCGAGCGCATCCGCACCGATGAGCAGCCGACCCCGAACGAGCAGAGTCGGCGCGAGTCCGCCCGCCGCGACGGGAAGCCGTCCGAGCCCGAGTCGACCGAGAGCCGGGTCGCGACCGCCGCCGGCGAGAGCGCCCAGCGCGTGTCCGGCGTCCACCACCTCGGTGGAGCCGTCGCCCGCGGCCTCGACCGCGCCTCCCGCCGCGTGCTGGGCACCAGCACCGTCCCCGGAGTCACGGTCTCGAAGGCCGACGGCGTCACCACCGTCGACATCGACCTCGTCGTCGAGTACCCCCACCCCGTCCGCGAGGTCCTGGACGCCGTGCGCGATCAGGTGCAGCGCGTGGCGGAGCCGGTCGCCGGCGGCCACGTCGTCGTCAACGTCGAGGCGACCGACGTCCACGGCCCGTTCGACCCGATCGAGAAGCCGGAGGAGGACAGGGAGCCGCTCGTCGACACCGCCAAGCGCGCCACGTCCGACGCCCGCGACTCCGCCAAGGAGGCCGCCGGGAACGCCCGCGACGCCGTCTCCGGTGCCGTCGACTCCGCCCGCGGACGCCTGGCGGACGCCGCCGACGACGCCGCGGACGCGATGGACCGAGCGGCCGACGAGCGCGACGAGCGCTCAGCCGCCCAGAAGACGGCCGATGACGAGCGCGCCGCCGAGCGCGACGAGGACGACCCCCGCGTCGAGACGCACGCGGCCCCGGCCGTCGTCGAGACCGCGGAGTTCGTGGTCCGCGTCCAGGTCGAGCCGGTCGACGACGACGGCGACCCCCGCACCGCGACCGTCGAGGTCGCTCCGGCGGAGGAGTCCGAGCACGTCGAGCGCGACGAGGCCGCGGCCGATCGCGACGCCGCGTCCGACGACACCGACGCCCACCGCTCCGAGGACGACCGCGCGTCGTCCGCCGCCGGTCGGGAGTAGTCCCGTGCGCACCCGCTCGTACGGCGCGCGACGCAAGCCGCGTGCGGCCTGGATCGCGCTCGGCACGGGCGTCGTGCTCTCGTTCGTGGTCGTCGTCGCCGTGCTGCTGCCCGTCCTCGGGCTGATCGGCGCGGCCGACGGCACCACGGCCGGGGCGCTCGACGTCCCGGTCGGCGCGATCGTCCTCTCGATCGTCCTCAGCTACGCGGTCGGCCTGGCCTGCCTCGCGGTCGCGTTCCTCTCCCGCAACGCGGCCCTCGCCTGGGTCGCCGCGGTGGCCGCCGTGATCGCGACGCTCATCGGCTCGATCTGGCCGCTCGTCGCGACCGGATTCGCCAGCGTCGACCAGGCGAAGGACGTCATCCCCTTCATCCAGGACCTGATCGCCCGGGTCCGGGGGTAGCGTCGGGGCGATGAGCTCCGACTACCTCCGCGCCTACGACGACCAGCTCCGCTCCGACGCCGAGACCCCGAGCGCCGTCTCCGTGACGCGCGAGGGGCCTCTGCGTCTGGTGACCTTCGCCGGCGGACGCGGCTTCGTCACCTACCGCGACCTCGCCGGCGCGTCCTCCGCGGAGATCGCCCGCCTGGTCGCCGCGGCCTGCGCGCACTTCGACGCCGATCCCGGCATCACCCGCGTCGAGTGGAAGACCCGCGGCCACGACGAGGCCCCCGGCCTGCACGACGCCCTCGTCGCGAACGGCTTCGCGCCGGACGAGGCCGAGTCGATCATGATCGGCCCGGTCGAGGCGCTGCTCTCGGACCGGCCGGTCCCGGAGGGGGTCGTGCTGCGGCGGGTCGTCGACGAGCCGGACGTCCGCGCCTTCAGCGCCATGATCGACGCCGCCTTCGAGGAGGAGGTCGACGTGTCGATCGCCGACTCGCTCGTCGCCCGCCTGGCACGCGGCGACGGCATGGAGCTGTGGGTCGCCGAGGTCGACGGGCGGATGGCGTCCGGCGGCCGGCTCGAGCCCGTCCCGGGCACCGCCTTCGCCGGCATCTGGGGCGGAGCGACGCTGCCGGAGTACCGCGGACGCGGGCTCTACGGCCTGGTCACGGCCGCCCGCGCCGCCTCCGCTCGAGCCCTCGGGAAGACCCTCGTGCACAGCGACTCGACCGAGTACTCGCGGCCCATCCTGGAGCGCGCGGGCCTCGTCCGGGTGTCGACGACGACTCCGTACCGTCGGCGGCGTCCGTAGTCCGCTTCTCCGGGCGTGCGCGGGGATCTCGATACGCGCGCTGAGCGCGCTACTCGATCAGCATGTCGGGGACTTCTGCTGGTCGAGTAGCCCGAAGCGGCGTATCGAGACCTGCCCGTTCGTGCGTGGAGATCTCGATACGCGCGCTGCTCTGATCAGCTCGGGGACGTGATCTCGAGCGCGATGTTGTCGGGGTCGCGGAACTCGAGGAGGCTCATGCCGCCGGCGTCCTTGATCGGCTCGTGGGGGATGCCGAGGTCGTCGAGCACGGCCGCGGCGGCCTTCAGCGCGTCGAGGTCGGGGACGGTGAAGCTGACGTGGTCGAGCCCGACCCGGTCCTCGTCGAAGCGGTCGTCGCCGGGCGCGACGGGGCGCAGGCCGAGCAGTCCGCCCGGGAACTGGTAGATCACGCCGCCGAACACGAACGCCAGCTGCTCCTTCTCCTCCGGCGACGCATCGGCCGGCGGCGCCTCGAAGGCGACGTCGAAGCCGAAGACGGAGTCGTAGAAGGGGCGCGAGACGGCGATGTCGCGGACGGTGAGTCGGACGTGGTTGTAGTCGACAGCGGGGATCGGCACAGGGGTTCCTCTCGGCGGGGCGGGCGGAGTGCCCGTCTCCAGTTATTCGGAGGCGGCGGGCCGCCGGTTCGGGGCTGGCGCCGCCTCCGAGGATCGGGTAGCGCGTCAGTCCAGCTCGGTCGGGCGCGCCGGCTCGGCCAGCAGGGCGCGCGCCGCCATCCCGATCACCGCGCTGTAGGTGGGGTAGGCGAAGCGGACGTTCGCGAGGGTCGCGAGGTCGACTCCGGCCGCCATCGCGGTGGTGACCGACTGCACGACCTCGATCGCGTTCTCGCCGACCGCGTGCGCGCCGAGCAGCAGCTCGCGGCGCCGGTCGGCGATCAGCGTGAGGAACCCGTTCTCGCGGTCGTCGATGACGGCGCGGTCCAGGTGCGAGAACGGCACCGAGGCGACGACGCACTGCGGGTCGCGCTCGCGGGCCTGCTCCTGGGTGAAGCCGACGCCCGCGTAGTCCGGGTCCGTGAATCCGCCCGCGGGCAGGAGGAACTGGGGCGTGCGCCGGTTCGCGCCGAGCACCGCGTTCTCGGCGGCGGCCTCCGCCTCGAACTGCGCCGCCTGGACGAGCATGTCGCGCCCGTTCGCGTCGCCGACCGCGAAGATGTGCGGCACGACGGTGCGGAAGTACTGGTCGGCGGGGATCGCCGAGCGGACGACCTCGATGCCCGCGTTCTCGAGTCCGAGGTCCTCGACGTCGGCGGGCCAGCCGGTGGCCATGATCACCACGTCGACCTCGGCCGTGCGATCCTCGCCGCCCTCGCGCCACGCGATCGCGAGCGAGCCGTCGTCCTGCCGCTCGATGCCCGACACCGTCTCGATCCCGGTGCGGACGCGGACGCCCTGGCGCTCGAAGGCGGACGCGACGTGCTCGGAGATGCTGGAGTCGGAGGTCATCAGGATCCGCGGGGCGACGTCGAGGAGCGTCACCTCCGAGCCGAAGGCGTTGAAGACGGTGACGAGCTGGGCGCCCGTGTTGCCGCCGCCGATCACGGCGACGCGGCGCGGCAGCTCGGTCAGCCCGAGCACGTCCTCCGGCACGGTCGCGAGCTCGGCGCCCGGGATCGGCAGCCGCCGCGAGTGCCCGCCGACGCAGACCATGATCGAGCGCGCGCGGATCCGCCTCCCGCTGTCGAGCACGAGGGTGCTCTCGTCGACGAAGCGGGCGCGGCCCTCGTGGATCAGGTCGACCCCCGCCTCCTCGAACCGCTGCGCCTCGCGCTTGATCGAGCGCACCAGGTCGACGCGCTCGTGCACGTGGCGCACGGTCGCGGCCCAGTCGAGGACGGGAGTGCCGATCTCGATACCGTAGTCGCCGGCGGAGCGGGTCTCGCGCATCATCCGCGCCGTCTTCGCCAGGACGCGGGTGGGCACGCAGCCGGTGTTGACGCAGGTGCCGCCGACGCGCGCGGCCTCGAGCACGACGACGCGCGCTCCCAGCTCAGCGGCGCGGAGGGCGGCGGCCGTCCCCGCGGGTCCTGCGCCGATGACGGCGACGTCGTACTCGGCCTGCTCGGGAGTGCTGTCGGGCACGGGGACCTCCGGTTCTGGGTGTTCCTCGATCCTGCCGCTCCGCGCTCCGCCGCACCCGGCCTTGACAGCCCGCACGCGGACGGGGGTCCCCGACCGTGCCCCGACGCTGAACATCGGCCGAGGACGGTTGCCCGGCGGGCGCACGGCACGGTGGGATGACCGGGTGGGCTGCGGCGGGGGACTCGGGCGGAAGGCGCTCCGATGAGCGCCCGCACCTTCGGGGTGGAGGAGGAGTACCTCCTCGTCGACGCCGGCACGTTCCTCCCGACGCCCGCGGCGCCGCTGCTGCTCGGCTCCGTCCGCGGCTCCGCGGCGGTCGCCCTGGCCGCCGAGCTCAAGGCGGAGCAGATCGAGGCGGTCGGCGCTCCCGCCCGCACGCACGACGCGCTGCTGGCCGGGCTGCGCGAGGGCCGCCGCCTGGCCGACGACTCCGCCCGCGAGGTCGGCGCCCGCGCCGTCGCGGTCGCGACCAGCCCCGCCGCGTTCGAGCCGCACCTCTCGGCCGACGAGCGCTACGACCGGATGGCCGAGCGCTTCGGCCTCGTCGCCCGCGAGCAGTTCACCTGCGGCCTGCACGTCCATGTCGGGATCGGGTCGCCGGAGGAGGGGATCGCGGTCCTCGACCGGCTGCGCGGCTGGCTGCCCGCCCTCCTCGCCCTGAGCACCAACTCCCCGCTGAGCGCCGGCGTCGACACCGGCTTCTCCAGCTGGCGCTACCAGTCGTGGGGGCGCTGGCCCACCGCCGGCCCGGTCGGGATCTGGGGCGACCTCGAGCAGTACCGGAGCGTCGTCGCCTCCCTCACCTCCTGCGGCGTGCTGCTGGACGAGGGCATGCTCTACTTCGACGCCCGTCTCTCCCGCGCGCACCCGACCGTCGAGGTGCGCATCGCCGATGTCCCGCTGCACGCCGAGGACTCGGCGCTGATCGCCGTCCTGATCCGGGCGCTCGCCGAGACGGCCGTGCGCGACGCGGACGCCGGGGTCCCGCCCGTGCCGCTGCCGACTCCGGTGATCGCCGTCTCCTCCTGGCTGGCGAGCCGCCACGGCACGACCGGCGACCTCATCGATCCGGTCGACGGCTGCCCGGCCCCCGCCTCCGCGGTGCTGGCGCGCCTGCTCGACCACGCGGGTCGGGCGCTGGCGGAGTCGGGCGACGAGGAGGTCGCGGCGTGCGGCGTCGAGCGGGTCCTGGCGCGGGGCACGGGCGCCGAGCGGCAGCGCGCGGTGTGGGAGCGGACGGCGTCCGCGGCCGAGGTGATCGCGGACGCGGCGGAGGCGACGCGCGCCTAGCGGCTCGCAGGCTCACGGCTCGCTGGTCGCGGGCTCGGCGGCTCAGGGCTCGCTGGTCGCGGACTCCGCCGACCCGGACTCCACCGATCCGGACTCCTCCGCCTCGGGCTGCGGCGACTCCGGCACCAGCTGGTAGCCGCCCTCGATCGTCCCGTCCGGGCGGAGCAGGATCTGCGTGTACACCGGGGCGCCGCTGCGGAGCGTCGTGCCGCTGACCCGGAGGGGCTCCCCGGCGAAGAACGCCTCGGAGCCGGTGCAGCCGGCGAAGAAGGACGCGTCCGGGCGCTGCACGGCGAGGCACACCGTGGTGCCGTTCGGCTCGGTGATCAGCAGGCGGTCGTTCTCGGCGGTGTCGAACCCGGAGCCGTAGACGACGGCCTCCCCGGCGAGCAGGGCGAGACCCGGCGGGACGTCGGTGGTCGGCTCCCAGCCCTCCACGAGCGCGGCGAAGCGGTCGGCGGGATCCGCGGAGGCGGTCGGCGCGGCGACGGGGTCCGCGGGCGGAGGGAGGAGGAGCGCGGTGGGGACGATCGCGCCGACCGCGGCACCGCCGACGATCGCGGCGGCGAGCACGAGGCGGCGGCGGCGCGGGTGCGGCGTCCGCGGGGCCGGCCCGTCGGGGTGCTCGGCGGGCGACTCCGCAGTCTCGGAGCCGACGGTCGCCGACAGCGGAAGTGCGGCCGCCGGCAGGGGGGCACGCGAGTCGGTCGCCGTCCCGGGATGCGCCGCGCCCGGCTGCGCCACGGACGGCGCGGCGCCGGTCTGCGCGCCGGACCCCGTCACTCCGGGAGGAGCGTCCTCCGCCTCCAGCTCGCCGAGCCGCCGCAGCGCATCGCGCCGCTCGTCCCGGTCGGCGCCGTCGTCGCGGGGTCGGGCCGACAGGATCCGCTCGAGATCCCTGCGCTCGTCGTCCTCGGCCTGCACTCCGTCAGTATGGCGGCGCCGGACACGGGAACGGCCCGCGACCCCCGGGACTCCGCCTTCTCAGCGAGGTCCCGGTGGCCGCGGGCCGTTCCGGTGCGGGCGTCAGCCCGACGGGTTCTCGACCGGGTCGCCCTCGGGGTCGGTGGCCGTGTCGGGGTCGACGTGCTCGGGGTCGGTGGTCTGCGGGTCCTCGGGAGTGTTCTTCTCGGTCATCGGATCCTCCTTGTCGCTGGATGCGGAACGTGCGGACAGGTTCCACGCTACGGCGGGAGCTCCGTGGAGCGCGCCCGGTTGACTCCGCCGCCCGGTGTCCGGAACCGAGGTCAGGAGCGGCGGATCCGCCCGAGCGGCCCGTCACGCTGCTTCCGGCCGCGGCTCCGGACGCCGCTCGCCTCAGCCGGCCCCTTCACCCGTGGCAGCCGCGGGCGTCCACCGCAAGGCCTGGCAGCGCTCTGTCGCGATTCGTACGCTGAACCCATCGAGCCGAGGAGCAGCAGCGCCACATGATCCGCACCACCGTCACCATCGAGGGCAAGACCTACGGGCTGTCCCAGGGGACCGACGTCGCCGAGCTGAAGCGGTCGGCGACCGAGGCGACGCAGGCCGGAGGAGGCCTCGTCGACTTCGTGATCGTGGGCAACCGCCAGGTCAGCGTCCTGATCTCGACAGGTGTTCCGGTGATCTTCGAGGAGCTCGAGGTGCCGGACGACGACCGCGACACCGGTGACGTCCACCAGCCGTGGGACGACATCGACTACCTCGACTGACCCCGTCCTCCCGGTCGTGCCGAGTCGCGGCCGGGTCCCAGACGCCTGAGGGGCGCCGCCGGCTGGACCCGGCGTCTCTCGGGCACCTCGTGCCGCGCTACTCCGCGGACTCGCTCTCGGCCAGCTCGCCCTCGACCAGCGTGCGGGCGGCCGAGGCGAGGGCCGAGCGGATGCGCTCCGCCGGCTCCTGCAGCATCGCCGCGATCGCGTCGACGTCGTGGCCGCCGGTGTGCCGGAGCAGCCAGGCCTGGCGCTCGAGCGTCGGCAGGGCGTGCAGGCGGCGGTGGAAGCCCGAGCGCAGCAGGTCGTCCTCGCGGATCGCCGGCGGGGCCTGCTCGGCGCGCTCCATCGCGGAGCCGCCGCGCTGCACGCTCGCGCGTCCGACCTCGGAGCGCATCAGGTCGAGGGCGCCCGTGTCGTCGAGTCCCTGCGGCCGTCCGCTGCGGACGGTGACCGCCGCGTGACGGAGGGCGGCGCTCGCCGCGGAGTCCGACAGTGTGAGCCGGTAGGCGTACGCGTAGAGGCCGAAGGCGCGGTTCTCGAGGGCGCGGCCGGCGAGCAGCTCGCCCTGCTGCTGCGACTGCGTCATGCCGACGGCGGCGACGGGTCTGTCGTAGGTGGTCACGGTGACTCCTCGGCTCCGCGCGCTCCCGGTCGGGAAACGCGTCGGAGGCGATGCTAGGGAGTCGAGAACGATCGTTCTACCCTTGACTTCTCAGATTCTTTTTCGATGCATGCGCATGGAAGCGCTTTCCCGACAACCGTCCTGGAAAGTGGAAGCGCTCTCACTCCCGCGCCGAGAGGATGCAGAACTCGTTGCCCTCCGGGTCGGCGAGCACGACCCAGGACTGCTCGCCCTGCCCGACGTCGGACCGCGTCGCCCCCAGGCCGACCAGCCGCGCGACCTCCGCCTCCTGGTCGTCCGGCACGAAATCCAGGTGCAGGCGGTTCTTCACGGTCTTGCGCTCGGGTACGTCGAGGAAGAGGAGGCTCGGCCCGCGGCCCGACGGGGCGAGCAGCTCGATGCCGTCCTCGTCCTCGTCCACGACGTCCCAGCCGAGCGCCTCCTGCCACCAGTGCCCGAGGGTCCGGAAGTCGGTGCAGTCGACGATGATCTCTTCGAGTCGGAGGGCCATGCACCGACGCTAATCGGCGCAGGGCGTGTCGGGGAAGTGCGTCCGGCGGGTCCGCGCGGCGCCGCGGCTCCGTCTGGCCGTGTCGTCCGCGGGGACGGGTGCCCGTGCCGCTTCGGCACGAGCGCTGGCGGCCGGAGCGGCGGCGCGGCATCCTCGACGCGGGTGCCCCTGCGCCCGGGGACGAGGAGCAGCATGAGCACCGCACGCGAGCAGTGGGAGGCGCGCTACGCCGACTCCGATCGGATCTGGTCTGGCCGCCCGAACGCGACGCTGGTCGGGCTGGTCGGCTCGCTGCCGCCGGGCCGCGCCCTCGACCTCGGCGCCGGCGAGGGGGCGGACGCGCTGTGGCTGGCGTCGCTCGGCTGGCGCATCACCGGGCTCGACCTCTCCGAGACGGCGCTGGGCCGGGCGCGCGCGGCCGCGGCCGAGCGGGGCGCCGACGTGGACTTCGTGCAGGCCGACCTCGCCGAGGACTGGCCGGTCGTGGGGGAGTTCGATCTGGTGACGGCGAGCTTCCTGCACTCGATGGCCGAGTTCCCGCGGATCGACGTGCTGCGGCGGGCGGCCTCCGTCGTCGCTCCCGGCGGCCGCCTCGCCGTCGTCTCGCACGCCGCGCCCCCGCCGTGGGCGAGCGGCGACGACCACCGCCACGGAGCGATGCACCTCGTCGGCCCCGAGGAGGAGCTCGCCGAGCTGGCCCTCGACCCCGCCGAGTGGACCGCGGAGCTCGTCGAGACGAGGGAGCGCGCCGTGACCGCTCCCGACGGCACGGCCGCCGTGCTCCTGGACGGCGTGCTGCTCCTGCGGCGACGCGGCTGAGCAGGCGCCGCTCGAGGACCCGCGGCCGGGCTAGCGTGGTCCGCGATCCCGACCCCGAAGGAGGCGCCGATGCCGCTCGATCCGTACCTCGCCGCCCGGCTGCCCCTCCTGGCCGGCCTCGCGTATCCGCTCGACGCCGAGCAGGCCGCCCGCATGGCCGCCTTCGAGGAGGATCCGGGGCCCTGGTCGCTGCCCGAGGGGATCGACGTCGTCACGGAGACCGCGTCCGGCCCGCACGGACCGGTCCCGCTGCGCGTGTACTCGCCCGCCGCGCCCGAGCGCGCTCTGCTCTGGGTGCACGGAGGAGGGTTCGCCGCCGGGAGCATCGACATGCGCGAGTCGCACGTCGTCGCGGCGGAGCTCGCCCACCGGGCGCGGGCCCGGGTCGTCTCCGTCGACTACCGGCTCGCCGGCCCCGACGTCCGCTACCCCGTCCCGCTCGACGACGTGCACGCCGCCTGGCGGCACCTCCGCAGCACGGAGTCCGGATCCACACCCGTCGCGATCGGCGGCGCGAGCGCGGGAGCGGCCCTGGCCCTCGGTGCGGTCCTCCGCGAGCGCGACGCCGGTGCGCGGCTGCCGGAGCACGTGCTCCTGGCCTACCCCTTCGCCCACTTCCCCAACCCCGCCGTCGACGACGCGATCGCGGCCGAGCTGCGCGAGCTGCCGCCGGTCCTCCGCTTCCCTCCGTCGAGCATCGAGGGCATGGTGCGCACCTACCTCGGGCGGATCTCCGACCTCCCCGTCGAGGCGCTGCCCGGCTCCGCGCCGCTCGCGGGTCTGCCTCCGGTCACGGTCCTCGTGGACGAGTACGACGAGCTGCGGGGGTCGGCCGAGCTGCTCCTGCGCCAGCTCGCGGAGGCGGGCGTCTCCGTGACCGGGCACCTGGCCGCCGGCATGCCCCACGGGCACCTCAACCGGACGCCGGTGCTGCCCGAGGTCGACCGCTCGCTGCACCTCTTCGCGGCTCAGCTGCGCGCGATGGGCTGAGGCGCTCGGCCCCGTCCCGTCCCGCTCTGCCCCGCTCAGCTCAGGCGCGGTCCGCACCGTCCCGCTCAGGCGCGGTCGTGCAGGGTGACGTGGTAGCCGTCCGGGTCGGCGAAGGTGAAGGTGCGCCCGAACGGGCCGTCGATCGGAGCCGCGACGACGGGGTGCCCGTCGGCGACGAGCGCGTCGTGGATCTCCTGCACGCCGGTCGCGTGCAGCCAGATCGCGGCGCCCACCCCGGGGCGGGAGGCGGAGTCGAGGTCGGTGCCGGGCGCGAGGTCGCGCAGGGCGAAGGCGATCGGAGTCGTCGCGAAGACGACGGCGTGCGGCGGGCCGGCGGGCGAGCGGACCAGGCCGAGGTACTGCTCGTAGAACGCCTGGGACGCCGCGAGGTCGCGGACCTGGAGCGAGACGAAGTCGGGGCCGGTGACGGGCATAGGGTTCCTCCTCGGTTGTGTCAGCTTTCTGACACACAGGAGCGTATGTCAGAATACTGACATGAGTCAAGACGGCATCGACCTCGAGACCTCGCTCGGCTACCTCCTCAAGGAGGCATCGAGCGCCCTGCGCGCGGCGATGGAGGCGGTGCTCCGCCCGCTCGGGATGACGGTCACCCACTACTCCTGCCTCGAGCTCCTCGCCCAGCGGCCGGGCCTCTCCAACTCGGAGCTCGCGCGGGGCGCCTTCGTCACCCGGCAGTCGATGAACGTCCTGCTGCAGACTCTGGAGCGCGACGGCGTCGTCACCCGCCCCGACGCGGCTCCGGTCGGCAAGGCGCTCCCCACCCGGCTCACCGAGCGCGGACGCCGGAGCCTGGCCGAGGCGTCCGCCGCCGTCCGCGGGGTGGAGCTGCGGATGCTGGAGGGGCTCGCGGAGGAGGAGCGGCAGGCGGCGGCGCGCCTGCTCCGCGGCATGATCCGGTCGCTGCGCGCGGACGACCGCACCTGAGGCCGCGCTGTTCCGCCGTCTGTAGGAACGGGCGTCGCGCGCTCGCCGGTACGGTCGCGCTCATGGCAGCAGGAGGAGCGGTGCGCCCGCTCGACGTCGGGATCGTCGGCGGCTCGATCGGCGGACTGTTCGCCGCGGCACTGCTCGTCCGCGACGGGCACCGCGTGACGGTCCTCGAGCGGTCGGCGACGGGGCTGTCGCGGCGGGGAGCCGGGCTGGTGGCCCAGCAGGACCTGATCGACCTCCTGCACGCGATCGGCCGCGACGACGAGGCGCGGGTCGGCGTCGTCGCGCACGAGCGGATCACCCTCGACCGCTCCGGGCGCGTGATCGGCCGCGACCCCTCCCCGCAGACGCAGGTGTCGTGGGACCACCTCTTCGACACGCTCCGCGCGCAGATCCCCGCCGACTGCTACCTCCTCGGCCACGCCGTCGCCGGGGTGCGCCCCTCGGTCGGGACGGACCCGGTCGTCGTCGAGCTGCGCGACGGGAGCGGCCTGGAGTTCGATGTCGTCATCGGAGCCGACGGCCTCGGATCCGTCGTGCGCGCGGCGGTCGCGCCCGAGGCGTCGGGGAACCGCTACGCCGGCTACTCGACCTGGCGCGGGCTGATCCCGGAGTCGGCGCTCCCCGCCCAGGCCGCGGCGACTCTGCTCGGACGCTTCGCCTTCTACACCGCGCCCGGCGAGCACATGCTCGGATACCTCGTCCCCGGACCCGCCGGCGAGGTGGAGCCCGGCCGACGGCGCTACAACTGGGTCTGGTACCGGCCCCTCTCGGAGGAGGCCCTCCGCGGAGTGATGACGGCGTCCGGCCGTGCGTCGGAGAGCGTGTCCCTCGCGCCCGGCGATCTCGCCCACGACCTCCGCCGCCGGCTCGAGGAGGACGCGGTCGACCGCCTGCCGCCGCCCTTCGCGGCTGCCGTCCTGGCCGAGTCGCAGCCCTTCCTGCAGGCGATCGTCGACTACGTCCCGCCGCGGACGGTCCGCGGCCGGGTCGCCCTCCTCGGTGACGCCGCCGTGACGGTGCGGCCGCACACGGCCATGGGTGCGGCGAAGGCGGCGGGCGACGCTCTGGCCCTCGCCGCCTCCCTCGCGCGGCACCCGGTCGACGAGGCGCTCCAGCGCTACGAGGCCGAGCGGCTCCCCGTCGGCCGCGCCATCGCCGAGTACGGCAGGCGCCTGGGCCGCTCGATCCCGCTGCTGTCCGAGTGACCGCAGTACCGCGCTCCTGATCGATCCCGGACGTCCGCAGTGACCACCGCCTTCCCGGTGACGAGGCGCCACTGCGAGAGATCGCGATCGAGAGCGAAGAAGAAGGTCTCCGCTGGAAGTCCTCAGGTGAGCCGAGGTCCGTGCCCGTCACGAGTTCATCCCCCGCCCCCGCCTGGCCGCTCCCCGCCGTCCGCCGCGCGTCCCTTGCTCCTCGACCGCGGAGACGGCACCCTCGGGTGACGGCCCACGGCGAAGGAGACGCATGGACGACGACGGACTCCTGGCTGCGCTGCTGCGGGGACGGCCGGCGACGCTGGCCGACGCGGCGGAGCTGACCCACATCGACGAGGCCGAGGTCGCTGCGGCGATCGAGCGGCTCCGCGGCCGGGGGCTCATGGGCGGCGAGGGCGAGCAGCTCGACTTCCCGGCGCCGATGGAGTGGGCGGCCGCGGCCATCGCCCGGCACACGGAGTCGGCGCGGCGAGCGGGCAGGGAGTCCCTGGACGGGATCGAGCGCGTCGTCGCGGGCCTGCCGATGCTGCTCGGCGCCTGGCGGGTCGGCGAGGACACGTCGGATCCCGTGCCGACCCTCCTCCGCCACGGTCCGCACGCGTCCGAGGACCTCTGGTTCGACCTCGTCCGCCGCGACTCCGGCTCGCTCGTGGCGGTGCTCCCGAACGTGGAGCGTTTCCTCGACCCGCCGACGGAGCGGGCGATCCGCTTCGGGCACGCGCTCGCGGCGAAGGACCGGGTGCGCGTCATCATGCCGGCCGCCGGCGCGCGCGACCCGCGGGTGCTCGCCCGGGTGGAGGCGTACCAGGCGGCGGGCGTCGAGTACCGGCTCCTCGAGAGCCCGCCGAGCTGGTTCTGGGTCGACGGCGACCACCTCGCCGTCCCGTTCGAGCGGGGCGAGACGAAGCCGACCAGCGTGCTCGGCGTGCGACATGCGGCGCTGGCGGGGCTGGTCGAGTCGTACTTCGAGGTCCTGTGGCGGCAGGCCGCTCCGATCGGCGCCGTCGACCAGAGCTGGCTGCCGCTGCTCCGGCTGATGCGCCAGGGCGTCACGCTCGAGACCGCGTCGCACCGGCTCGGCATGAACCCTCGGACCGGCCGCCGCCGCGTGGCCGCCGCGATGGAGCACTACGGAGTGGCGACGCTCTTCGCGCTCGGCACGGCGTGGGCGGCGGACTCGCGCACCCGCGACGGCGACGCCGGTGCCGGCGAGTCGGTGCTCGTCGATCCGGAGGCGCTCGAGCCGGGAGCGCTGGACGACGGTGAGATCGACCTCGCCGAGACGGTGCCGCGCGAGGACTGAGTTGCCGTGGGGACCGAGCTTCAGCGAGGCCTGGGTCTCGGCGAGGACCGGCCGCGGGACCTGATCCCGGCGTTACCGTCGCAGCCCCTGCACGTACCCGAGCACGTCCCGGCCGAGCGCCGAGGCGTGCGGCCAGGTGTCCGAGATCTGCCGGGCGAGCGGCGCGAGTGCCGCGGCCCGCTCCTCGGGATCGTGCGCGTCACGAGCGCGGGCCAGTGCGAGCCGGGCCGCGTCCACGGCGCCCGGCGGCAGTCCGTCGCGGGCTCCCTCCTCGTCGAGGCGCGCGAGGAACCGGTCGAGGATCGTCATGCCCGCCATCGTCGCAGACGCGGTGCGGCCGACCCCTCGACGCCTTCGGGTGGCAGTGAGGAGTCGGCCGATGCGCCCGCCCGGGCACCTCTCCAGTGTCCGGACGTGACCACGGCGGGGACAAGAGCCTCTAGCGGACACGTCCGCAAGAGGACACCGCACCCGGGAGCGGGTCGCCGGCGCTCCCGCTCGGAGGCGGGCGCGTGCCAGGCTTGCCGCATGGATCTCGAGGTGCGGCCGGGGCTCGTCGTCCCCGCATCGGAGCTGCAGTGGCGGTTCTCGCGCTCCTCCGGGCCCGGCGGGCAGCACGTGAACACCTCCGACAGCCGCGTGCAGCTCACCTGGAGCGTCGAGGAGTCGACGGCCCTCTCGGACGAGCAGCGCGCGCGCCTGCTCGAGCGCCTCGGGCGGCGGCTCGTCTCCGGGGCGGTCACCGTCACGGTGGCGCAGGAGCGCTCGCAGCTGCGCAACCGCGAGACGGCCCTCGAGCTGCTCCGCGGGATCATCACCGCGGCCCTCGCGCCTCCCTCCGCCCCGCGGCGCCCGACCCGGCCCACGCGCGGCTCCACCCGCCGACGGCTCGCCGCGAAGCAGCAGCGCTCCGAGACGAAGCAGCAGCGCCGGCGGCCGCCCGGCGACTGAGCGGAGCCGCGGGGGCCGCCTGGCGGTTGCGCGGAGTCGCAGGGTCCGCCCACAGGCTGCGCGGAGCCACGGGCCCCGGTCGCGCCGGACCCGGCTCAGGGAGTGAAGAACGCCTCGATCGCCGCGGTCAGGGCGACCAGGTCGTCCACGTGGGCGAGCTCGCGCGCCGAGTGCATCGAGAGCAGCGGCACTCCCACGTCGACCGTGGAGATGCCGAGCCGGGTCGCGGTCAGCGGGCCGATCGTGGATCCGCACGGCACCGAGTTGTTCGAGACGAACTCCTGGTACCCGACCCCGGCGCGCTCGCAGACGCCCGCCCACAGCGCCGCGCCGCGCGCATCCGTCGCGTAGCGCTGCGTCGCGTTGATCTTGAGCAGCGGCCCCTTCCCGGCGACCGGCTGGTTCGACGGGTCGTGCTTCTCGGAATAGTTGGGGTGCACGGAGTGGCCGGCGTCGGCCGAGAGGCACCAGGAGGCGGCGATCGCCCGGGCGCGCTCGTCGACGCCGGCGCCGAGGGCCGTGCCGATGCGCGAGAGGACGTCCTCGAGGAACGGCCCGCTCGCTCCGGACCGGCTCGCCGAGCCGAGCTCCTCGTGGTCGAAGGCGGCGAGCACGCTGATGTGCGCGGGCGGCGCCGCGGGATCGGCGCTCGCCGCGAGGAGCGCGACGAGGCCGGCGTGCACGGAGCTGAGATCGTCCATCCGCCCGGCGGCGAGGAACATCTCGTCGAGGCCGAAGCGGCGCGGCTCCTGCGTGTCGGCGGTGAGCAGGTCGTAGCCGGCGATGTCGGAGGCCTCGTCGAGCCCGGCGTGCGCGGCGAGCAGCTGGAGCAGGTCGACCTCGGAGGCGTCGCCGACGCCGAACACGGGGACGGTGTGCTTCTGGCGGTCGAGAGTGAGGCCCTCGTTCGCCGTGCGGTCGAGGTGGATCGCGAGCTGCGGGATGCGCAGCAGCGGACCGGTCCGGAGCAGGCGCGTCGAGCCGTCGCGGGTGACCACGCGCCCGGCCAGCTCGAGCTCGCGGTCGAGCCAGGAGTTGAGCAGCGGGCCGCCGTAGATCTCGACGCCGGCCTGCAGCCAGCCCTTCGAGCCGATCGTCGGCCGGGGCTTGAGCATGAAGCCGGGGGAGTCGGTGTGGGCGCCCAGGATGCGGAAGGGCGTGGTCGCCCCGGAGCCCTCGGGCAGGTGCCAGGCGATGATCGCGCCGTCGCGGACGACGTAGTACCGGCCGGGCCCCGCGGGCCACGCCTGCGTCTCGTCCAGCCCCGTGAATCCGGCTCCCTCGAGGCGCCGTGCCGCCTCGGCGGCCGCGTGGTACGAGGAGGGGGAGGCGGTCAGGAACTCGGCGAAGTCGGCGATGTGGTCGTCACGCGTGGTCATCCCTCCAGTGAAGCACGCGGCGCGGCCGGGACGGAGAGGGTGCCGGGGAGCCCCTGCGGCAGCCGTCACGGCCGGGCAGGGGCACCCCCGGGCGGAGGGTCAGCGCCGGGTCAGGTCGACGTCGGCCTCGGCGGCGATCGCCTTGATCAGCGCCGAGGCGTTCTCCCCGCCGAAGCCGGCGGCCATCGCCTCGTCGATGTAGTGGCGGGCCGTCGCGACGCCGGGGACGGGCGCGCCGACGCTGTCCGCGTAGGCCTGGATCAGCCCCGCGTCCTTCTGCATCAGCGCGAGGGCGAAGGACGGCGAGTAGTCGCCGGCGAGGACGGAGGGACCGACGCCGTCGAAGATCGGCGACTTGAAGTCGGTGACGGCGAGCACCTCCAGCACCTTGTGCAGGTCGAGCCCGCCCTTCTCGGCGAGGGTGAGCGCCTGGCCGAGCGCGAGCAGCTGCGACGCGACGATCAGGTTGCCGACCAGCTTCATCCGCGCACCGGAGCCGCCGGGGCCGATGTGGTGGACGGTCTCGCTGATCGCCTCGAGCACGGGCCGCGCCTCGGCGAAGACCTCGGCGTCGCCTCCGACGACGACCCAGAGCCCGCCCGCCGCGGCCTCGCCCTTCGAGCCGAACACCGGGGCGTCCAGGAAGCGGACGCCGCGGGCGTCGAACGCCGCGCGCTCCTCGTCGCTGGCCTCGGGGCTGATCGTGGACAGGTCGACGACGATCGTCGACGGATCGACGAGGCCGGCGAGCCCGCCCTCGGCGAGCACGACCTCGCGCACGGCCGTGTCGTCGGCGAAGCAGGAGAGGACGAAGTCCGCGCCCTCCGCCGCGTCGGCGACGGACCCGGCCGTCGCCGCTCCCGCGACCTCGGGGACCGCGCTGCGGTTCCAGACGGTGACGTCGTGCCCCGCCTTCACGAGGTTGTCCGCCATGCCGCGTCCCATGGTCCCCAGTCCGAGGAATCCGATTCTCGCCATCTCAGTGCACCTTCATCTCTGTGTCGGAGGTCGTCTCCGCGGGGAGCTCCGCCCCCTGGTCGGAATTGGCGGCCTTCCAGGACTGGAGGAACCGCAGGTAGGCGGTGGCTCCGGGGTCCTGCAGGCCGATGCTGCGGTCCTGCAGCCACGACGCGCGGCCGCGGCGGGACTGCAGCTCCTTCGAGCTGATCACGCCCTGCTCGGCGGCCGCGATCGCCGCGTCGAGGGCGGCGGGGCCGGGCTCCGACGTGCGCAGCGCCTCGGCCGCGGGGAACATCGCGTCGAGGATCGTCTTGTCGCCCACCTGCGACTTGCCCCGCTGGCTGATCGACTCGGCGGCCGCGAGCGCGAAGGCACTGACGTCGTCGGAGTCGATGGTGGCCGCGTCGCCCCAGACCCGGGAGCCGGCGAGCAGCGCGCCCGCGACGAGCGCGGCCATCGTCGACGGGTTCGCGTTGGCGAAGGCCTTGGCGCAGGCGAGCACGACCTCGGTCGGCGTCGCCGTGTCCGGGAGCAGCGCGAGCGCCTCGCGGGCGGCCTTGGCGCCGAGCGACACCGTGATGCCCAGGTCGCCGTCGCCGAGCGCCTGGTCCAGGTCGCCGAGCTCGTCGGCGTGCTCGGGGAAGACGACCAGGCACTTCGCGATCGCGAAGCTGAGTTCGGTTCCGTTCATCGTGATCAGACCTCTCGGAAGAAGGGGGACTGGGCGGGGGCGTTCAGCAGCTCGAGACGCGCGTCGTCGAGGGCGAGGAGCGAGATCGACGCTCCGGCCATCTCGAGGCTGGTCGCGTACTCGCCGATGTAGTTCTTCGCGACGGTGACGCCGCGCTCGGCGAGGAGCCCGTGGACCCGCCGGTAGAGCAGGTACAGCTCCTCGAGGGGAGTGGCGCCCATGCCGTTGACGAGCACGGCCACGCGGTCGCCCTCGCCGATGCCGAGGTCGGCGACGAGCCGCTCCGTGAGGTGCTCGGCGATGCTGTCCGCCGACTCGAGGGCGCCGCGGTGGATGCCGGGCTCGCCGTGGATCCCGATCCCGATCTCCATCTCGTCCTCGGCCAGCTCGAAGCTCGGCTTGGCCGTCATCGGGAGGATCGTCGGGGAGAGGCCCACTCCCATGGTCGCCGTGTGCTCGATGACGTCCTCGGCGACGGCCGCGACCTCGTCGAGCGAGTCCCCGCGCTCGGCGGCGGCGCCGGCCGCCTTGAACGCGAAGAAGATCCCGGCGACTCCGCGGCGGTCCGCGGCCCGCTCCTTCGGCTGGCTGGCGACGTCGTCGCGTCCGAGGGCGGTCAGCGTGCGGATCCCCTCGAGCTCGGCCATGTCGACCGAGAGGTCGAAGTTGAAGACGTCGCCGCCGTAGTTGCCGTACAGGTAGAGGACGCCGGCGCCGCCGTCGACGGCCTTGGTCGCCTCCAGGATCTGCGCGGACGACGGCGAGGAGAACACGTTGCCGATGGCGACCGCGTCGCACAGCCCCGTGCCGACGTAGCCCTTGAACAGCGGCAGGTGGCCGGAGCCGCCGCCCGTGACGATCCCGACCTTCCCCGCGACGGGGGCGTCGGCGCGGGCGAGGATCCGCAGGTCGGTGCCCGGCGTCTTCACCAGGGTCGGGTGGGCGAGCAGGATGCCCTCGACGAACTCGTCGACGAAGTCCTTCGGCTCGTTGATGATCTTCTTCACTGGTGCTCCGTTCTGGTGGACGCGTCCACGGTGGGCCGCGCGGGCGCGGGAGGGGTCGGGGCCGTCGCCCGCTGCCGGCGCGGCCGGTTCGCGGTGACGGAGTCGAGGACCATGACGGCGATGAGGAGGACGCCCTGGGCGATGGCGTACTCGTAGGAGGTCAGCCGCAGAGCGGTGAATCCGCTCGAGACGACCTGGAGGGTGAGCGTGGCGAGCACGACTCCGGCGACCGAGGCGAAGCCGCCCGACGGGTTCGTCCCTCCCAGCACCGCGATGACGATGACGAGCAGCACGTACGAGGAGCCGTAGTCGGCGGACGCGGTGGGGTTGCGGGCGAGGAACAGCACCCCGGCGCCGCCGGCGAGCAGCCCGCCGATCATGTAGCTGCGCGAGAGGACGCTGACACTGCGGATGCCCGAGAAGCGCGCGGCCTCGGGGTTCGCTCCCTCCAGCTGCACCTTGCGGCCGAGGGAGGTCGTGTTGATCAGCAGGGCGACCGCGACGGCCACCACGAGCAGCACCAGGAACAGCACCGGGACGGGCCCGACGGCCATCATGCCGAAGGTCGTCAGGGCCGACGGTGCTCCGTAGAGCGTGGTCCCGCCGGTCCACACCACCGCGATGCCGTTGAGGATCTGCATGGTGCCGAGGGTCGCCAGGATCGGGGTGATCCCGACGACGCTCACGAGGAATCCGTTGAGGGCGCCGCAGAGGACTCCGACGACCAGGCCCGCGAGGACGATCGGCACGGTCATCGCCTCCGCGGCGGCGGGGTCGGCGGCGGCGACCTGGGAGTAGATCGTCGCCATCGTCACCGCCGACAGGTTGGCGATCGCCACGAGGGAGAGGTCGATGCCGCCCGTGAGCATGGCGAGCATCATCGCGATGGCGATCACGCCGATCTCGGGAGCCGCGACGCCGATGTTCTGCAGGTTGAGCGGGCTGAGGAACACGCGGGGGTTGGCGATCGCGAAGATCGCGACCGCGACGACGAGCGCGATGAGCATGCGGCCCGTCCCGCGGTTGCCCGCGGCGCGTCCGACGACACCGCGGGTGAACGCGTCGAGGCGGTCGTTCATGCGCCGAGCCGGGTGCTCGGAGGTGGTCCGGGATCCGTCGGTCATGATGCGACCCTCGCGCTCTCTCGTTCGTGGCTCACGTCGTCGTCGACGGGCCGGACCCGCTTCGCCTTGCGGCGCGCGGCGATCGCCTGCACGCCGACTCCGACGATCAGCAGGACTCCGACCGCGGCGCGCAGCCAGGCGCTGGGGACGCCGGCGAGCAGCAGGCTGTTGTTGATCACCTGGATCAGGACGACGCCCAGCACCGTGCCGAGCACCGATCCGCGGCCGCCGAAGATCGACGCGCCGCCGAGGACGACCGCGGCGATGATGTCGAGCTCGTCGCCCACCAGATCCTGCGGGTTGGCGCTGCGGCCGAGGACCATGTGCGCGATCCCGGCCAGGGCGGCGAGGACGCCGACGAGGACGTAGACCGAGAGCTGGGTCCTGACCACGCGGAAGCCGGCCCGGCGGGCGGCCTCGATGTCGCCGCCGATCGCGTAGAGCGAGCGTCCGAACATCGTGCGCGTCAGCATCAGCCAGACCACGACCGCGAGCACGACGGCGAGCAGCGTCATCAGGTGGAGGGCCGCGCGGCCGCCCGAGGTCGCCACGTCGACGACGTTGACCGAGGAGAGCGCCGCGAGCGACGGGGGCAGCTGCGCGTAGTACTGGGCGCCGACGAAGGTGTACATCACCCCGACGAACACGCCCTGCGTGCCGAGCGTGACGATCAGCGTGGGAAGCCGGAACCGCGCGATCACGAAGCCGTTGACCAGGCCGAGCACCGCGCCGATCACCACGGCCATCGCGATGATCGCGAGCGCGGGGAGGTCCTGCCCGGTGGCGAGGGTGACGCTGACCGCCGTGTAGGCCGAGAAGATCGCGACGGCCGCGAACGAGACGTCGATGCCTCCGGAGACGATGACGATCAGGACCGCGAGCGCGAAGATCAGCGGCACGGTGGCGCTGCGGAGGATCGACAGGCCCGTCGTCGCGCTGAAGAAGACCGGGTTCACGGCCGTCATGACGATCACGAGGGCGACCAGGACCAGGGCGAGGACGCCCTCGTTGTTCGCGCCTCGGAGGGATCGGAGCGTGGACACGTCAGACCGCCATTCTGTTCTGGAGGTTCTCGGCGGTGATCTCGTCGCCGCGGAGCTCGTGGGCGATGCGGCCGCGGGCGACCACCAGCACGCGGTGGCAGCAGGCGACCAGCTCGGGGGCGTCGTCCGAGATCACGACGACGGCCATCCCGCGGGCGGCCTCGCGCCGCAGCAGCTCGAGGATCTGCGACTTCGAGCCGACGTCGACTCCGACCGTGGGGCCGTTGAGGATCAGCACCTTCGGGTCGGTCGCCAGCCACTTCGCGATCACCACGCGCTGCGCGTTCCCTCCCGAGAGGGATCGGACGGGCGCATGGGGGTTCGGGGCCTTAATGGACAGCTCGGCGAAGAGCCGGTCGATGGTCGCGCGGATCCGCCGCTTGTCGAGCGAGCGCCACGGCGTGCGGTGCGCGTCGAGGGAGCCCGCGATGATGTTGTCCGCGATCGGCTTCTCCAGGAAGAGGCCCTGCGAGAGGCGGTCCTCCGGCACGTAGCCGATGCCGGCGCGGACGGCGTCGCGGATGCTGCGCACCGCGGTGGGCGCTCCGTCCACGGCGATGATCCCGGAGGCGGCGGGCTGGGAGCCGAAGACGGCCTCCGCGATCTCGGTGCGGCCCGAGCCCAGGAGCCCGGTGATGCCGAGGATCTCGCCCGGGCGCACCGAGAACGAGACGTCGTGGAAGGCGCCGGGGCGGGAGAGGCCGACGACCTCGAGCATCGGGGGCGCCGACTCGTCGAGCGTGCTCACGATCCGCGACTCGTCGAGCTCGCGGCCGGTCATGTGCTCGGCGATGGAGCGGCGGTCGAAGTCGGCGACGGGGCCGCTGGTGACCACGCGGCCGGAGCGCATGATCGTCACCCGCTGCGAGATCTCGAGGACCTCCTCGAGCTTGTGCGAGACGAACGCGAGCGCGACGCCGCGGCTGCGCAGCCGCTCCACGATCGTGAACAGCCGCGCCACCTCGGTGTGCGTCAGCGCGGTGGTGGGCTCGTCCATGATGATGACGCGCGCGTCGTTGACGAGGGCGCGGCAGATCGCGGTGAGCTGCTTGTCGGCGACCGAGAGGTCGGCGACGTCGGCGTCGAGGTCCAGGTCGAGCTGCAGCTCGTCGACGATGGCCTTCGCCCGGGGGCGCGCGGTGCCGGCGCGGTAGAGGCGGTGCTTCGCCGCGACGGCCGAGGTCAGCACGATGTTCTCGGCGACCGTGAGGTTGGGGAAGAGCGAGAAGTCCTGGTAGATGACCTGGATCCCGCTCGTGATCGCGGAGGTGGTGTCCATCCGGGAGCGGGTGTCCCCGTCGATGGAGATCTCGCCCGCGTCGGGGCGCTCGGCCCCGGAGATGATCTTGATCAGGGTGGACTTGCCGCAGCCGTTCTCGCCGGCGAGGCAGTGCACCTCGCCGGGGATCAGGTCGAGCGAGACGCCGTCGAGGGCGGTGACGCCGCCGAATCGCTTGGTGATGCCGCGGGCGCTGAGGATCGGGGCAATGGTGCCGGGGGGAGCGTCGGTCATCGTCGACCTTCCTGAGGGTGCTCCGGGGCGCGCGGGCGGCGCGCCCCGGAGCGGGGGTGGAGGGGGATCAGAAGTCGTACTGCGCGGCGGTCTCCGCGTCGGCCGCGACGGACGCGTTCCCGACGAAGACGTTGTCGAACCCGTCGAGCTTCTTGAGCGAGTCGTAGCCCTCCACGCCGAGGTCGGTTCCCTCGGTGATCTCGCCGCCGTCGGCGAGGATCTTCGCGATCGACAGCTGGGCCTCACCGGCGAGGGCCGGGTCCCAGAAGAAGATCTTGTCGATGGAGCCGTCGGCCAGGTACTGGTTGGCCACCGACGGGATCGAGGTGCCCATCACGCACACCTGGTCCTGGAGGCCCGCCTCCTGCACCGCGCGCGCGATGCCGGGGACGTCGTTGCCGGCGGAGCCCTGGAAGCCCGCGATGTCGGGGTACTTCGCGAGGATCTCCTTCGCGCGCTCGTACGCCGTCTCCTGGTTGTCGGTGCTCTCGATGGGGGTCTCGACGCGCGTCATGCCGGGGGAGTCGGCCTGCTGCGTCTCGTACGCCGCCTCGACCCACTCCATGTGGGTCTTCGCGGTCAGGCCGCCGACGAACTGGACGTACTTCCCCTCGCCGCCCATGCACTCCGAGAGGTTGTCCATGATCTCGGAGCCGTAGGACGCGTTGTCGAAGGCCTCGATGTCGACGTCGACGTTCTCGATGCCGGACGCCTCGTGCGAGACGACGATGATGCCCTGCTGGCGGGCCTGGGCGAGCACGTTGCTGAGCGACTCGGGCGAGTTCGGGACGACCGTGATGGCCGTCGGGCGCTGCGCGATCAGGTCCTGCACGATCGCGGTCTGCTTCTCGGGGCTGACGTCGTCGGCGCCCTCCTGGCGGGCGTCGATCCCGGTCTCGTCGGCGAAGTCCTGCACGCCGACGGCCATGCGCTGGAACCACGGGATGGTCTGCGCCTTGACGACGGTCACCATGACCATCTCGCCGGGGGCGGCCGAGCCTCCGCTGCCGGCGGCGGTGTCGGAGCCGGCGCCGACGGTCGTGCATCCGGTGAGGAGGATTGCGGCGCCCGCTGCGAGCGTCATGCCTCGGAAAAGTCGAGAGCGGTCCATTCGTTGACTCCTTCGTGAACGAGAGGATGGCGGCCGTTCGGCCCTCATCCGGTGCGGTGTTCTGACGCTGCTGTGTCGGAATCCGTCGCAGGAGCCCGACGCTAATCGCTGATCGAGCACTCCGTCAAGCGATAACGCGCAGATGGCTGCACTCTTTCGCGCATGAGGCGTGGGAAGCGCGCGAATCGCGCATCTCGGGCGTAGCCGGTGCATTCGACCGCGCGGATCTGCCGCGCACCCGGCGGTCGGGACGCGCAGCCGCCCGCGCATGCGCGCAATCTGCGCGTTTCTGCGCGCCGTCTGCGCCTCCTCCCCGCTCCGCCCCGTAGCCTCGACGGAGGCGAGACCAGGATCGAGGTGTGGGATGTCCCGTCAAGCAGAGATCGTCGACGCCCTCCAGGACGGCGGCTTCCAGTCGGTGCGAGACCTCGCGGAGCGGTTCGACGTCACTCCGTCGACCATCCGGCGCGACCTCGAGCGGCTCGAGGCGATGGACCTGGTCAAGCGCACGCACGGAGGCGCGATCCCGGTGAAGCAGTCCGAGACTCCGCACCACTTCAAGGAGGAGCTGCACCGCAGCGAGAAGGCGGCGATCGGGCGGGCGATGGCCGAGCGCGTCCTCGAGGGGCAGACGATCCTCCTCGACGGGGGCACCACGACGCTCGAGGTCGCGCGGCACCTCGAGAACCAGCGCCTCACCGTCGTGACCGGCGACCTGCGGGTCGCCCTCGCCGTCGCCCGCAAGCAGACGATCCACCTCGTCTTCATCGGGGGCGAGCTCCTGCCGAACGCCTTCTCGATGTGGGGGCCGACCTCGGTGCAGCAGCTCTCGAACCTGCGGGTGGACGTCGCGATCTTCGGCGCCGACACCGTGGGCGACGACGGCATCTACAGCACCACCAGCTACGAGCTCGAGCTCAAGCGGCTGATGATGGCGTCCGCGCGCGAGGCGTTCTTCGTCGCCGACAGCTCGAAGTTCGGGCGGGAGGCGCTGTTCAAGGTCTTCGGCACGGAGGACTTCACCGCGGGGATCACCGACAGCCTGCTCGACCCGCTGCGGGCGTCGCACTTCCCCGTGCCGCTCATCCAGGCGTCGATCCTCCCGCCCGACGGCAGGCGCGCCTAGCCGCGAAGCCCGCGCCTCTGCGGGACGGAGGCGCCGTCGTCCCCGCGGCGGGACGGCGCCCGTCACTCCTGTGGTGGAAGCGCGCCCGTCACTCCTGCGTGCCCGTCACTCCTGCGTGCTCGTCACTCCTGCGCGGCCGCCGCGAGGGCACGGTCGAGCCAGTCCGCGAGCAGCAGGCGCTCCGCGGGCGTGAGGCCGGCGAGCTCCGGTGCGAGGGCCCGGACGCCGACGAGGGCGGTGAGCCGCCCGCCGTCGCCGGGGGAGGGCGGGTCGGCGAGGATCCCCGCGAGCACGCTGTCGAGCGCGGCGTCGGCGAGACCGGGGTCGCGGTCGGCGGCGGGGGTGGAGAGCAGGGTGGTGACCACGCCGGTGCCCGCCGCCTGGATGAGGCCGACGGCGCGCTCCTCCGGCACTCGCAGGCGGCCCTCGGCGGCCACGCGCTGCACGCGGGCGGCGAGGACCCGCCGCCCGGAGAGGGCGGCCGGCGATCCGGAGGCGCGGCCCGGATCGCTGAGGAGGCGGAAGAGCGCGGGGTTGGCCAGGCCGAACTCCACCTGCGCGGCCCAGCCCGCGCGCAGGTCCTCGACCGGGTCCACGCCGGCGGCGACGGCCGCTTCGACCGTCCGCGCCTTGGAGTCGACCCAGGTGGCCAGCACGTGCTCCGCGACCGCCTCGAGCAGGCCGTCCTTGTCGCCGAAGAGGCGGTAGATCGCCGGGGCCTGCAGCCCGGCCGCCTGGGCGACCGCTCGCGTGGTGACGGAGGCGGGGCCCTCGTCGCGGAGGAGGCCGGCGGCCGCCTCGACGATGCGCAGGCGCGTGTCGGTCGGAGGAGTGGGGCTGATCACATATCGACGGTAGCGCACGGTTGCTATCAGTGGAATTCCGTGGTTATCTTCCTCGTGGTATCGCTGATACCCCTCATCGGAAGGCTCTCCCCATGATCATCGTGACCGGTGCCACCGGCGCTCTGAACGGCGCCACCGTCGACCACCTCCTCGACTCCGTCCCCGCCTCCGGGATCGCCGTCGTCGCCCGCGACGCCTCGAAGGCCGCCCGCTTCGCGGAGCGCGGAGTAGAGGTGCGCGTCGGCGACTACGCCGACCCCGCCTCCCTCCCGGCCGCCTTCGACGGAGCGGATCAGCTGCTCCTCGTCTCCTCGAGCGATCCGCGGGCCGACGCCGTCGCCCTGCACCGCACCGCCGTCGAGGCGGCCGTCGCGGCCGGAGTCGGACGGGTCCTCTACACGAGCCACCAGGGCGCCGCCGCCGACACCCCCTTCGGCCCGGGCCGGGACCACGCGGCGACCGAGCGCCTGCTCGCCGAGTCCGGACTCGCCTGGACGTCGCTCCGCAACGGCTTCTACGCGCACAGCCTGGGCCTCTTCCTCGGACCGTGGCGGGAGACCGGAGTGATCGAGGTCCCCTCCGACGGCCGCGTCTCGTGGACGGCCCGCGAGGACGAGTCGGAGGCGGCCGCCCGGCTCCTCCTCTCGGGGAGCCCGCACGACGGGCCGGTCACGCTGACCGCGGCCGAGGCTCCGACCTTCGAGGAGATCGCCGGGATCGCGGCCGAGATCGGCGGGCGGCCCGTCGAGCTGCGCGTCCTCGGCGACGACGAGTGGGTCGCCGCGCGCGTCGCGGCGGGTCAGCCCGAGTTCCTCGTGCGCTTCACCCTCGGGATGCACCGGGCGGCCGAGCACGGCTTCTTCGCGGGCACCGGCCCCGAGCTCGGGCGCCTCCTCGGACGCGAGCCGCGCAGCGTCCGCGACCTGCTCGAAGCCGGGCAGGCAGCCGTCGCCGGATGACGCCGGGCGGGCCGTCCCGGGCCCCCGCCCGCGTACCGAGGCGCCGCGCCGTCCGTCGAAGCGCCGCCGAGGGAGCGGTGCCTCGGTGTCAGGGCGGTGTCCCGACTCCCTCCGCACGACGACGGGAGCCCGCCGCACCGGTGAGGTGCGACGGGCTCCCGGGGAGTGCCGTGCGTCAGCCGCAGCTGCGCGCGCTGTACGGCGCGGTGGCCGTGGCCGTGACGGTCTTGCCGCCGACCGTGGCCGTGCCGGTGACCGTCGCCTCGCCCGCGGCGAGCTGCGTCGAGCGCACCGTGAACGCGGCGGAGCCGGAGGCGCCCGGCTTCACTCCGGCGATCGTCTTCACGCCCTCCGGGGTGCTGATCGAGACGTCCATCGGCACCGTGTCGCCGTTCTTGCCGACGACCGTCAGCACGACCTTGCCGGCGACGCAGCGCGACGTGGCGGTCGCGCTCACCTTCAGCGAGGACTGCACGGTGACCGTGACCTGCACCGGCATGCGCGACGCGTCCTGCGCGACGCCCGAGACCGTGAAGGTCCCGGCCGTGGCGTAGGCGGCGGGCGCGACGGCGTCCCAGGCCACGTCGACCGTGCTGGTGGTGCCGGCGGCGGTCGTGATCGTGGCGCGGGGCAGGACCGGCGCGGTGCCGGCCGTGGTCGTCGCGGTCAGCGGAGCGACCGAGGCGACGGCCAGGCCGGGGGCGTAGCCCTCGAGCACCTTCTGGTACTCGGAGCGCGTCACCGGGATGACCGTGCCGTGGCGCGGCTTGCCGCCGTCGGCGTTCTGCGGCAGGCCCGTGCGGAGCTTCGCTCCGAGCGGCTGCCAGGAGTCGCCGTTCGCGAGGTCGTCGGTGCCGAACGGGATGTAGTGGTTCGGACCGTCGTGGTAGTTCGGCTGGTCGATGAAGAGGAACCAGTCGAGGCCGTTCACGTCGCCCTCGTTGGCAGGGAAGACGTTGGGGCCCTCACCGCTGGTGAAGGTCTTGCCGGGCTCGCCGTTGGGCAGGCCCGAGGCCACCTTCTCCTTGACCAGCGACCACTCGTCCGCCGGTCCGCCGGTGCCGGGCAGCGAGCCCGAGACGGTGGCCAGCAGGTCGGTGCTCTTCTCCTCGCGGAGGGTCATCGACGCCTCGTCCTTGGTGAAGCGGTAGTAGGTGTCGCCGTCCTTGGCGACCGTCGAGTCGATGGTGCCCTTGCCGGCGCCGCGCTTGACGTCGATCCACGGCTTCGCCTCCGAGAAGGAGGTGAAGTCCTCGGTCGTCGCGTACATCATCTGGTTGTAGGTGACGGAGGCGCGGTCGGCCGTGTTCGTGGTCGGGTACATGTTCGAGGCCCAGAACACGACGTAGGTCTGGAGCTCGTCGTCCCAGTACGCCTCGGGGGCCCAGGTGTTGCCGGCGAAGTCGGTGGAGACCTTGACGTGGCGCTGGGCGGACCAGTTCACCAGATCGGTCGACTCCCAGACCTCGATGTACTTCGAGCCCGACTTCTGCGCGGTGTCGAAGCCGCCGGGGAGGCCGTCGATCTTCAGGTCGGTGGCGAGCATGAAGAACTTGTCGCCCTCGTGCGAGCGGATGATGAACGGGTCGCGCAGGCCCATCGTCCCCAGGTTCGAGGTGAAGACCGGCTTGCCGCCGTTCAGCGTGTTCCAGCTCAGCGCGTCGTTGCCCTTCGAGGCGGCGAGGCTGATGCGCTCGGCGCCGTCGCCCTCTCCGGTGAAGAACGCCCAGACGTACGCCTCGGTGTCGTCGGTGCCGGCGGGGAGCGGCTGCACCCGGAGGGTGAAGTCGCGAGTCCGGGTGGTGGATCCGCTGGTCGCGGTCGCGCGGACGACCACGTCGATCGCGGGGCTCCCGGTCGCGGGGCGGTCGACGTCGATGGTGCGGGTGCCGGCGGCGCTGCCGTCGCGGACGGTCGCTCCGCTCGGGCTGACGACGCTCCAGGCGATGCTCGAGCCGAGCGTGCCGGTGGTGGGCACCGAGACGTTCGTGCGGATGTCGCCGACGTTCGGGATCGCGATCGCGGCGAGGTCGCGCTGGACCTTCGTCGCGTCGTCCAGCTGCGCGGCGACGCGCACCGTGTAGTCGACCGAGCGGGTCTCGGTGCCGACCCTGTAGGTGGCGGTGAGGGTGGCGGTGGCGTCCGGCTGTCCCGCGGCGGGGCGCGTGACGGTCGCGGTGCCGCCGGTGATGGCCACGGCCGCGCTGTTGGACGTCCAGGTGATGCCGACGCCGCTGGCGGTGGTGGGCACCGTGAAGCCGGCGGTCGCCTCCGTGGGCACCGTGACCGACGCGACGGCGCGGTCGAGGGCCTGCGAGGAGTAGAGCGCCTGCACGGAGCTGCTGCTGAGGGCGCTGTCGTAGACGGCGAAGTCGTCCATCTCGCCGTTCCAGCCCGGGTCGTTGTAGGTCGAGCGCGCGATGTACGCGACGAGCGACGGACCGAACGAGGAGACGTCGCGGGCGATCGTGCTCTGCGAGATCTGCGCGCCGTTGACGTACACGGTGAGCTTGCCGGTCGAGCCGTCGATGACGGTCGTGTAGAGCGAGAGGCCCGAGGGGGTGCGCGCGCCGACGGTCGGGGTGCCCGTCGCCCCGGCGCCGACCTCGGTGTTGTAGGGAGCGCCCGCGTTGACCGAGTTGGTGACGACCGACTTGGTGTAGCCGGAGAGGTTGCTCGGGTTGAGCAGCCAGTAGCCGGAGGAGAACGAGGCGCCGGAGGCGACGGGCGCTCCGACGAACGCGGCGGCGACGTTGCCGGTGCCGCCCTTGTGGGCGAGCCAGGTGGAGAAGGTCAGGTCCTTCTTGCCGACGAGGCCGGCGGTGGGGATCTCGAGGTAGGGGGCGGCCGCGGCGGATCCGCCGGGGAGGCTGATGAGCCCGTTGCGGAACTGGGCTCCGGAGCCGCGCAGCGTCGCGCTGTAGCCGTTGCCGCTGGTGTCGGCGACCGTGGTGCCGGTGGGGGCGGTGTCGAACGTGTAGTGGAGGAGCGGGGTCTCGGTGGCTCCGAAGGCGGAGCTGGGGACCGTGGCGCCGAGCAGCGCCGTGGCGGCGACGGTCGCGACCGCCAGAGCGGTCCTCACCGCCGATCGTGATCGTCTCATGCAGATTGGCCCTCGTGATCGGGTGCGGCGTCGAGGCACGATCCGCAGGGCCGCGGAGGTGTGCGTCTTCGCACGGAATGTGAACGTGAACATCCTAGATCGCGGTACCGGATCCTGACCAGACCCCGGGAGAGGTCTGCGGGCTCGTGCAGACGTCGGCCGGACGCGCGCGGTTCCTCGCCTCTCGACCGAGGCGCCCTCCTCTCCGCCGACGTTCTGCAGGAGCCGGCCGGGTGGCACGATGTCCGCATGGCCTCCGACCGCCCCGTCCTGCTCGTCGTCGACGTCGCCGACGGCGGCCGCGAGAATCCCGAGTTCGAGATCGAGCTGCAGCTGCTGACCGCGAGCGTCGTCTCGGCCGCCACCGCCGCGGGCTTCGTGGTCGACCGCGTCCCGGCCGAGCAGGCCGGCGCCGCCGAGCTCGAGCGCCGGCTCGCCGCCGCCGACGCCGTCGTGGTCGCCGGAGGGGAGGACGTCGACCCGTCCCTCTACGGCGGCCGGCCCGACGACCCGCACCGAGGCCAGTCCTTCCCCTCGGCCGACCGCGCGCAGATCGCGCTCGTCCGCCGTGCCGTCGAGACGCGGACCCCGCTGGTCGGGATCTGCCGCGGGATGCAGCTGGTCAACGTCGCCCTCGGCGGCGACCTCGTGCAGCACCTGCCCGGCGCCGGTCACGTGGGCCGGTCGGTCCCCGGCGAGCACCTGTCCGGGATGGTCGACCACCGCGTGGCGCTCGAGCCGGGCAGCGCCCTCGCTCGCATCCTCGGCGCCGCCGAGCTCGACGTCCGCAGCTCCCACCACCAGGCCGTCGACCGTCCCGGCGAGGGCCTCGTCGTGGTCGGCCGCGCCGACGACGGCACCGTCGAGGCCCTCGAGCACGAGTCCGCGCCGCTCTGGTGCGTGCAGTGGCACCCGGAGGACGCGGGCTCGCGAGGCACCGTGCTCACGGACCTGCTCGAGGCGGCGCTCGCCGCGACCGCTACTTGATCGACCCGCGCATCACTCCGCTGACCACCCAGCGCTGCGCGAAGAGGTACACGATCAGCAGCGGCGCCATCGCCATCAGGTAGGACGCGAAGGCGACGGTGTAGTTCGTGTTGAACTGCCCCTGGAAGACGTACTCGGCCAGCGGCAGGGTGCGGGCGGACGGGTCCGAGAGCACCACGAGCGGCAGGATGAAGTCGTTCCACGCCCACACGCAGGTCAGGATCCCGACGGTCGCGTTCATCGGGCCGAGCAGCGGGAAGATCACCTGCCAGTAGGTCCGCCAGGTCGAGGCGCCGTCGGTGCGCGCCGCCTCCTCGAGCTCGATGGGGATCGAGCGGATGAAGGCCGTGTAGATGAACGTGTTGATCGAGAGCCCGAACACGGCGTAGAGCAGGATCAGCCCGGCCTGGTTGTCCAGGCCCAGCAGAGCCGTCTCCTTCACCACCGGCAGCATGATGATCGGGAACGGCACGAAGACCGCGGCGAGCAGGTAGAAGTAGACGCCCTTGAAGAACGGCCTGTGCATGTTCCGGGCGACCGCGTAGGCGACCATCGAGTTCGAGAACAGCGTCAGCACGACGGCTCCGACCGTGATCAGCGCGGTGTTCACGAAGGCCTGGGGGAAGCGGGTCGCCGTCCACGCCTCGGCGAAGTTGCCCCACGAGATCGAGGTCGGCAGCTCGAACCCGGTGCCGCCGAGCTGATCGGGCGTCTTCAGCGCGGTCACGACGGCGAAGTAGAGCGGCAGGAGGATCGTCAGCGAGCAGACCGCGATGAGCGCGGTCGCCCACCAGTTGATCCGGTAGGTGTCGCGGGAGGGCCGGCGCCGCCCCTCGGGCTCGCCGAGGGCGATCGCGGTCGTGGGGGTGATGGTCGATGTCATCAGAACGACGCCTCTCTGCGGCTGAGGACTCGGAACTGGATCAGCGAGACCACGATGATGATGAGGAAGTAGAGGACGGCGTTGGCCGTCTGATAGGCGTACTCGCCGCCCTGGAAGCCGCCGCGGTAGATCAGCAGCGTGATCGACTCCGTCGAGGTGCCGGGACCGCCGTTGGTGAGGGCGATGATGTGGTCGAACACCTGGAGGAAGTTCTTCATCGAGATGACCATGTTGATCGTGAAGAAGGAGGCGATCAGCGGGAACGTGATCGAGGTGAACTGCCGCCACCTCCCCGCTCCGTCGAGCGAGGTCGCCTCGTAGAGCTCGCCCGGGATGGTCTGGAGTCCGGCGAGGTAGATGATGATCGAGAAGGCCGAGGCCTGCCAGACCGCCAGCACCACGATCGCCACCCACGCCCAGTCGGCGTTCGCGAGGATGTTCTCGCCGATCACCGGGATCGCGCCGAGGATCTGCGGCAGCGAGTTCGCGAAGAGGTACTGGAACACGTAGCCGATGACCAGGGTCGAGAGCACGTAGGGGATAAAGTAGATCCCGCGGAACGCCGTCTGGAACTTGATCCGCGCGTTGAGGGCGACGGCGATGGCGAGCGAGATCACGTTCACGAGCACGGTCGCCACGATCGCGAAGCCGAAGGTGAACCCGTAGGCCTTCCAGACGCGGTCGTCCTGGAGGAGCGCGAGGTAGTTCGAGGCGCCGATCAGGTCCCAGGAGCCGTAGCCCGCGTAATCCGTGAAGCTGAAGAATATTCCGGTGAGGACCGGGACCGTGTGGAGCACGAAGAAGAGCAGGACGGCGGGGACCGTCATCCAGTAGAAGGTCTTCGAGGTGCGCCCGATGGTGCGCTTGCGGCGCGCGGGCGGCGGAGGAGTGGTCGCCACCGCCTGCGCGGCGGCCGTCGTGGTCGTGGTCATGGGGTCACTTCCTGGTCGTGCGTGCCGCGACTTTGCGCCACTCACTGTCGAGGGTCCGGAGCGCCGCGTCGGCGTCCCCGCTGGCGAGGAACGCCTGGAGCGTGGGGTTGAGCGGGATGCTCGCGGGGATCTGGTGGTCGACGAAGCCGATCAGCCGTCCCTGCTCGAAGTAGGGCTGCAGCTCGGCCAGCGTGGGGTCCGAGTTGGGTGCGGCGCCGACCAGCGGCGAGAAGGCGGCCTGGCTCGCGACGTACGGCTCGACGACTCCGGGGGTCAGCAGGAAGTCGACGAAGCGGCGGGCCGCCTCGAGCTTCGGGGTGCCGCGGCCGATGGCGACGGCCACGTCGACGCCCGAGGTGACCCGCGTGTCCGCCGGGTCGTCGAGCACCGGGTAGGGGAAGACGCCGAGGTCGATGTCCGGGTTGTTCGTGCGGACCGGGTTGATCGCCCAGATGCCCTGCGGGTACATGGCCGCCTCGCCCGCGGCGAAGGCCTGGTTGCCGTCGTCGTAGCCGCGGCCGAACGAGCCCTCCTGCGTGTACGAGAAGAGCTGCCCGAGCCGCTCCATCGTCGTCGCGTAGTCCTTCGTGAACGAGACGGGGGAGTCGGGGCCGAGTGCCGCTCCCTCCTCGCGCATCGCGTCGAAGAAGCCGTCCGGCTGCAGCTGCCCGCCGAGCGCGTTGAAGGCGGGGGCGCCGGTCCAGTTGTCGAGCAGGGCGCCGTAGAAGGGAGTGATCCCGGCGGCGGTGAGCGTCTCGCAGACGGCGATCAGCTCGTCCCAGGTGGTCGGCACCTCGATCCCGTTCTCGGCGAAGATCGTGCGGTTGTAAAGGATCCCGTCCGCGTTGTTCGCGAAGGCGAGCGCGTTCACCTCGTTCCCCTCGAAGCTGCCGAGGGCGGCGAGGATGTCGAGGGCCGCCGGGTTCACCCGCTCGACGAGCTCGTCGCCGGTGAAGTCGTGGAACACGCCGGCCTTCGCGAGGTCGGCGTAGTAGCCGCTGCCGTTCAGGGTCAGCACGTCCGGCACCTTGTCCTTGACGAGCAGGGTGCGGATGGCCGTGTCGGGGTCGGGCACGTTGTTGGCGATGACCCGGATGTCCGGGTTGGCCGCCTCGAACTCGCGGATGATCCGCGCGAAGTCCTCCACCGCCTCCGCCTTGAACTGGAAGAAGTCGAGCGTGGTCACTCCGTCGCCGGCGCCGGAGGAGGCGCACGAGGCGAGGGCGGCGGCGGACGCCGCGGCGAGCGGCACCGAGAGGAACAGCCGCCGGGAGAACCCGGGGGGATGCGGATGAGCGGACATGCGGCGCCTCCTTGCGCGTGGGGACAGGTCTCAGGGCGCGCTCGACCGCGGAGGGCGGTGCGAGAGCAGGTGCGGCGGCCGTGGAGCGGGTCGGCTCCGGAGCCGGGAGGGCGGGTCAGAGGGCGGTGAGCACGAGCACGACGAGCTGCTCCGGATCGAGGACGGGGGCCTGGAGCCCGACGGTGCCCAGCACGCGGCCGCGGAGCGCGGTCCCGTGCTCGGCCCAGCCGAGCGGCGACTGCCCGGGGCCGCCGAGCGGCGACGTGACCGGGGCGAGCGCCACGGAGTAGGTGCGCTCCGGATCCAGGCCCGGGAGCGTGATCCGGCCGGGCGGGTAGGTCGCGCCGGTGCGCAGCTGGGCGAAGGTGAAGAGGGCGGCGGAGCGGTCGGCGGCGACGACTCCGGAGAGCGAGGCGGCGTCGTCGGCGAGATCGGCGCGCACGACCGTCCCGGTGTGCAGCAGCGCCCGGTGCTCGAGGTGGAAGGCGACCCAGGCGGTCAGCTCCTCCTCGACGGCGGGGGCGAGATCCGAGACGTCCCACTCGATGCCGAGGTGGCCGGGCAGCGCGGTGCCGGCGCGGAAGGCGAGCGAGTGGGTGCGCTGCGTCGAGTGCGACCGCGGCCCTCCGATGTGCTGCCCCATCAGCTCGGGCGGCACCACCAGCTGGGTGAAGGGCTGGATGGTCTGCCGCTCGAGCGGGTCGATGCAGTCGCTCGTCCAGATGCGATCTGTGCGGGCGAGGATCCCGAGGTCGACGCGGGCGCCCCCGGAGGCGCACGACTCGATCTCGACGCCGGGATGCCGGGAGCGCAGCTCGTCGAGCAGGCGGTAGAGCGCGAGCACGTTCTCGTGGACGGCGGAGCGGCCGGTGGCGGGCGAGACCGCCTCGATCACGTCGCGGTTGTGGTCCCACTTGAGGTACGCGATCGGGTACTCGATCAGCAGCGCGTCGAGGGCGTCGAGCACATGCTCGAACGCGCCGCGCTGCGAGAGGTCGAGGACCTGCTGCTGCCGCCCCGAGGCCGGGAGGTGGCCGGCCGGGCCGAGGATCCACTCCGGGTGCGCGCGGGCCAGGTCGGAGTCGGGGCTGATCATCTCGGGCTCCACCCAGAGTCCGAACTGCATGCCCAGGCCGGTGACGACGTCCGTCAGCGGGGTGAGGCCCTCCGGCCAGACCGCGGGATCGACGGTCCAGTCGCCGAGCGCGGCGGTGTCGTCGCGGCGGCCGAGGAACCAGCCGTCGTCGAGCACGAAGCGCTCGACCCCGATCCGCGCGGCCCGCTCGGCGAGGGCGGTGAGGCGAGCGAGGTCGTGGTCGAAGTAGACGGCCTCCCAGGTGTTGAGGGTGACGGGCCGCGGAGCGACGGGGTGCTGCGGGCGGGCGCGGAGCGACGCGTGGAACCGGGCCTGCAGAGCGCTGAGCCCGTCGCCCCAGGAGCCGTAGGCGACCGGGGTCTCGTAGCTCTCGCCCTGCGCGAGCTCGATCTCGGCGGGCCGCAGCAGCTCGCCGGCCGCGAGGAGCGAGACGCCCTCGACGGTGCGCTCGGCGCGGAGAGAGGTGTCGCCGCTCCAGCCGAGGTGGACGCCGTGCACGAGCCCGCGCTCCCAGCCGAAGCCGGGCGTGCCCGCGGCGAGGAGGAGGGTCGCGTCGGCGCCGGGGCGGCCGCGGCGGGTGCGGCGGGTGTGCTCGCCGATGGTCAGCGCGCGGCGCTGCGGGTGGCGCTCGCGGAGGTGGTGGCCGGTGGTGTCGAGGATCTCGCGCGCGGTCGCGGGGAGCGGGAAGCCGAGCTCGAAGCGCTCGAGGCGGAACGGGCGGGCGTCGAGGTTCTCGACCCGGGCGCGCTGGGTGAGCAGGCCGGCCGCATCGACCTCGAGGTCCACGGTCAGCCGGACGCCCGCGCCCGTGGCGACGGTCCGGAGGGCGGAGCCGAGCGCCTCGATGCTCTCGACCTCGAACCGCTCCGACGCGGCCGCGCGCTCGTGGGTGCCCTCGAAGGTGGGGGCGTGCTGCCAGCCGTCGGCCTCGACGGCGACGAGGCCGAACGGCGCGAAGGCGTCGAGTCCGCCCGAGACGCGCTGGGGGAGGGCGGCGTCGGCGAGGGCGGATAGTTCGGCGGCGGAAAGATCTCCGAGCGCGGCGCCCCAGTGCACGATCGTGGGGAAGGTGACGAGGCGGGCGTCGACGACGACGCTGGTGCCCCCGTCCTGCAGGTGGAAGAGGCGCGATTCCCGGCCGGAGAGGGTCACGGAGTCGTTCGTGGGGGCGATGCTGCGGTGCATGGCTTATTTCTAGAGCAGAAGTAATAGGGGTGTCAAGAGCGGCGCGAGTGGCCGGATCCGTTCCTGGTGCGGCGCAGTGCCGGTAGCTTTCTACCAGGCCGGAAAGAAGGAGCCCCGTGACCGACACCATCGTCGCCGAGGACGCCTCCGGGAGCTCCTCCGAGCTCCTGGCGCGCGAGGTCCTGATCCACGGTCCCGTCTCGCGGGCCGAGCTCGGCCGCCGCCTCGGCCTCTCGCCCGCCAGCCTGACCCGGCTCGCGCGCCCGTTCCTCGACGGCGGTCTGGTCGTCGAGGGCCCCGAGCAGAGCACCGGAGTCGGCCGCCCCGCCCGGCCGCTCGACATCCGCGCCGACGCGCTGAGCTTCGCGGGCGTGAAGATCACCGGCACCGAGGTCCTCGCCGTCCGCACCGACCTGCGCGCGCGCACCGAGCGGGAGCTGGTCCGCCCGCTGCCGGGCACGGAGCCCGCCGACGTGATCGCCGCGATCGTCTCGGTCGTCGACGAGCTCGGCGGCCCCTCCGCCTTCGCGGGCCTGGGCGTGACGCTCGGCGGGAGCATCGCCGCCGACGGCCGGGTGAGCCGCGCGCCGTTCCTCGGCTGGCGCGACGTCGACCTCGCCGCTCCGCTCTCCGCCGCCCTCGGGCTGCCGGTCGCCCTCGAGAACGACGTGGTCGCGCTCACGGGCGCCGAGCACTGGTTCGGGCGCGGCCGCGGCATCCCGCACTTCGCGGTGCTCACGGTCGGCGCGGGCGTCGGCTACGGACTGGTGGTGCACGACCGGGTGGTCGCGCCCCCGGAGGCGGGGCTCGGCCTGGGCGGCCACTACCCGCTGGATCCCACCGGCCCCGTCTGCGAGGCCGGCCACCGCGGCTGCTCGACCGCGATGCTCAGCCTGCCCTCGCTCCTCCGCCAGCTCTTCGTCGCCACCGGCCGCGAGCTGACCCTGGCCGAGGGCTTCGCCGCCGCTCGCGCGGGCGACCCCGGTGCCGAGCGCATCCTCGCCGACTCCGGCAACGCGCTCGGGACGATGATCGCCGCGATCGGCAACCTCTCGATGTCCGGCACGGTGATCCTGGCCGGGGAGGGTGTCGCCCTCTACTCGGAGCAGGCCGCGGTGGTGGACGCCGCGATCGCGGCCACGCGCGACCCGGACGCTCCGCCCCTGGCGCTGCTCGTCGACGACGGCGGGCTCGTGGAGTGGGCGCGCGGCGCGGCGGCCGTCGCGATCCAGCGGCTGCTGCCGCGGATCGCGCTCGGGACGCTGGGGTAGCGGGGCTCCGCGGCGCGCGGGTGGTCGGGGCGCCGGGCTGGCGCTCGGGGTGCCGGGCTGGCGGGTCTTCGCGCCCAGTGGGCCGTCGGCACGCTCGCCCGGCGGATCTCAGCGCCGCGCGGAGGCTCGGGATGTCGGCCCGGCGGGTGTCCGCTCCGGACGGGTGCCGGGACGCCGGCCTCGCGGGCTAGGCGCCGAGCGCCGAGCCGGGCAGGTCGCTCTGCAGGCCGTCGACGATCCGGCCGAACGCCGCGATCGCCTGGTCGTCGCCGAGACGACCGGAGTCGACTCCCCCGGCGATGCGCAGGACCTCTGCCCGGCGCTCCGCCCGCTCCACCGCGTCGAGCCCGGAGGCCCCGATCGCTGCGGATGCGCGCACTCGCGCGACGATCGTGCCGACGTGCCATCTGCCGCGTGCCATCTGTCTCCTCCTGAAGTCCCCGCCTCTCTTCGGAGCGGACGCACACCCGGATGGGTGCGCGTCCCCGGGTCCTCACCCCCGTCGCTCCGGCGATGCGTCACGAACGGTCGTCATCCGGCCGCCGTGGCGACCGTTCGTGACGCATCGATCGAGCTGAGGGGGCGGAGCGCCCGCTCGCGGAGAGGGGTCCGGGGCGCCAGACTGACGGCGAGCGGAGGGGGGCACGATGCGACGCCTCCGCGCCCTCGCCGCCGCGCTGCTCCTCCTGCCCGCCCTCGCGGCCTGCGCGCCGGGAGGCGCGACAGGCGCCCCGAGCGGCACCGAGGCCGCCGTGGCTCCGACCACCGCCACTCCGACTCAGGCCACTCCGACTCAGGCCACTCCGACTCAGGCCGCCCCCGACCCGGCCCGCTCCTCCGCCCCGTCCGCCCCGGCTCCCGGGGTCACCGTCTCCATCCAGCAGAACCGCTCCGACATCGCCGGCGGCACCATGGCCTTCGAGGTCCACAACGGCAGCGGCGCCCCGATCGAGGTCACCGTGGCCCGCCTCGTGGACCCGCGCCTCGCCGTCCCGCTCACCTGGACCGGCGGCACGGGCGTCCCCGACGGGACCTCGCGAGACCTCCGCGTCGACGTGCCCGAGCCCGCCTGCCCGGCCGCGGAGGCGCCCGCTGCGCTCGAGGTCGTCCTCGCGATCGACGGCCACGGCGAGCACGCGTACCCCGCCGACGACCCGTTCTCGTTCGTCGACGCTCTCGCCCGGTCCGGCTGCTTCGCCCGCACCGTCGACGCCGACCTCGCCCTGCGGATCGACACGTCCGGAGGCGCCGCGCACGAGCCGGCGCGCCTCACCATCACCGCCGACGTCCGGGGCACCCCCCTCGTGCTCCGCAGCGTCGACGCCACGATCCTGCTGCAGCCGCCCGACGCCGCCGACGCCTGGACCCTCGACCGCTCCGTGCCCGCCGGGACCCTCGACTCCGTGGTCCTGGACGCCGTCCCCACCCGCTGCGACACCCACGCGCTCGCCGAGGACAAGGTCGGCACGCGCCTGCCGGTCACCGTCGAGACCGCGGGCCGGCAGGGCACCGTCGTCGTCGCCGCGACCGCCGAGCAGAAGGGCGAGTTCTACGCGTTCATCACCGCGTACTGCGCGTCCTGAGCGGGGAGGCGGGGGTCCGGGGGTGCGGACGTCCCCGCAGACGCGCCTCGCCGTGCACCTCGGCCGTCACTCGCCGCCGCTCGCCCGCATCGGCAGGTTGCGCCGTCGGCCGCGCCGAGCCGGTCCCGCCCGCCGTGGGACGAGCCCGGCCTGCCCCGCCCGCCGTGGGACGAGCCCGGCCTGCCCCGCCCGCCGTGGGACGAGCCCGGCTTGCGCCGCCCGGTGGCTCGGCTCAGCCCGCTCGACTCAGCCCAGCCCGGTTCAGCCAGCGCCCCGCTCCGCTGTGCGCGCCCCAGCCGCGCCCGTCCGCTTCACGCCGGCGCCGTGCTCAGCGCCTGCAGCCCCGTCACCCGCAGCAGGTCGAGCCGCGCCTCGTCCTCGCTGCCCGGCGCCACCGTGTAGACGACGATCCGCAGGTCGGTGCCCGGAGCCGTGAGCACGTCGCAGTCGATCGTGACCGGTCCGACGGGCGTCCGCGTCACCGTCTTCCGGCTCGCGCGGTGCTCGGCGATGCGCGCCTCCGCCCAGCGCCGCTCGAACTCGGGCGACTCCTCGCGCAGCCGGGCGACGAGGGCGGCGAGCGCCGGATCGCGCGGGTAGCGCCCGGTCGCCGCGCGCAGGTCGGCCGCGAGGTCGCTCGCGAAGTCCTCCTCGTGCTGCGCGTCGAACTCGGTGCCGGCGTGGCCGGAGGTGAAGTGCCGCCAGACGAGGTTCCGCTCCAGCCCGGTGTACACCGAGGGGTCGCCGTTCAGGGCGGCCCAGAGCGGGTTCCACAGCAGGATGTCGTGGGCCGCCGTGAACACCGCGAGCGGCACGTCGCCCAGGCGGTCGACGATCCGCTGCACGCCCTGGCTCACGTGCTGCGGCACGACGCCCGGCGAGGGGACGGCGGCACCGGCGACCCGGTAGAGGTGGTCGCGCTCGCTGTCCGTGAGCCGGAGCGCCACCGCGAGAGAGCGGAGCATCGACGGCGACGGGTTCCGTGCGCGTCCCTGCTCGAGCCGCACGAGGTAGTCGACGCTCACGCCCGAGAGCGCCGCCAGCTCCTCGCGGCGCAGGCCCGTGGCGCGGCGGCCCGAGCCCGCGGGCAGGCCGACGTCGGCGGGACGGATGCGGTCGCGCCACGAGCGCAGCACCGTGGCGAACTCCTCCATGCCGCCCATCCTCCTCCGCCCGCCGTCGCCGAGCCAGGTACTGACGGTCCCCCTGTCGAGCGCGGCCTGGTCGAGGCCCGACGACCCGCGCAGGATGGGCGCATGACCACGACACTCATCACCGGAGCGAACCGCTCCCTCGGCCTCGAGACCGCCCGCCGACTCCTCGAGGCGGGCCACACCGTCTACGCCGGCATGCGCGACACCGCCGACGGCGACGCCGCCCGCGCGCTCGGCGCCCACCCCGTCCGCCTCGACGTCACCGATCAGGCGAGCGTCGACTCCGCGATCGCCTCCCTGCCCGGACTGGACGTGCTCGTCAACAACGCCGGAGTGCTGGGCACCTCGTTCGGCGTCGACGACCTCACCCCGGAGGCGATGGCGGGCGTCCTCGAGACGAACGTCGTCGGCATCGTCCGCGTCACGCAGGCCGCGCTCCCGCTGCTGCAGGCCTCCGCGGCCCCGGTCGTCGTGAACGTGGCGTCCGGAGTCGGCTGGCCGCGCTGGCTGAGCACCGAGGGCCACGACGAGTTCCCCGTCACCGCGATCCCATACGCGGCATCGAAGGCGGCGGTCGTCGCGCTCACCGTGCAGTACGCGAAGAACCTGCCGGCGATGCGGATCAACGCGAGCGACCCCGGCTACACCGCGACCGACTTCAACGGACACGGCGGGCACCAGACCGTCACCGAGGGCACGGACGCGACCGTCGCGCTCGCCCTGCTCGGCTCCGACGGGCCGACGGGCGAGTTCCACGACCGGCGCGGGCGCATCGAGTACTGAGCGGTGGGGCGGGCGGGCGCGGCCGGGCGGAGGCGGCCGGACGCCGGCCCGGATCCGTCGGGCGTCCGCGCGCCCGTTCGAGGGGCCGCAGCCCCGAGCCCGGCGTGCGCCCACGCGCCCGTTCGAGAAGATCCCGCCCCGACCCGGCGAGCGTCCGCGCACGCCCGAGATGCGGTGAGGTCCCCGAACCCGCCCTCGGCGCACCGGCCAGCACATGGTGATGAGGTGTCCTGTCTGCGCGGTCACCGGTCCTCGGTGCTGGGCTGTGAGTGACGGCCGGAGCCGGGACGCTGCCCACCGCGTGACAGAGGGCCGGATGAACCGCCGGCCCGACGGTGCGTGCTCGCTCCGGTGCGCCTACCGACTCACCGCGTCTCGTGTCAGCTCTGCAGCTCGACCCCCCAGTTCGTCCTCTGGACATCGGCGTCGAGCCCGCGCAGCTCGCGCGCCACGGCGTCGGCCTGCTCGCGCAGCTCCCGCACCGGCAGCGCGGGCAGGCGGCGCAGCTCGCTCCGGAGCTGGCGGTAGCCGCGCTCGCCGGCGGCCGCGTCGGCCGCGCGGGTCAGGAGGCTGTGCCGGGCGCGCAGGGCCTCGCGCCGGGCGAGCGCCGCGGTCAGCACCTCTCCGGTGGGAGTGGTCGCCGTCGCGTTGGTGAGGTTGATCGCCGTGACCAGCCGCTCGAGCTCGCCCAGCGCGCGCGTGCAGTCGGCGAGCAGCTCGGCCGGGTCCTCGGTCGGCTCCTCTCCCTCCTGGTAGGAGGCGTTCGCGACGATCCGCGACTGGAGGGCCTCGATCCGCTTCTGCAGGTCGGCCCGCTCGAGGAGTGCTTCGGCGAGAGTCATGCGACCAGGCAAGCACACATCGACGCGACCCGCGCCCCTAGGCTGCGACCGTGCCGCTGCAGAACCATCCCGGAGACGTCGAGTTCCCCGTCCGACCCCGGCTGCGCTACGCGCGGGCGGCCGATGCGCACCGGCGCGGTCAGGGCGCCGGACGCCGCGCGCTTCTGGTGACCGCCTTCGCGGCTCCGGTGGGCCTGGTCGGCTTCGCATGGGGGCTCGCGCTCGGCGGCGGCGAGAGCGTCGTCGCGTTCACGGCGTTCGCGTTCGCTCTGGCCTTCGGGCTGCTCGCCGCCACGGTCGGCTTCCAGCAGTGGGATGCGCGCGCGCCGCGCCGCGAGCAGCTCGCGTACCTCGGCGCGGCCGGCTCGCCGACCCCGTCCCTCCGCCAGCAGCAGCTGCTCGCGCTCGACGCGGTCAGCGACTTCTCGTTCGCCGGCTGGAACTCCTCCCTCGCGTTCCAGCCCTCGTGGGCCGAGCTCCCGGAGGAGCTGCGGCGCCGATACGCCGACGGAGCGAAGGGAGCGCCGTGGCAGCAGCTGCCGCTGCATCCGCTCGTCGAGCACCGGGTCGCGCTCGACCGCGACTTCCGCATCGCCTCGGCCGACGACGTCGAGCTGCTGGTCGCCGACGTGCTCACCCGCGGGCCGCTCTCGACCCGTTTCGCCGAGGTCTCGGCCTCCGCCGACGCCGAGCGGATGCGCTCCCGAGTCGCCGCGCTCACGGGCGGCAGCGAGTTCCACCTCCTCGAGCTCGCCCAGGCGGTCGAGGGGCGTCCGCCGCTCCTCCTGCTCGCGGGCGACGCCGAGCGCACGATCGGCGCGATCCGCTACGCCTACGTCGCCGGCTACCTCCCGGCGGCACGGGCCTGGGAGCTGCTGGCCGCGGTCGGCGACCGCGTCTTCGAGCGCTACTCCGGCTGGGACGCCTACTGGGCCGACGCGGCCCTCGCCATCGCCTTCCGCACCGACTCCCTCGGCGCGGTGCAGCACCACCATCGGCTGCGCGCGGAGCTCGCGGCGTCGGGGTGGCCGGCGGCGTCGGTGCCGTACCCGGGCTGAGTGCGGGGCGGCGACGGTGCCTCCGAGCCGGAGCGTCCGGACCGGGGGCGTGCGCCCGCGCGGTGACCTCCGCCGCCGACGGGGCTGTCGACGCGGAGAGCTGCGGCCCCGGGGTCAGCCCAGCTTCGAGGCGGGCACCGTCTCGAGGTGGAGCAGGTCGCGGCGCAGGCGCTGCGAGCGGACGTAGCTGCTCAGCACGTGCTCGGGCGAGGGCGGGGAGTCGCTCCCGCCGAGGAGGGCGCGCGCGGTCGTGAGGCGTGCGCGGCGGATCTCGTCGAACACGGTGGTGCCGTTCCGCGCGAAGGTGCGCTGCAGCGTCCGCTTCGGGACGCCGAGGCGCTCGCAGATCTCCTGGACCGAGAGGCGGGGGTCGGTGGACATCGCGGCGATCAGGGCGAGGGCGCGCGTGTAGACGTCCTCGCTGCTCTCGCGCGGCAGCGAGGTCGCCAGCACAGCGCCCGCCAGCTGCTCGACGGCGGCCCGCACCAGGGGGAAGGCGGGGGAGTCGGCGTCGAGGGTGGAGCCGAAGGTCGCGTTGACGGTCGAGAGCAGGATGCCGCGGCTGGCCGGGTCGGCCTCGGTGACGACGGCGCCACGGTCGGCCGAGTCGACCAGGCCCAGCAGCGGGCGGTCGAGGGCGATCTCGGTGCGGGCGCTCGGGGTGTCGGTCACGATCGTGAACGGGGAGTCGCAGTGGAGGAAGGCGATGTCGCCCGGCGCGACGCGGACCTCGAGCGCCGCCGGATCGTCCGGCTGGATCACGAGCGCGCCCTCGAGCGGGATGATCAGGCGGACGCCCGGGCCGATGGCGGAGGTGCGGTGCAGGCGGGCCGGCGAGTGCCAGATCCGGAGCACGTCGACGCCGTCGCTGCAGAGGGTGTCGGCCACGATGCGGAACGCGCCGTTCGCGCGGACATCGACGCCGCTCTGGGCCAGCCACGCGGCCGCCGCGGTGTCCCGGCGGGACACTCCGCGATCGACGATCGGTCGGCTGCCTTCTGCGATTCCCCTCACGGCGGAGTCCTTTCCTCTGGCGCGTCCTCCGTACGACGCGATCCCTCTACCCTGGCCGATCCGGCCCGGTGGTGAGAAGTCTTCATGCGATCGCATCGTCGCTCACCTCCACCGCAAGGTGTCGGATCCCGCCATCGGGGGACGGAACCGCACCTCCGGGGTGCGCCTCGGATCGACGTGGACCTCGAGCGCGGCGACGTCGGTGAAGGGCCGGTCGTCGCTCGTGCGGCCCCGCAGCACGATGGAGTGGCGGAGCGTCCGCGGTGCCCGCAGGGGCGCGATCGTGTAGTGCGCGACGGCCACGAATCCCGCTCCCGGGGCGACCCGCTCGGGCCGGCCGACAACGGTGACCGGGGCCTCGTCGTAGTCGAGCTCGACGCCCGAGCCGTCGGTGAAGGAGCCGCAGAACAGGGCGAGGTCGTGCAGGGCGGCGGTGCCGGAGTTGTGGAACTGCATCCAGAAGGTGATCACGGCGACGGAGCCGCGGGCGGGCGCGAGCCGCACCGCGCTGCCGTCGAGGACGAGGTGCGGGGGCGCATCGAGCGTCGGAGCTCCGAGCATCAGCCGCGCCGCCTGACGCCCGCCGCCGGTGCGGCCACCGGTTGCGCTGCGCGTCCCGCCAACTGCAGGAGGCCGCACGCGGCGACCACTCCGACGAGGGCGGCCGCCCAGCTCAGGTCCTGCTGGTCGAACTCGCGGAGGTGCGCCGGGACGCCCGTGAATCCGAGGATCCCCTGGGCCGCGGCGACGGTGGCGAAGGCGAGCATCGCGGCCGTGGCGGCGACCGCGGCCGGGGCGGGCGGGTCGCCCTCCGAGTCCTGGGCGAAGCGGCGGACGGCGTGCGCGAGGGCGAGTGCGCAGAGGGCTGCGGCGACGAGGGCGGCCGCGGTGTAGGCCGGGCCGGCGGCCAGCAGGAGGAGGGCGCCGACGACGACCCGCAGGCAGGCCGGGAGGACGCCGGGAGCGCTGCATCCGCGCGCGCCCGGACCTCCGCCGAGGGCCGCGGCGCGGGCGCGGGACTCCTCGAGGCGCCTCCGGACGCCATGAGGACCAGCGGCGCGGAGCAGGGCGGTCGCGCCCGAGGCGAGCAGCGCGACGCCGACGAGCAGAGGGAAGACGAGGGCGGCGGCGGGCAGGGCGGGGGCGGCGTCGGCAGGGGTCATCGGGTCTCCTTCGGGGCGGGGACGGGGCGCGGCACCTCGATGATCCGTCCTCGCGGAGCGCCTCGGGAGGCCGGGCGCGAACGCTCACGAGGCAGGCGCGCCAGAACGTCAGAACGCGCCAGCGGACCGTGCCGCCGAGCTGTGCCAACGGCACCGCGGAACGTGCCACGCGCCTCCGCGTGCCCGCTGCGCGCCGTTTCGAGACGGCCTACGCTCACCGGATGGACGAGGTGCGGGACGCGTACGGCGCGCGGGCGGAGGAGTACGCGGCGCTGCTCGGATCGGTCGACGCGGGGCCCGCGGCCGATCGCGAGCTGATCGGGTCGTGGGCCGACGGGCTGGAGGGCACGGTCGCCGATGTGGGCTGCGGGCCCGGGCACTGGACGGAGTTCCTCCAGCGCCGCGGAGCCGCCGCGATCGGCGTCGATCCGGTGCCGGAGTTCGTCGCTCTGGCGCGGGCGCGGTTCCCGGACGTCCCGTTCCGGCTCGGCTCGGCGCTCGAGCTCGACGTCGACGGCCTCGGGGGCGTTCTCGCGTGGTACTCGCTCATCCACCTGCCGCCGGCGGAGCTGCGCGGCGCGGTCGCGGCGCTCGCCGCGCACCTCCGACCGGGCGGAAGCCTGCTGATCGGCTTCTTCGAAGGGCCGCGCTCGGAGGCGTTCGCGCACGCCGTCGCACCGGCCTGGTTCCATCCGCTCGCCGAGATGCGCGCACTCGTCGAGCAGGCCGGCCTCGAGGTGACCCACTCGCTCCGCCGCAGCGCCCCCGGCGTCCGCGACCACGGCGAGCTGATCGCCGTCCGCCCACGCTGACGCCGAGCTGATCGCCTGCCTGTGATCCGGACGCCGCCGACGCCGCGCTGGTTCCGCGCTGACGGCACCCGCTCCCGCTGGTCACCGGCGGCCGTCGTCCCGGCGCACCGCATCCCCTCGAGACACCACCGCCCCGCCGGGACGCCGCCGTCTCAGCGGTGCTGCGGCGGTCCCGGCGGTGTCCCGGCGGACGAGGGCCGCCGCGCCTAGAGGCGGTCGGCGCGCCACTCCGTGGGGATCTCCTCGCCGCGGCGGAACGCCTCCTCCTCGCGCTCGCGCAGCTCGACGCGGCGGATCTTGCCCGAGATCGTCTTGGGCAGGGGGTGGAACTCGAGGCGCCGCACCCGCTCGAAGGAGGAGAGCAGCTCGCGGGTGTGGGCGAAGATCGCGCTCGCCGTCTCGGCGGTCGGCTCCCAGCCCTCGGCGAGGGTGACGTACGCCTTCACCACGCTGTGGCGCACCTCGTCCGGAGCCGGCACCACCGCGGACTCGGCGACGGCGGGGTGCTGCAGCAGCACGCTCTCGACCTCGAACGGCGAGATCTTGAAGTCGGAGGACTTGAAGATGTCGTCGGTGCGGCCCACGAAGGTGATCGTGCCGTCGACCGCGCGGACCGCCACGTCGCCGGTGTGGAAGTAGCCGTCGGCGCGGGCGCGCTCGGTGCGGTCCTCATCGCCGAGGTAGCCGGACATCAGGTTGACGGGCTCGACGGAGAGGTCGAGGCAGATCTCACCGGTGGAGGCGGGCTCGCCGGTCAGCGGATCGACGAGGGCGATGGCGACGCCGGGCAGCGCGCGGCCCATCGCTCCGGGGACCACGGGGGCGCCGGGCGGGTTCGCGATGATCGCGGTGGTCTCGGTCTGGCCGTAGCCGTCGCGGATGGTGAGTCCCCACTCCCGCTCGACGGTCGCGATGACCTCGGGGTTGAGCGGCTCGCCCGCCGAGAGGATCTCTGTCAGCGCGCGCGGCTTCGCTCCCAGCGCCGACTGGATCAGCATCCGCCACACGGTCGGCGGCGCGCAGAACGTGGTGACCTCGGCCCGGTCGAGCTGCCGGTGCAGAGCGGTGGGGGAGAAGCGGCTGTAGTTGTAGACGAACACCGTCGCCTCGGCGTTCCACGGCGCGAAGAAGCAGCTCCACGCGTGCTTGCCCCAGCCCGGCGAGCTGATCGCCATGTGCACGTCGCCCGGCTGCACGCCGAGCCAGTACATCGTGCTGAGGTGCCCCACGGGGTACGACTCGTGCGTGTGCACGACCATCTTGGGCTTCGAGGTGGTGCCGGAGGTGAAGTAGATCAGGCACGGATCGGAGCTCTCGACGACCACCGTCGGGCTGATGCCGAAGGGCTCGAGCGAGTCGGCGTAGTCGAGCCAGCCCTCGACGGCGCCGCCGACCGCGATGCGGCCGAAGCCGCCCTCCATCTCGTCGAACTTGGCGGTCTCGGAGGCGTCCGCGATGACGTGCGCGACCTCGCCGCGCTCGAGGCGGTCGGCCAGATCGGCGGGTGAGAGCAGGGTCGTCGTGGGGAGGATGACCGCGCCGAGCTTCATGATCGCGAGCATCGACTCCCACAGCTCGAGGCGGTTGCCGAGCATGAGCATCACGTGATCGCCCTGCTCGACGCCGACCGAGTGGAGCCAGGCGGCGACCTCGTCGGAGCGCCAGCGCATCCGGTCGAAGGAGTACTTCTCCTCGGAGCCGTCCTCCTCCACGATCCAGAGGGCGGGGCGCTCGTTGCCGATGGCGATCGCGTCGAACCAGTCCACCGCCCAGTTGAAGCGGGGCCCGACGTCCGGCCACTGGAAGGCCTCGTTCGCGGCGACCGCATCGGTGCGGTGCTGCAGGAGGGTGTCGCGGGCGGCGCGGAAGCTCCCGGTGGGGTTCATACATGTCTCCGTAGCGGTCGAGGTCCGGCCGCTGGCGGGACCGACCCCCATTCTGCTCCCGCCGCGGTGCCGGGTGCTGCGCGACGGAGGCCCGGTGGGGACGCACGTCGGAGGGAGCACCTGTGGAGGAGCGGCCGAGTCCGTCCCACGAACGACACGGCGTCAGCGGGAGAGCGGAGGGCTCGCCCGCCGCAGCAGGCGCTCCCTCCGCTCCCTCCGCGGGACCTCAGTACTTGATGGACTGACCGCCGTCGATAGGGAGGACTGTCGCGTTCACGTAGGAGGCGTCGTCCGAGAGGAGGAAGGCGACGACCGAGGCGATCTCGTCGGCCTCGCCGTAGCGCTTGGTCGGGTTGACCTGGATGAACTCCTCGGCCGCCTTGCGCGGGTTCTGCGGGTCGAGCTGCTTCATCGAGTTCTCGACCATCGGGGTCCAGATGGCCCCGGGCGCGATCGCGTTGATGCGGATGCCGAACTCGCCGTACTCGATCGCGGAGTTGCGGGTCAGGCCGACGACGCCGTGCTTGGCGGCCGCGTAGCCGGACTGGTTGCCGATCGCGGTGATGCCGCCGACGCTCGCGGTGTTGACGACCATGCCCGAGCCCTGCTCGCGCATCACCTTCAGCACCTTCTCGAGGCCGAGGAACACGCCGCGCAGGTTGATCGCGACGACCTTGTCGAACTCGTCGGCAGTGAAGTCCTCGGTGAGGTTCTGGCGGCCCTCGATGCCGGCGTTGTTGAAGAAGCCGTCGATGCGGCCGAACGCTTCGAGGGTGCGCGCGACGTAGGCGTCGACGTCCGCCTCCTTCGACACGTCGGCGAGGACGGTGATCGACTCGGTGCCCTCGGGCAGGACGTCGACCGTGGCGGCGAGGCCCTGCTCCGAGATGTCGACGAGGGCGAGCTTCGCGCCCTCCTGGGCGAGGCGGACGGCGGCGGCGCGGCCCAGGCCGGATCCACCTCCGGTGATGAGGACGACGCGGTCGGTGAAGCGGGTGCTGGTGGTGGTCATGACGACTCCTGCTCGAAGAGGGATGGGCTCGGAGGCCGTGCGGTCGGCGAGTCCGTATCCATGCGTCTGCATGCAATTGACTCCACGATACGCCACAGGTGTCGGTTGAGTCTGAGTGCGCGGTCAGGGATGGAGTGATCCGGGCTGCGGGCGCCCGCAGTCGAGCCCGGTGGACCCTCGCGAGCGGGGCCGCAGGATCCGACGCGAGCACTCGGGTTCTGGGCAGAGCCGCCGCCCCCGCCCCCCGACCCCGATCCGCCTGGCCGCCGCTTCCGTGCGACCGAGCCGCCCCGGCCGAGCAGGCGAGTCGCCTGGCCGCGGCCGATCCGCCGCACCCCCGCCTACAGGTGCGGCTGCCCCGTCGAGGCGCTCGTTCCGCCGTCCACGGCCAGGATCGCGCCGGTGATGTACGCCGCGTCCGCGCTGGCGAGGAACAGCACCGGCGGGGCGATGTCGTCCGGCTGCCCGGGGCGTCCGAGGGCGATGCGGTCGATGAAGGGCGCGAGCTCCTCGGGGGTCGAGGCCATCGACTCGGTCAGCGGTGTCTGCGTGAAGGCGGGAGCGACGGCGTTGACCCGCACCCCGTGCACGCCGAAGTCGAGGGCCAGCGACTGCACGAACGTCGTGATCGCGCCCTTGGTCGCGTTGTAGGCGGCCTGGCCCCAGTCGCCGCGGATGCCCGACACGGAGGAGACGACGACGATGTTGCCGCGGCTCGCCTTGAGGTGCGGGAGCGCCGCCTTCACCGCGTAGAAGAGTGCGTCGACGTTCGTGGCGAAGAGCGAGCGCCAGGAGTCGTCCTCCACCTCCTCGATCGGGCCGCCGAGGTGGCCGGCCGCGTTGTTCACGAGGACGTCGATCCCGCCGAACCTCGCGACGGTGCCCTCGACGAGCGCGTCGACCTCGGCTCGGACCGAGACGTCGGTGGGGACGACCAGGACGCGCTCGGCCGGGAAGCCGGCGACGGTCTCCTCGAGCGTGGCGGGGGTGCGCCCGGCGACCGCGACGCTCGCGCCCTGCTCGAGGAATGCGCGTGCGATGGAGCGGCCGATGCCGGAGCCGGCTCCGGTGACCAGGACGGTGCGTCCGGCGAAGGGGTAGGTGTTCGAGGCGATCATGGCGGTGCCTTCCGGGTGCAGAGGGGCGGCTCGGCGGGGTGCGCCGGGTGCGGCGGGCGTCGGATTCGCCCGGTGCCGATCATCCGCGGCACCCGAGTGGATCGACGGGCCGCCGCGCCGGTACGGAGGAGCTCCCCATCGATCCGCAGCACGGCTCCCGACCCTGGCAACCGCCGCAGAGTGCGGTCCGCGGCCGCGCGGGCTCGGGTAGACCGGAGGGACGCCAGCGGACAGGGGGAACCACCATGGACACCACGAGAACGACCGCTCCGCGCCGGGCGACGGGGCTCCGGGCCGGACGGCGCGCGACCGTGCTGGGCGCCTCGGCACTGCTCGCGGCGCTCGCTCTGAGCGGCTGCACGAGCGGCGCCGACCAGGCGGAGGAGGCGACACCCGCCGTTCCCGGCACCGCTGCTCCGACGACCGCCGCTCCGACCGCGACGCCCACCGAGGCTCCGCTCGGGCTCGTGACGCTGCCCGAGGGCGCGACCGCCGCCGTGCGGTGGACCGACCAGGTCGGCCCCGTCGATCCGCAGACCGTGTACCTCAGCGGCGATCCGCTGCACATCACCGTCTCGGTCGCCTGCGACACCGCGGACGCCGAGGTGACGATCGAGGTCGTCGGCCTGATGACGAGCGGATCGTCGTGCGTCTACAGCCCGAGCACGACCCGCACCGGCACCGGAGGCGGCAACACGGGCACCATGCAGATCGCCGTCGAGCAGGACGCCGAGATCAGGGTGACGACGGTGCCGGACGACGCGCACTGGTCGGCCGCCGTCTCGACCGGGGCGCGGGCCGTCCCCGGGCCCTGACGCCGGCCTGCGCGCTCACGAGAACACAGAAGTCGCGGTGGTCGAGAGCGGCCACCGCGACGTGTGCGTTCTCGAGTCGTCGAGGACGTCAGCCGATCGGGACGCCGAGCTCGGCCATGAACGGCACGGCGTCGACCGCCTCGCCGTCGACCCGCGTCTCGAAGTGCAGGTGGCAGCCGGTGGAGGCGCCGGTCGAGCCGCGCAGCGCGATGACCTGGCCGACGGTGACGGTCTCGCCGACCGACACCATCAGCTCGCTGTTGTGGGCGTAGCCGGTCTCGATGCCGCCGCCGTTGTCGAGCAGGATCCAGTTGCCGTAGCTGCCCTGGTACGACGCCTCCTCGACGGTGCCGCTGGAGGCCGCGAGGACGGGCGTGCCGCAGGCGCCGGCGAGATCGGTGCCCTTGTGGAACAGGTTCACGCCGGCGACCGGCGCGTCGGGGCGGGGGCCGTAGCTGCTGCTGATGTGACCGGAGATCGGGACGACCCACGCTCCGGACGCTCCGGCGGCGGCCGCGGTCGACTCGCCGGAGGTGGCCGTGATCGCGTCGAGGGACGCGGTGGGCACGAGGACCTCGGGCTTGGCCTCGGCGGCGAAGGCGTCGCGGGTGACGCTCTGCTGCACGACTCCGGCCGCCACGAAGCTCTGCGGGCGGGCCGCGGCGACGGCGGTGGCCGTGTCGCGGGTCAGCTCGGAGTCGGCGGTGCCGCCCACGGCGAACGCGGGCATCGTCGACGTGATCGCGATGCCGGCCACGAGGGTCATCGCGGCGACGGCGGAGACGCGGGGGCGCGACGGGCCGCGGGAGGGGCGGCGGCTGCGGAACTCCTGCTCACGGAGCGAGCGACGGGTCGGGAGGGCGGACGGACTGCCGGTCTCGGCTCCTGCGGGGGTGGGAGTCGAGGCGCGTGACGAACGGTGCATGCAGAGGAGGTTCCAGGTCTGCCGACGCTCGAGGGGGGAGGCGAGCGCCGGGTGGGGCAGTGGGGCTGATCGCACGGCTGAGCCGATGCGACCCTCCAAACTACCCGCGTTCCGCCGGATCCGACCTGAGAGAAACCTCCGGAGTCAAGCGGTTGAGCGCATCGATCGGCTCTCGATCCGGGGTGGCGGGGGTGCGCCGGGTCGCCGGCGGGCGTGCTCAGCGGTCGGCGGTGAAGACGAGCAGGGCGATCACGCCGGCGACCGTCGCCGCGACTCCGGAGCCCAGGCGCCACCACATCCACTTGTCGCGCCTGGGCCCGCGCACGGGACGCCGGAGGCCGGCGCGGCCCTGGTAGCCGCCGGGATCGTGCTGGAAGACCATGCCCCCAGCCTGCCGAACCCGCGCCCGTCGCGGGGTCGACTCGCCCGCGACTCCCAGCCGCGAACGGCACTGCAGGGCCGAAGCGAGAGCCGGGGGGGAAGGGGGAGAGGCGGCGACGAAGGGGGAATGAGGAGCAAGGACGGCACGGCCGCACGACGGCCGCCGCCCGCGCGCTTAGCGCGGCCCGGGCGCGCTCGCCAGCGGGTTCGCGGGGCGGGTGCCGCTCGGTAGCGTGGGGGAGTCGGCCGGAGCGGTCGACGAGCGGAGGAGCGGACATGGCCGGGACCGGCAAGGACAAGGACGCACGCGACAAGGCGGCACAGAAGCGCGCGAAGAAGGCGCTGAAGAAGGCCGAGAAGTCGGTGCGCGCGGCGCACGAGGCGGTCCGCGACTCCAGCAAGAAGCTGCGCAAGAAGGCCCGCAAGCTGGCCGAGCAGACCGAGAAGCTCAAGCGGACCCAGGAGAAGGCGGCGAAGAAGGCGGCCGCGGCCGAGAACCGCCCGACCACGCCGAAGCACGCCGCCGAGCCGGCGGTCGGCGCCCTCGACCTCACCCCGCCGCTGCCCGGCTCGCAGGAGCCCGCCGAGGATCAGGAGTCCGCCGAGGACGCCGGTGCCGCGGCCGGGTCCGCCGCCCAGCAGGAGCCGACCCCCGACTCCGACCCCGCGCACACCCCGGACCTCACCCCGCCGCTGCCGCGCTCGGGCTCCTGAGCGAGCCCGCCTGAGCGCCGCACGCCGGTGCGGGATCAGGTGGATCGCACTCGCCGATGCGCCGCCCGCCTGAGAATCCGCACAGGGTACTCGGGCGGGCGTGCCCCGGGAGGTGAACAGCAGGTGAAGCCTCGCGACCACGCCGGAACGCCTCCCGCCGCGGGAGCATCATGTCTGCGTGGATCCCTTCATCCTGCTCGCGCTCGTCGTCGTCACGGCCCTCGCCTTCGACTTCACCAACGGCTTCCATGACACGGCGAACGCGATGGCCACGTCCATCGCGACCGGTGCCCTGAAGCCCCGCACCGCCGTCGCCCTCTCGGCGTCGCTGAACCTCGTCGGTGCGTTCCTCAGCATCGAGGTGGCGCTGACCGTCACCAACGCGGTCGTGAAGATCCAGGACTCCTCGGGCGCACCCGATCCGGCGCTGCTCGAGGACGGCGGTTCCGCTCTGCTGCTGATCGTGCTGGCCGGCCTCATCGGCGGCATCGTCTGGAACCTGCTGACCTGGCTGCTCGGCCTGCCCTCGAGCTCGTCGCACGCCCTCTTCGGCGGCCTGATCGGCTCCGCTCTCGCGGGCCTCGGCCTCAACGGCGTGAACTGGGCCGGCGACGGCACGAAGCTCGACGGCGTCGTCGGCAAGGTGATCCTCCCGGCGCTGATGTCGCCCGTGCTCGCCGGAGCGGTCGCGGCGATCGGCACCTGGCTCGTCTTCCGCGTGATCGGCAACCTCGCCGAGAAGAGCCTCCACCGCGGCTTCCGCTTCGGCCAGATCGGCAGCGCCTCCCTCGTCTCGCTCGCGCACGGCACCAACGACGCGCAGAAGACGATGGGAGTGATCACGCTCGCGCTGATCGCGGCCGGCGGCTGGAGCGACACCGAGTCGGTCCCCTTCTGGGTCAAGCTCAGCTGCGCGCTGGCCATCTCGCTAGGCACCTACATCGGCGGCTGGCGGATCATCCGCACCGTCGGCAAGGGCCTCGTCGAGATCGACACACCGCAGGGCATGGCCGCCGAGAGCGCCTCCGCCGCGGTCATCCTCGCCTCCAGCCACCTCGGCTTCGCCCTCTCGACCACCCACGTCGCGACCGGGTCGATCCTCGGCTCCGGAGTCGGCCGCCCCGGAGCGCAGGTGCGCTGGCGCGTGGCGCTGCGCATGGTGATCGCCTGGGTCATCACGCTCCCGGCCGCCGCCCTCGTCGGCGCCGTGATGTGGTGGATCGGCCACCTCGTCGGAGGCGCGGCCGGCGGCCTCCTGATGGCCGCGATCCTCGTCGCCGTCGCCTCCCTCATCTACATCCGCTCGCGCCGCGACAGCATCGGCGCGCACAACGTCAACGACGAGTGGCAGGACGCGGCGGCACGCCCCGCGCCCGAGACCGCCGGCGTCTGAGCGAAAGGATCCGCACCGTGCTCTCCCTCTTCCTCTCCGCCGCCGGCCAGGTGGCCCTCGTCGCCGTGCTCCTCGGAGCAGGCCTGCCCGTGCTGTTCGCCGTCGGCGTCCGCTCCTTCGCCGTCGCCGCCGGTGCTCCCGCCTCGGGCGGGTCCGACGCCCCCGCGGTCCGGAGCGGTCTGCCCGCCCCGGTGCTGCGCGGGATCGGCGTGCTCTGCTTCGCCCTCGTCGTCGGCTCCGTGGTGATCGGCCTGAGCGTCATCATCGCGACGGGTCTCGGCCAGTCGGTGAGCTTCGAGCACGTCATCCCGACCTTCGTGCCCAAGGGCTGAGCATGGCCTCGACCGATCCGATCGCGGCGCGGGAGGGGATCGTCGCCCGCGTGGTCGGCTGGCTGCGCGCGGGCTACCCGTCCGGCGTGCCGGAGCAGGACTACCTGCCGCTGCTGGGCCTGCTGCGCCGCAGCCTCACGACGGACGAGGTCGAGCAGGTCGTCGCGCGGCTCCTGTCGGAGTCGGAGCGGGCCGAGACGGTCGTCTCACGGGCCGTGGTCCGCGAGCGGATCGAGCAGCTGCTGCTCGGACCGGCGATGCCCGAGGACGTCGCCCGCGTCTCCTCGCGGCTCGCGAGCGCGGGCTGGCCGCTGGCGGGCCCGGAGTCGCTGGCCGAGCCGGACACTCGCGAGGGCCTGGTCGCGCGCATCGTCCGCTGGCTGCGCGCCGGCTATCCGGCCGGGCTGCCCGAGCAGGACTTCGTGCCGCTGCTGGCGCTCCTCCGCCGCCGTCTGAGCGACGAGGAGGTGGCCGAGGTGGCCGCCGGTCTCGCCGCCGACGCGCCCGCCTCCCGCGCGGACGTCGGCACCGCGATCGCCGGAGTGACGTCGGAGCTGCCCTCGGAGGAGGACATCGAGCGCGTGCGCCGGTCGCTGGCCGCGCTGGGATGGCCGGAGGAGTTCGCGAGCTGACGCGCCGCGGCCCGGGTCTCGGGCCGCAGGAGTCCGCGTGTCGATCCGCCGCTGTCGCCGGCGATCCGGCCGGAGAGCGCTGGCCGACCGCGCCGCGATCCCGGGCGGTCCAGCCGTCGAAGGGTGACCCCGCCGGGACCAGGACGCGGACGTTGCAGCGGGCCGGGCCCGCCGTGAGCGGGCGGGACGAGCGCTGGAGCGTGTCCTCGGGCGGGCGACAGGCGGCCGCCCGGTCGGCAGGGGAGTCGCGGGGTCACGACGCGCGCCGTCCGCCGTCCTAGGTTCGGCCCGGGTCCGGATCGGCTGCGCAGCCGGCTGCCGGACCGCAGCCCGACCGGAAGGACACCCCATGCCCGCACCCACCATCGTCCTCGTCCACGGAGCGTTCGCCGACGCCGCGAGCTTCGCCCCGGTCACGCGGATCCTGCTCGACGCCGGCCACGCCGTGCGCGTCCCGGCCGTGCCGAACCGCAGCCTGCTGGGCGACGCGGAGTACCTCCGCTCCTTCGTGGAGCAGCTCGACGGGCCGGTCCTGCTGGCGGGCCACTCCTACGGCGGCGCCGTGATCACGGTGGCGGGCGCCGCCGAGAACGTGGTCGGCCTCGTCTACCTCGCGGCCTACGCGCTCGAGGAGGGGGAGAGCCTCGGGCAGCTGCAGGGCGCCTTCCCCGACTCCGACCTCCCGGCGAACCTCGTCTACACCCCGTTCCCGATCGACGGGACGGAGCCGGGCACGGACGTGTCGGTCGCGGTGCCGGCGTTCCCGGAGGTGTTCGCGGCCGGGATCGATCCGGCCGAGGCGGCCGTGCTCGCGGTCGGCCAGCGCCCGCTCGCCGCTCTGGCCTTCGGCGAGGCCGCTCCCGTCGCCGCCTGGCGGACCCGGCCGAGCTGGGGCGTCGTCGCCGCCGCGGACCGGACGATCAATCCGGACGTCGAGCGGTTCGGCTACCGGCGGGCGGGCGTGCGCTCGGTCGTCGAGCTCGACGCGCCGCACCTGGTGATGCGCTCGCATCCGGAGGAGGTCGCGCGGGTCATCGCCGACGCCGCGGCGGAGCTGAGCTGACCGCGGAGTCGCCTGATCGCGGAGGGGTGCGCCGCGTGCCGGTGCGCTCCTCCGCACCCCGCCGCGCACCGCCCCCACCCGGAAGCACGCCCCGCCGATCTAGGTACTCCCGCCGCGGATCTAGGTCGGCGTCGCGTGGAGCCGGGCCCGCCGTCTCCCTAGCCTCGAAGGGAGAGAAGGGCGGGATCGTGGACACGGACACCGCACGGCTCGGCGCCTACCTCCGGGGGCACCGCGACCGGCTGCGCCCCGACGAGGTCGGCCTGGGGACCGACGGACGTCGCCGGGTCAGCGGGCTGCGCCGGCAGGAGGTCGCGGTGCTCGCGGGGATCAGCCCGGACTACTACCTGCGGCTCGAGCAGGGCAAGGACCGCCGCCCCTCGGCGCAGGTCCTGGACGCTCTGGCCCGCGCGTTCCGTCTCGACGCGGACGGGCGGGACTACCTCTTCCGGCTCGGCGGGCACGCCGCGCCGCGCCGCTCGCCGGGCTGGGCGCAGGCCGGGCCGACCCCGGCGCAGGTCGGCAGCCTGACGAGCATGGTCTCGTCCTGGACCACGACGCCCGCCTACGTGGTCGACCGCTACCAGGACCTCGTCGCCGTGAACGAGCTCGGCCGCCTGTTCCTGCCCCTGGCCTGCGAGCAGGGGACCAACATGATCGAGGCCGTCGTCGACGCCGCGGCGCTCGAGACCGACGCTGAGCGGCACGAGGACTGGGACCGCACGATCGCCGTGATGACGGCCGCCCTCCGCTTCCACTCCGACCCGGCGGACCCGCGTCTGCGGGTCCTGGTCGCCTCGCTCGGAGGCCGCTCGCGGGTCTTCCGCCGCGTCTGGGCGAGCCAGGAGGCGTATCCGCTCCGCGAGGGCTCGTCGCCGGTGCGCGTCGATCCCTTCGGCTTCATCGCCTTCCGCTGGCAGACGCTGGAGGTGCACGGAGGCGACCACTTCCTGACCTCCTTCTTCGGCGTCCCCGGCAGCGCCGCGGCCGCCGCGATCGATTTCATCCGGGCCCGCCACCGGGTCGAGGAGTGTCTGCGCGAGGGTGCGATACTCGACGCGTGAAGCGGGACGCGCTCGTCGTCGGTCGGGGATCGGAGCTCGCGCGGCTCCGGCTGATGGTCGACCGCATCGCCGCCCACGGGTCTGCGCTCGTCATCGACGGGGACGCCGGGGTCGGCAAGACCACCCTGGTCGAGGAGGTCGTCGCCTACGCCCGCGCACGCGACGTGCGGGTGCTGCGGACCGCGGGCTCCGCAGCGGAGTCGGGCGACCAGTACGCGGCGCTGCAGCTCCTCCTGCACCCGCTCCGCCCGGGCCTCGACGGCCTGCCCCTGCCGCAGCGGGACGCGCTCCGCGTGGCCTTCCACCTGGCGGACGGAGTGCAGCCGACGCCGCTCCTGGCGGGCCTCTCGGCCCTGACCCTCCTGAGCGACGCCGCCGCCGATCGGCCCCTGCTGGTCGTCGTGGAGGACCTGCACCGGATCGACCCGGAGTCGGCGTGGGCGCTGCGGATGCTCGCCCGGCGCATCGGCGAGGACCGCGTCGTCGTCGTGATGACGACGCGGGACCGGCCCGAGGAGGACTCCGGCCTCGAGCACCTCCACCTCGGGCCGCTGTCGGCCGCCGACTCGGCCGCCCTCCTCGACACGCTCCCGCATCCTCCTCGCGGGGCGGCCCGGCGCGCTCTGCTCGACCTCGCCCGCGGGAATCCGCTCGCCCTGGTGGAGCTGACCGGGCGCGACCCGTCCGCCGACGAGGCGGAGGACCGCGCGGTGACCGGACGCCTCGAGTCGGCCTTCGCCGAGCGCTTCGCGGAGCTCGACCAGCCCTCGCGGCTCGCCGTGCTGGCCGTGGCGCTGGGCGACGTCGCGACGGCGGAGGAGGCGAGCCGGCTGGCGAACCTGGCGATCGGCCGCCACCCCGACCCCTCCTGGATCGACAGGGCCGTCGCCGCGTCGCTGCTCAGCTGGACGCCGGGGAGCGGACTCCGCTTCCGGCACCCTCTCGTGCAGTCCGCGGTGACGAGCGTGAGCCGACCCTCCGAGCGCGCGGCCGTGCTCCGCACGCTCGTCCAGGAGCACCGCGACGACCCGAGCCGGACGCTCTGGTGGCGGTCGGAGCTCGCGACCGGCTCTGACGGGCCGGTCGGCGAGGAGCTCGCCGGTCTCGCGGCGTCAGGCCTCGCGACGGGCGACGTCGTCCTGGCGGCTCAGGCGATGGAGCGGGCGGCGGAGCTGACCCCCGCGGGGCCGCTGCGCGTCTCGCGCCTGATCGACGCGGCCGAGTACTCCGGGCTCGCCGGCCGGACCGCGGAGGCGGCGCTGCTCGTGCACCGCGCGGCGGGCGAGACCGTCGATCCGGTGCTCACCGCCCGCGCCGCCTGGACGCGCGAGACGCTGCCGACCGGGCGCACGGCCCTCTCGCGGGGAGACCTCTCGCCCGCGCTCGCCGCAGTGACGGCGCTGCAGAGCCACGGAGCCGTCGACGCCGCGACCGCCGCGCTCCTGCACCTCGCCGCCATCGCCTGGGACCACAACCGCGAGGCATCGCCGGGGGAGCCGATGATCCAGGCGGTGCGCGCGCTCGCCCTCGACGACTCCGACCCGCGCGCCGTCCTGCTCGCGGCGGTCACCGAGCCGATCGCCCGCGGCGACGAGGTCGTCCGCCGGGCGCTCGCGGCGGCCGGCGGAGCGAGCGGTCCGGAGGAGGCGTGGTGGCTCGGCTACGCGCTGAACACGGCGGGCGAGGTCGAGGTCGCCCGGGAGCTCCTGGAGGAGGCGATCACCGGGCTGCGCGCGCGCGGCGACATCCGGATCCTCCCGCAGGCGCTCCTCGCCGCCTCGATGACCACGTCGCTCGCCGGCCGCTTCTCGCGCGCCCGCTCCTTCGCCGAGGAGGCGCTCGTCCTCGGGAGCGACCTGGGGGACGTCGGCTTCGAGACCGCGTCCCGGGCCTGCCTGGCCTGGTTCGACGCGATGGAGGGAGTCGCGCCCGATCCCGAGGCGATCAGCGCGGGCAGCGCGATCGGCGCGGCCGTCCTCTGCTCGAGCGTGATGCGGGCGACGCTCCGCGGATCGCGAGCGGCGGTGGCGGTCCTCGAGTCGCGACCGGGCGACGCCGTGCCGGAGCTCCTGCCCCTCCTCGACACGGACGACGACTCCCTGAACCCCGGCTTCGCGATCCTGACCACGCCCGATCTCGTCGACGCGGCTCTCGCGATCGGGGACGTCGGAGTCGTGCGCCTGCACGCCGCGAGGCTGGAATCGCTCTTCGAGCGCTGGCACCAGCCGATGATCGAGGCGGCCCTCCGGTACGCGCAGGTCGCCGTGGCGCTCGCCGACGGAGCGCCGGACGCCGCGGCCGGGCTGCTCCGCCGGACTCCGCCGCCGCTCCCGTACGTGCGGGCGCGGGCGCTGCTGCTCGTGGGCGACGGGCTGCACCGGGCCGGTCGGGCGGCGGAGGCGAGGCCCCTCCTCCGCGACTCGCTGGCGATGCTCGAGGAGCTGCCGATCCACGCCTGGGCCGATCGGGCCCGTGACGCGCTCCGGGCCGCTGGAGGGAGGATCGCGGATGCGCCGTCGCCGGCCGCTGCCACGCTGACCCCGCAGGAGCTGCGCATCTGCGCTCTCGCGAGCACGGGGCTGTCGAACCGCGCGATCGCGCAGAACCTGTTCCTCTCGCCGCGCACGGTCGGCGCGCACCTGTACGCGGCGTACCGCAAGCTCGGGATCGGCGGGCGGGGCGAGCTCGCCGCGGTGCTCGGGAGGGACGCGGGCGCCGACGTCTAAGGCGGGACTCCGCTCGCAGGGGCGCCGGGGCCCCGCTCCGAGCGCAGACACGCAGGCGCGCCCCGGAACGGCCGGGACGCGCCTGCGAGCGGACCGCGCTACTCCTGGATGAAGGCCAGCAGGTCGGGGTTGATGACGTCGGCGTGGACGGTCAGCATGCCGTGCGGGTAGCCCTCGTAGATCTTGAGCGTCGAGTTCTGCAGCAGCTCGTGCTGCTTGAGCGAGGCGTCCTTGTAGGGGACGACCTGGTCGTCGTCGCCCTGGGTGACGAGGACGGGGACGGTGATCGCCTTCAGGTCCTCGGTCTGGTCCGTCTCCGAGAAGGCCTTGATGCCCTCGTAGTGCGCGAGCGCGGATCCGGTCATGCCCTGGCGCCACCAGTTGTCGACCACGGGCTGCGAGAGCTCGACGCCCTCGCGGTTGAAGCCGTAGAAGGGCCCGGAGGCCACGGCCTGGTAGAACTCGGCGCGGTTCGCCGCGAGAGCGTCGCGGAAGCCGTCGAACACCGAGATCGGCGTGCCCTCGGGGTTCGCCTCGGTCTGCACCATCAGCGGCGGGACCGACGAGACGAGGACGGCCTTGGCCACGCGGCCCTGGGGCTCGCCGTACTTCGCGACGTAGCGCGCGACCTGGCCGCCTCCGGTGGAGTGGCCGATGTGGATCGCGTTCCGCAGGTCGAGGTGCTCGACGACCGCGTTCACGTCGCTGGCGTAGTGGTCCATGTCGTGTCCGGTGCCGACCTGGGTCGAGCGTCCGTGCCCGCGGCGGTCGGTCGCGATGACGCGGTAGCCGTGCGCGTGGAAGAACAGCATCTGCGCGTCCCAGTCGTCGGACGACAGCGGCCAGCCGTGGTGGAAGACGATGGGCTGCGCGTCGGTGCTGCCCCAGTCCTTGTAGTAGATCTCGACGTCGTCGTCCGTGGTCACAAACGGCATCTTCGAACCTCCGTGCTCGTGTCGATCCCGAGCCCGGCCCGGGTCGTGTCCAAGGTGGTGCCTCCCCGGATGAGGGTGGGGAGCGGCTCCACGATAGGGGCGTGGAAGCGCTCCCTGAAGGGCGCGGGCAGATGTTCCGACGATCGTCCAGACCTGGTCGCCCGGGCGGTGCCGGGGCCGCCGGCCGCGCTCGCCGAGTGGGGTCGGATGACTCGTGACCGGCACCGCGGACGCTGACAGGATCGCGGCGGACGCGCCCTCCCGCGGCGCGCGGATCGGAGGTCGCGATGCCCACGACGACGCCCACGACGACGGCCCTGCCGACGCGCAGGACGACGACGCCCCGGCGGGCGGTGCTCCGGTGACCGTCGAGGACCGCGTCCCGATCGAGCCGCAGGCGGTCGTCGCTCCGCTCAGCCGGTCCGCCGTCTTCCTCTCGCTCGACATCGTCGGCGGGCAGGACGCCGCGGACCGCGTGCGGGACGTCGTCGCCGACGTGGGCGGGATCCTCCGCGCGGTCGGCTTCCGCGACCTGGGCCTGCGCCTCTCCTGCCTGGTCGGGATCGGGAGCGACGCGTGGGACCGCTTCGGCGGGGAGGGGCGCCCCGCGCAGCTGCACCCGTTCCGGGAGGTGGTCGGCGCGGCGCACACGGCCGTCTCGACGCAGACCGACCTCCTGTTCCACATCCGGGCGGAGCGCGACGACGCCTGCTTCGAGTTCGAGCGCCTCCTGCTCGACGCGCTCGGTGAGGACGTCGTCGTCCGCGACGAGGTGGTCGGCTTCCGCTACTTCGACAACCGCGACCTGCTGGGCTTCGTCGACGGCACCGAGAACCCGACCGGGGAGGCGCTGCCCCGCGTCGCGCTGATCGGCGCGGAGGACGCGGCGTTCGCGGGCGGCAGCTACCTGGTCGTGCAGAAGTACCTGCACGACCTGACGTCCTGGCACGCGCTCACCACCGAGCAGCAGGAGCGGGTCATCGGCCGGAGCAAGGCCGACAACGTCGAGCGCGAGGACGATCCGGCGCAGCTCTCGCACAAGGGGCTCGCGACCGTGGTCGACGCCGGCGGGACCGAGCACGACATCCTCCGCGACAACATGCCCTTCGGCCGGCCCGGCAGGGGCGAGTTCGGCACGTACTTCCTCGGCCTGGCCGCCGACCTGTCGGTGATCGAGACGATGCTGACGCGGATGTTCGTCGGCGTGCCCGCAGGCCGGCACGACCGCCTCCTCGACTTCTCGACCGCGACGACCGGCGGGGTCTACTTCGTGCCCTCGCGGGACGTGCTCGAGGGCCTGGGCGGCTGAGCGCGGCCGGTCGTCGGGGCGCGGATCGAGTCGGATGACCGTGGTGCCGCCCGGGCCGGAGCGGTGGGATCGGAGCAGCGCAGGCGCGCAGGACGATCAGCAGGGAGAACGCCGTGGAACCCGACGACAGCACCGCTCCGCACCACGAGACCCCCGGTTTCGGAGACCCGGACCTCCCCCAGGAGGGGATCGTGAACACCGAGGGCGATCCCTCGGCGAACACGATGACCGGCCCGCAGAACCGCGTCCTGGAGGGACTGTTCCCGAACCAGATCGCCGCCCCCGCGACGGACATCAGCACGCAGCCGTTCTTCTGGTCCTCCTTCAACATCTCGCCGCGGCGGGTGCAGCGGGGAGGCTGGGCGCGCGAGCTCACGCAGGCCGACTTCGCGATCTCGAACGAGATCGCCGGCGTGAACATGTACCTCGAGGCCGGCGGGATCCGCGAGCTGCACTGGCACCAGAGCGCCGAGTGGGCGCTGATGACCAAGGGGAACTGCCGCATCACCACGCTCAGCCGCACCGGCCGGCCCAGCGTCGACGACGTGCAGGAGGGGGACCTCTGGTACTTCCCGCCCGGCCTGCCGCACTCCCTGCAGGGCCTCGGCCCGGACGGGGCGGAGTTCGTGCTCGCGTTCGACGACGGCGAGCAGTCCGAGAGCAACACGCTCCTGCTCACCGACTGGTTCGCGCACACGCCGCCGGACGTGCTGGCGAAGAACTTCGGCGTCGCGCAGGAGGTCTTCCGCGACATCCCGCTGCACGACCTCTGGATCTTCCCGGGCGACGTGCCCGGCGACCTCCAGGCCGACCGGGCCGCGGCCGGGGTGCAGGACGGTGACGAGGCGGTGATCTTCCGGCTCTCCCGCTCGGAGCCCGCGTACCAGAACAGCGGCGGCCGGATCCAGGTCGCCGACAGCACGAACTTCCCGGCCTCGCGCACGGTCTCGGCCGCGCTGACGACCGTCGAGCCCGGCTCGATGCGCGAGCTGCACTGGCACCCCAACGCCGACGAGTGGCAGTACTACCTCCGCGGATCCGCTCGGATGACCGTCTTCAACACCGGCCCGCACGCCAACACGACCGACTTCCACGCCGGAGACGTGGGCGTCGTGCGCCGCAACTTCGGCCACTACGTGGAGAACACCGGCGACGACACGCTCGTCTACATCGAGACCTTCAAGAGCTCCCGCTACGAGGAGGTGTCGCTCGCCCAGTGGCTGAGCCACCTGCCGCCGTCGCTGGTCGCGCAGCACCTGAACATCCCGGAGGAGGTGCTGGCGACCTTCCCGCCCGGGACGCAGGGGATCACTCCGCTGCGCTGAGGGAGGGACGCGCGGAGGGGACGGGGACATGACGGAGGATCACGGGGCGGCGCTCCTGCCGTGGGCGGCTAGGGCGGCGGTGCTGCTGGATCGGCACCTGCGCGTGCTGGCCGCGACTCCGCTCGCGCGGGCGCTCTCGCCCGCCTTCGCCCCGGGAGTGAGCGTCGCCCGCTTCACCTTCCTGGACTCGTCCGAGGTCGAGGACCTGCCCTGCTGGGGGTCCGCGGCCGATCAGGTCGCGGCGATGCTCCGCGACTCGCTCGAGCGGCATCGGGGGGACCGGGAGTTCCTGACGGTCGTCGGGGAGCTCTCGGCGAGGAGCCCCCGGTTCGCAGACTCGTGGGCGGCCGGGGCGGAGGCCGACGCACGCGGGTCGGTCGTGTTCCTCGACACCGCGGTCGGCTCCGTTCCGATGGACTACCGGCTGGTCCGGGACGGCGCGCGCCTCCTGCTCCTGTTCGAGGCGGGTGACGCGGCGGGTCGCGAGGATCTCGCCCGGCTCGCGGCCACGCGTCAGGCGCCGGCCGGGGCGGCCAGCGCGGTGCCCGCCTCCGGAGCGGGCCGCAGCGAGGCGAGGACGTCGACGGCCGCGGCTGCCGGAGTCCCCGCTGCCGCGAGGTAGGTCACGACGTACCGGCCCGGAGCGCCGGCGAGCTCCAGGGTCTGCATCTCGAGGTCGAGCCAGCCGAACGGCTCGACGTGGACGCGGATCCACCGGTGGGTGAAGGGGCGGACCTGGTACTCGGCCCAGATCGACCGGAACAGCGGATTCTCGACCGAGCACTCGCCGACGATCTCGTGCAGCCGCGGATCGTCGGGGACGCTGTAGAACCGCAGCGCGGCGATCAGCTCGCGGAAGACCTGGCCCCACGCCTGCAGCTGGTCCGGCGGGTCGCCGTTCGCCACGGCGCGCACGTAGCCGCGGGACGTGGAGAGCAGCATGTTGGCGCCGGGCACGCCCTTGTCGGGGGCGAGACGGCTCATCAGGTCGTTCGCGCCGAGGACGTCGAGGTTGCGGTCGAACGCGTACGCCGGGGTCCTCGGCCAGTGGGCGAGCAGCGACTCCACGCCCTGGCCCGGCGGAGGGGAGTCGGGATCGCGCGGGCCGGGGCGCAGCCGGGCCAGCCGGAAGAGGTAGGCGCGCTCGAACTCGTCGAAGGCGAGCGCCTCGGCCAGGGCGTTCAGCACCTGGTCGGACGGGGCGACCGCGTGCCCCTGCTCGACGCGGAGGTAGTAGTCGCGGCTGATCCGGGCGCGGTCGGCGACCTCCTCGCGGCGCAGGCCCGGCACCCGCCGCCGGGTGCCCGCGGTCGGCACGCCGACCTGCTCCGGCCGCAGCGCCGCCCGGCGAGCGCGGAGGAACTCCGCGAGGGGGCTGCGAGAGCTCATCGTGCGACTCCATCGGATCACCCGCCGGGTCGAGCGGCGGTCGTGCGGGGGTGGGGCCGTACCGGTCGTCCGGTGGGACACAGAGTACCGTCGGGCGCCCGCGGGGCCCACTGCCCTGCTGCGCCTCCTGCCCGGCGCCGACCGGGGGGCCGGGCGCTCGGGAGGGTTCGACAGAGGGAGCGCTCCGGAGGGTTCCGACAGAGGGAGGAGAGCGCGCCCGCGCCCGGCGGTCAGCATGGGGTCCTCGGAACCCGTCCCTCAGGAGTCGCGATGACGATCAGTGCACTCTCCTCGCCGCCCGCGCACCCGAGCGCTCCCGAGGACGTGGTGGTCCGGATGCTGAGCTCGGCGTCGCCCGCGCGGGAGCGGCTCCTGGTGGTCGAGGGCGGGATCGGCTCGGGCCGGACGCACATGCTGCGCTCCGCCGCGGCCACCGCTCGCGCCGCCGGCTGCGAGGTCGTGGAGGTGCGGCCGGACCGGGGCGACGCCGTGATCGGCGCGTCCTCGCTCGCGCTGTTCGCCACGCTGATCGGCCGTCTGCAGCGGGCGCGCGACTCCTCCGCCTCGCCCTGCGACCCCGGCTTCCTGATCGTCGTCGACGACTGGGAGCGGTTCGACGTCGCCGCCCGCGAGACCCTCCAGGCCCTGGTGACCCGGCTGGTCGACGAGGTCGGCGCCGCCTGCCTCCTCGCCACCGGCGACCGGCGCGTCCTCGCCGGCTGGGAGGGCCTCCGGCACCGTCGCACCGAGCCCCTCGACGCGGAGGCGGCCCGCGGCTTCCTGCGCGCCCACGGCGGCCGGCGGTCGCTCGCCGTCGAGGCGCGCCTGCTGCGGGTCGCGGAGGGGAATCCGCTGCTCCTCGACGTCCTCGGGCGGGCCTGGGCCGACGAGGACGCTCCCTCGCCCTTCCCGGTCTACCCGCGGCTCGAGCAGGCCGAGACCAGGGTGCTCGACCTGCTGGCTCCGCTGTCGGAGGAGTGCCGGGAGGCGCTCCTGGTCGCCGCGGTGGCGGGCGCCGAGTTCCCGGAGAGCATCGGGTCGGCCCCCGGAGACGGGGACCGCGCCCTGGTGCAGGCGGGGATCCTGACGGCGGGCGGCCGTGCGTTCCGCGACCCGGTGGTCCGCGCGGTGGTGCTCTCGACGGCGTCGCCCCGAGCGCTGCGGGCGGCACGGAGGCGGCTCGCCGAGCGCCCGGAATCGGCCCCGCACCTCCGCCTGCTGCTCGCGGCGGACGACGCGGCCGGGCCGGAGGAGCGGGCGCGGCTGCTGAGGGACGCGGCGGAGGAGCGACTCCGCGCGGGTCGGCCGCAGGAGGCGCTGCTCCTCCTCGCCGAGGCGCGGTCGAGTGCGCGCGGTGGTGCTCTGCGGGAGGAGCTCGAGACGCGCGCGGCCGCCGTCGCGGCCTTCACCGGCGACGCGGCGGCCCTCGAGCGGGTGGTCGATCGCTCGCGGGAGGACGGCGGGGTTCCCGGGGCCGGCGTCGAGGCGGCGCGGCTGGCCGATGCGCTGCTCCGCACGGGGGACGTGGGCGGGGTCCGCCGCGCGGCCCTCCGGGGGCTCGGCGCTCGGGTGGGGCGTGGGGGCGCGGGAGTCGGTGGTGCCTCGCTCGCCGGCGGTGACTCTCCTGTCGGTGGTGCCTCTCCTGTCGGCGGTGTCTCTCCCGCCGAGACCGGCGCCTCCAACGACGACGCCGGCAGCATCCCCGCCGACCACGCAGCCCCTCACGACGCCGCCGCCGACCTGCTGGCGACCGTTCTCCACCTCGCCTGCATGCTCCGCGGCGATCCCGCGTGGTGGCAGGAGGCGCTCGCCGTCGGCGAGGAGCACCCCCTCGATCCCGTCCTGCGCCTCGTGGAGGCCTGCGTGCGGCCGGTCCCGGACGAGGAGTGGGAGCGCCGCCTGCTGCTCGCCGAGGACTCCGCGGTCACGGGCGACCCGTGGAAGACGGTCGCGCTGCACCTCGCCTGGTCGCTGCTCGAGGTCTCGGACGAGCGCCGCGACCGCCTCGCCGGGCTCCTCGACGGCGGGGAGGAGGCGGACGGCCTGCCCGGCGCCCTCGCCCTCCTCCGCCGCGGCACCACCGCCCTCGACGGCGGTCGCCTCGACGACGCCTCGGCCGACCTCGACCGCGCGGCCGCCCGCGCCGACGACCTGCCCGCCGTGCGCGCGCTGATCGACGCGACTCGCGCCCGAGTCCACGCCGTGCAGGGCGACCGGGCACGCACCCTCGAGTGCGCCGAGCGCGCGACGGCCTGGGCGCTGCGGCACGGAGCGGCGTCGGTCGCGCGCGCCGCCGATCACGCCCTGTGCTCGCTCGACCTCGGCGGCGGCCGTTTCGAGGAGGCGCACGCCCGCTCCTCCTCCCGCGCCGGCGGCGATCCGCTGGAGCTCCTCGACGCAGCCGAGGCCGCCTCGCGCCTCCGCCTGCCCGAGCGCTGCGCCGAGCTGGCGGCGGCCGCGGCGGACCTCGCCGCGCGGCCCCTCGCTCCCCGCGGGCGGATGCTCGCCCTCGCGGCGACCGCGGTCCTCGATCCGACCGGCGGCGCGGGCGCCCTCTTCGAGCGCTCCCTCGACCCGGCCTCCGAGGAGTGGCCGTTCGAGCGGGCGCGCGTCCAGCTCTGCCACGGCGAGTGGCTGCGCCGCCGAATGCGCCCGCTGGAGGCGCGCACCCGGTTCCGCCAGGCCGCCGCGGGGTTCGCCGCGGTGGGGGCCGAGCTCTGGCTCGCCCGCGCCCAGCACGAGCTGCGGGCGGCGGGCGGAGCGGGGGAGGCGCCGGTCGCCGCCGACCTCAGCGAGCAGGAGCGGCGCGTGGTCTCCCTGGCCGCCGCGGGCCTGTCGAACAAGCAGATCGCCCAGCAGCTCTTCGTCTCGCCCCGCACCGTCAGCGGGCACCTGTACCGGATCTTCCCCAAGCTCGGGGTGACCTCGCGGGCCGGGCTCCGCGACGCGCTCCTCAGCCTCGAGGACGCCCGGAGCGCGTGACGGAGCCGCAGGATCGAGTCATCCGACCTGGTGCCTGCCGCCGCGGGAGGCGCATGCTGAGCGCATGACGTCGCAGCAGATGATCGACCCCTCCGTCCCGCCGAGCGGCCCCGGCTGCGTCGAGTGCGAGCAGTCCGGCTCGTGGTGGCTGCACCTGCGCCGCTGCGCGCTCTGCGGGCACATCGGCTGCTGCGACGACTCGCTGAACCGCCACGCGACGGCCCACTACCGCTCGACCGGCCACGCGGTCATCCGCAGCTTCGAGCCCGGCGAGGACTGGTTCTGGGACTACCGGACCGACGACTACGCCGACGGCCCCGCCCTGGCCGACCCGCAGAGCCACCCGGCGAGCCAGACCACCCCGGGGCCGAAGGACCGCGTGCCGCGCGACTGGCAGTACCTCCTCGCCGAGCGCGCCGAGCGGGGCTGAGCGGGGCTGAGCCGCGCGCCTCCGCGAGACCGCAGAAGTCGCCGTAATCGCGACCGACGACGGCGACTTCTGGATGCTCGCGGCGGCCCGCCGGGGAGCGATCGCCACGAGAGTCCAGGAGTTGTCGCACTGGGCGTCGAGTGCGACAACTCTTGAGCAGTCGCGGAAGGAGTCGCGGGAGCAGGTCGACGCACGCCGGCCAGCCGCCGACCGCAGCCGGCGCCGGCGCCGCGCATGAGCGGCGCCCGTCACCCGCGGGCCCCGCCCCGTCACCCCCTCTCGACCCCGTCCAGCGCCTCCGCCTCGGCGATCCGCAACCGCATCTGCCGGTAACGGTGGAACTGGTACACCCCGTGCAGCACCGCGAGGACGACCGCGGCCGCCATCCCGCACGCGATCGCGGGGACCTCGTCCGCGCCGCTCTGCGTCAGCGCGAGCGCGACTCCGGCGCCCGCCACGATCGAGTTGACCACCGCGATCGCCGAGGACATCGTGAAGAAGATGCCCCGCCAGCTCTGCCGCCGGCCGATCTCGAGCAGCTCGTTCGGCGCGTGGCGGCCGCGCGGCACTGCGAAGTAGGCGCCCGCGCCCGGCAGCAGCGTCCCGTAGTAGCGGCGGATGCGCTGGATGGCCGTCAGCGCGGCGATGTCCTCCATCGAGGTCTGCACCAGCCGCTCGTAGGTGAACACCCCCAGCAGCACGACGACCGGGATGATCACCGCGAGGAACCCCATCGCGTACCGGGTCGGGGCGAGGAAGCCGAAGGCCACGAGCGAGCTGGAGAGCATCGTCAGATAGAGCGAGGCGCGGCTGCTCGACTCCGTCACGGTGATGCCGCGCGCCGATTCCAGTACGAAGTGCTCGGTCAGCAGGGCGTTGAGGAACGCGGCCGGCCGGTCCGGGAGCGACGCGGCGGAGACGGCGGCCTCGGGCAGCGCGGGCGTGCGGGGATGCTCCTCCTCGTCGAGGCGGTCGCTCGGCTCCGGATTCACGGCCGCACCTCTCGTGGGAACCGCACCTCTCGCGGGGCCGCCCCGCGGCGTCCGCTCTTCGAGTCATCCGACTCGCGCACCGGCTCCACCCGCGCGCCTACCGTCGGACGCGACGCCGAGCACCGCCACCGGGGCGCGTGCGCAGACACCGAAGGGCCGTTCATGACCGACACCCGCCACCTCCACTCGAACCAGCGAGACACCCTCGAGCGGCTGCTCGAGGACTCGCCGAGCCACAACGTCCTCTGGGCGGACGTGCTGACGCTGCTCGAGGCCGTCGGCACCGTCCACGAGAAGCACGACGGCGCCTTCTCGGTGACGGTCGGCTCGACGACCGAGACCCTCCACCGGCCGCACCACAAGGACGTGGACGAGCAGCAGCTCGTCGACCTGCGCCGCCTGCTCCGCGGAGCGGGGTACGGCGCATGAGCGCGGGGACGCCCGCCGACCTCACCGGGTCGGCAGCCGAGCGCCTCCGCCGGCTGGACGCGCTCGACGCGGGTGCGCTGACCGAGGAGTGGCTGCTGCGCCAGCTGCGCCTCGCGCTCGGGGATCTCGCCGCGCTCGAGCCGGCCGCCGAGGCCGAGCAGGAGCGGCGCGAGGACTTCTGACGCGGCGGGCGGCCGTCCGGGGTGCACGCGGCCGGCACCCGGACGGCCGCCGGCCCGCACCCCGCAGCGCCGCCCCGCTCCGCCGCTCATCGCCCGGCCGCCGCGCTGCGGGCACGCAGCAGCACGCCGGCCGTCGCGGTCGCCGCCAGCACCAGCGCCGCGAACACCGTCAGAACCGTCGTCGCGGCGACGAGGTTGAGCGCCGCTCCCGCCGCCAGGGCGGGCACCGCGAGCCCCGTGTACGCGACCAGGAACACCACCGCCAGGGTCTCGCCCCGGCGGGCGGGATCCGCGAGGGCGACCGCCGTGCCGATCGAGCCCTTGAAGAGCAGCCCCACCCCGAAGCCCGAGACGACGGCCCCGGCGAGGAACACCCCCAGCTGCGGAGCGATCGCTCCGGCCGCGACCGCCGCCAGCCCGACCGCGCAGCCCGCCACCGCGATCGAGAGCTGCAGGCGCGTCCCCACCTTCACGAGCAGCAGCTGGCCGAGGGCCGCGGAGGCGAACACGGCGAAGGACGTCGCTCCGGCCAGCAGGTGGTCGCGCACCTGGAAGGTCTGCACCAGGAACGTCGGTGCGAGCGAGGTGAAGAGGCCGAGGACGGAGAATCCCGAGAAGGCTCCGAACGCCGCGAGCAGGAACGCCCGGCGCGCGTCCGCCGGCACCGAGAGCCGCTGCGGCCGGTAGGCGGGCGCCGTCTCCGGCACGTCGACCGTCTCGGGCACGAGGAGCAGCGCCAGGCCCGCCACGAGCAGCGCGACCAGGAACACCTGGTGCGGCAGGAGGAGCGGATCGGGCAGGAACTCGGCGAAGACCCCTCCGAGCAGCGGGCCCAGCGAGAGTCCGCCGAGGTTCACCGCGCCCGAGATCGACGCGGCGACGATCGTGTTCTCGTCGGGCCGGGCGCGGGCGCGCAGCTCGCCGAGGTGGGCGGTCGCCGTGGCGGTGAGCATCCCGATGCTGACGCCGTTGACGAAGCGGGCGACGATCAGCCCCGGCACCTCCGTCGTCAGCGAGAAGAGCACGGCCGAGACCGCCGAGACGAGCACCGCGATCAGCAGCACTCGGCGGCGGCCGAGCCAGTCGCTGACGTGACCGGCGAGGTACAGGCTCACGATCACTCCGACCGCGTAGGCGGCGAAGACGACGGTGATCACGAACGGCGGGAAGCCGTCGAGCTGCTGGTAGAGCGGGTAGAGCGGAGTCGGCACCGTCGAGTACGCCATCACGAGCAGGAAGGTCGCGGCGACGATCCAGAAGCCGACGCCGTGGCGCACCGTCGGCAGCCGGCGGCTCACGAGGTCTCCTGCAGGTGGCGGTGGGCGAAGGTGACGGCCATCGCGCCCTCGCCGACTGCGGAGGCGACGCGCTTGACCGAGCTGCGGCGCACGTCGCCCGCGGCGAAGGAGCCGGGGACGCTGGTCTCGAGGTAGAACGGCGCCCGCTCGAGCGGCCAGTCGGGAGCGGCGTGCTCGCCGGCGAGATCCGGTCCGGTCACGAGGTAGCCGCCGGAGTCGCGGACGATCGCGGTCTCCGCCGCCCACGTGGTGTCCGGCTCGCCGCCGATGCAGACGAAGAGGTGGGAGGTGGCCAGCGCCCCGTGCGCGCCGGTCGCCGAGTTCTCGACCTCGATCGACTCGAGGGCGTCGGCGCCGTGCAGGCGGGTGACGCGGGAGTCGAGCAGGATCGTCACGTTCGGCTGCCGGACGACGCGCTCCGCGAGGTAGGAGGAGAGGCTGTCGGCCAGATCCGGGCCGCGGACCAGCATGGTCACGTGCCGCGCGTGCGCCGAGAGGTTCATCACGGCCTGCCCGGCCGAGTTGCCGCCTCCGACGACCACGACGTCCTCGCCCTCGCAGAGCGGCGCCTCGCTCGTGCCGGCACCGTAGTAGAGGCCGACGCCGAGCATCTCGTCCTCGCGCTCGAGGCCGAGCCGGCGCCACTGGATGCCCGTGGCGCAGATGTTGGTGCGGGCGACGACGGTCGTCCCGTCGGCGAGCAGCGCGTGGATCCGGTCGTCGGCGAAGCGCCCGCGGATCCCCTCGCGCATCCGCAGCAGCTCGGCGCCGAACGAGACGGCCTGCTGCCGCGCGCGCTCGGCCAGATCGGCTCCCGCGATCCCGTGCGGGAAGCCGAGGTAGTTCTCGATCAGGCTGCTCGAGCCGGCCTGCCCGCCGATCGCCGAGCGCTCGAGGACCACGACCTTCAGCCCCTCCGAGGCGGCGTACACGGCGGCCGAGAGCCCGGCCGGGCCGGCTCCGTAGATGGAGAGGTCGTACTCCGCGAGCCGCGGCGAGCCCACCCAGCCGAGCCGGGCCGCGACCTCGGCGAGCGTCGGATCGGAGGCGCGGCTGCCGTCCGGGAACACCACGAGGGGGAGTGACGCGGTGGCGAGCGGGTGCCCGGCGACGGCGAGGCACTGCTCGTCCGTGTCGATCGGCGTCCACGAGAACGAGACGACGCTGCGCGAGAGGAGGTCGCGGATCTCCCACGCGTCGCGGCTCTCGCGCCGCCCGTAGAGGCGGACCTGCGGGAGGTCCCCGGGCACGGTCACGAGGCCCGCCGCCGCTCGAGCCCGTCGCGGAACTTCATCAGCTTGAGGCAGAGGTGCAGCGTGCTGCGGGCGAGGCCGTCGTCGAGCGCCTCCCGGACCGCCTCGGGCAGGTTGTCGAGGCGGTAGTAGAGCGTGGTGCGGTGGATGTGGAGGAGCCCGCACGCCTCCCGCACGCTGCCGCGCACGTCGAGGTAGGCCTCCACGGTTCGCCGCTGCACCTCGTCGCCCCGCTCGAGCAGCGTCGCCGCGGCCGGCGAGAGCATGGCGAGCTGCGAGCTGTCCGCCCCGATCGAGGCGAGGAGCACCCACGCCCCGAGCTCGGCGATGTCGGCCCGGCCGCGGCCGTCGGGCAGGGAGCCGACGATGGTCGCCGCGAGGGCGGCCCGCTCGGCGGTCGGCAGGAGGTCGTCGTCGCGGACGTCGAAGCGGGCCGAGCCGATCGCGTCGACGGCCGTGCCGCGGCCGCGCGCCTCCGCCCGCAGGACGTCGTCCGCCTCCGCGGCGGCCTCGGGCGCCTCCACGCTCACGAAGAACAGCACGCCCTCCTGGTCGCCGAGGAACGTCAGACCTGAGGCCGCGCTCGCGTCGATCCGCCGCGCCAGCGCCGTCCGCTGGAGGGAGCCGGTCGGGCCGGTCAGCCGCACCGCGCGGACCACGGTCTGGGCGTCCCGGCGCAGCCAGCGGCGCTCGACCGCCTCGGCGAAGGAGGCGCGCCTGGTGCCGCCGTCGCCCGACAGGAGCGCCGCGAGGACGTCCGCGCGCCGGGAGCTGCCGCCCGCCCGCGTCGAGGGGCCGAGGAGGCGGCGGATCGCTCCGACGGCCGCATCGATGAGCGAGTACTCGGCCGGAGTGAGCGGCGCGGGCCGCTCCCGGGGGAGGAGGAGGGTCGCGAGCCGACCCCGCGGATCCTGGACGGGGAACACCCCGTCGTGAGGCGCCTCCTCGCGCGCGCGCGTCGCGGCCAGCACCCGGCTCGAGGCGTCCTCGATCGTCACCGGGCGGTCGAGAGCCTGGGCGAGCTCGTCGGCGAGGTCCTGCAGAGTCATCGGCGGGGATCCGTGTGGGGGGCCATGCCGTGATCCTCGCGGAGGGAGCCCTCCCGAAGCGTGGCCCTTCCAGGCCCACCTTGCGCGTCGGATCCGCTGCCGGCCGCGATGAGACGCTCAGCCTCCGCTGCCGGGGCGGTCCCCGGGGGTCCCGTCCGCGAGGAGGCGGTCGAGGACGTCCGGCCAGTCGAGCAGGACGCCGATGTGGCCTCGACCGGGCCGGATCGTGAGCTCCGCAGCCGGGTGGAGGCGGCGGATCCGCTCCGCGTGGGCCACCGGGACCACCCTGTCCGCCGCGCCGTGGTGGAGGAGGACCGGCGCGGTGAGGCGCGAGAGGTCGACGCCCCAGGGCATGACGAGGGCGAGGTCGTCGTCGACGCTCCCGCCCTGTTCGAGCTCCGCGGCGCGTCCGGCCTCTGCGCCGAGCGCCGTCAGCGGGCCGTCGAGGGCCGAGTAGTCGTCACCGGTGAACTGCTCCGGATCGAAGCGGGCCGTCTCCTCCCACTCCTCGCGCACAGCCCGGCCGTTGCGCGCGCTGCGGAGAGCGCCCGGATCCTGCATGCCGTCGAACCACGCTCCGTCGTCACTGAAGGGCGCCGGGCTGCCGAACGTCGCGACGCCCACGACGCGATCACCTCCGAGAGCCCCGACGGCCAGTGCGTGCGGGCCGCCGCCGGAGTAGCCCGTCACTGCGAAACGCTCGATCCCGAGCAGGTCGGCGACGCGGAGCACATCGGCGGCCGCATCCGCGATGCTCCGTCCGGGAGCCCGCATCGAGCCGCCGAAGCCGGGACGGGCGACGGAGACGAGCCGGATGCCGCGCGCCGCAGCGGCGTCGACGTGGGGAGCGAGGAGTGCGCCGGTGTGCGGTGTCCCTCCGCACCAGACGACGACAGCGCGGGGGGCTCGAGTGCCGGGGAAGTCGTGGGCGACGAGCGTGCGCGAGTCGACGCGGAACTCGTGCCGGGACGTAGCGGCGCGTCCGGTCATGGAGGAACGGTAGCCGCATGTCGAGGGCAGTGCGCGTCGCCCGGCCCGACCGGGATGCGACGTCTCGTCGTAGGGTCGACGGGAGGGTCGGTGGACCCTCGGACGGGAGGGGTCCGCATGTCGATCGACGAGGTGTCCGACGGGATCGAGGCCGCCGCCGCGCTGCCGCACGTGCGCTCCGGCTTCTCCGGCGCGACACCGTACGGGATCGCGCAGCGCTTCGCCGCGGGGGAGCTGACGCGGGAGCAGGCCGTCGACGAGCTCGGCCGCCGGTGCTACCGGCCCGGATCGCCGAGCGACGGCGTCGACTGGACGACCCTCGACCCGGGGGAGTTCGAGGAGGTCCGCCGGGCCCTGTCCGATGGTCTGCTCGACGCCGCGATGTACGACGAGATCCTCGACCGGTACAGCGGGCAGGACTCCTCCGGCGAGAGCGCGGCGTCCGCGGAGGAGAGCGCATGAGCGCCGGCCCCCTGGACCTCGCCTTCACCGCCCCGATCGGTGTCGCCGTGAAGGGCGACCTCTGGTCGTGCGTCGAGGTGCCCGGCTCCGTCGAGCTGCTCGGCACAGGGAGGTCCGTGAGGGTGGTCGCCACCGTCGACGGCGAGCCGGTGACCGCGGGCCTGCTGCCGACCGGCGCCGGCGGTCACATGCTGTCGATCAGCGCGAAACTGCGGAAGACGATCGGCAAGGACCTCGGCGACGTCGTCACCGTCCACCTGACCGAGCGCCTGAGCTGAGCTCCGGAATCGGAGGAAGACCCGTGAGCGGAGCGGAGGAGCCGGCCTGGGCGAATCCGGAGCCGGAGGTCCACCGGGCGCTCGCGCGGTGGGCGGCGGAGTGCGCGGAGCGCGCCCTCCCCGCGTTCGAGGAGTGGGACCCGGACGATCCCCGGCCCCGGCGCGCGCTCGACGTCCTTTTCGCGTGGGAGCGGGGCGAGGCTCCGATGACGGAGTGCCGCACGGCGGCCTTCGCGGCGCACGCCGCAGCCCGCGCCGCGACGCAGGCGGGCGAGCGGGCCGCCACCGCTGCCGCGCGGGCGGCCGGGCAGGCCGCGGCCGTCGCGCACATGGTCGATCACTGCTCGCACGCCGCCGTGTACGCCGCGAAGGCGGTCGGACTCCGGGGGAGCGGCGCCGACCGGGACGCGGAGCGGCGTCAGCAATGGGAGGGCCTCGACCCCGTGCTGCGCTCCCTCGGCTTCCCGAAGGGGCTGTGACGCCGGCCCGGTGGACCTCACCGGGCCGGCGCGCGCGCTCAGCGGTGCGCGGGTCGGAGCCCCAGCAGCGTGTCGACGATCACGAAGGCCGCGAGGCTCGCACCCACGAGCGGGAGGAACAGCCCGACCGCGCCGGCGACGACCAGGACGGACGCGACTCCCCACCACGGCGCGCGCCGGAGCGCTCCCCGGGCCGGCGGGGTGCCGACGAGCCGTCGGGGGCCGCGGGTGGGGCGGCGCTTCCACCACATCAGGTACCCGAGCACGACCATCGTGGCGATGCCGGCCGCGGTGACGAACAGCAGCAGCTGGTTGGGCAGCCCGAACATCGAGCCCATGTGCGTGTCGATGCCCCAGCGGGAGAGCTTGGCGACGAGGCCGAAGTCGGCGAAGTCGACCCGGTCGACGACCTGCATCGTGCTCCCGTCGATCGCGACGCCGTCGACCTCGGTCGGGAAGCTGCGCTGGATCTCCTGCACGACCCAGGCCGAGCCCTCCGCCGCGGGCGGCCGGATCTCGACCAGTCCCGTGTTCACGTTGACCTCGCGGGCGACCGAGAGCACCGAGTCGTAGGCGGCCGGCGAGTAGCCCGCCGTCGACTCGACGGCGTCGCCGGTGGCCGCGCCGTGTCCGGCGTGCCCGGCGTGCTCGTCGGCCACCTCGCCGGTCCGGTCGCCGAGCGTCGTCCCCAGCGAGGGCGTGGTCCAGCCGACTGCGGAGCGGAGGGTCTCGAAGTTCCCGCCTCCGTAGAGCGACCAGGTGATGCCGGTGGTCGAGAGGAACAGGGCGCCGACGAGCAGCCAGACGCCCGTGGAGGCGTGCCAGGAGAACAGGCGCTTGTAGCCGGTGGTCCTCGGCGCGGGGCGCAGCAGGTCCCTCTTCACGCGGGCGCGGCGGAGGCGGATGATCCAGAGGCCCAGGCCGGCGAGGGCGACGACCCCCAGCCAGGAGGCGGCGAGCTCGCTGTAGTAGCGGCCCACGTCCCCGAGGTGCAGCGTCCGGTGCAGGTCGCTGACCCAGGTCCGCAACGGCAGGGCGCCGCTGGTGCCGTAGGCGGTGAGGTCGCCGCGGACGTCGGCGGTGGCCGGGTCGATGAAGACCGCGCGGGTCTCGCTGGCGCCGAGCGACGGGTCCGCGTACATCACCCGGGTGGTGTCGCCGGGGTTCGGTGCGGGGCGGACGGCGACGATGCTCTGCCCGCCTCCGGTGTACGCGTCGGCGGCGTCGATCTGGTCGGCCAGGGGCAGGTAGGTGTCCGCTTCGGGGGCGTGCAGCTCCTGCGCGTAGACGACCTGCTCGAGCTGCGGGGTGAGTGCGTAGAGCGCTCCGCTGGTCGCGGCGACGAGGATGAACGGCCCGACGAAGAGGGCGGCGGAGAAGTGCAGGCGGAGCAGCAGCTGTCCGAGCCAGCCTCCGCTGCTTCTGCGCGGCGGGGGCGGGGTGTCGGCGGAGTCGCGGGGTCTCGTGGCGGTGGTGGTCATGCTTCTGGTCCTTCGGTGCTGTGGCGGGTGCCGGTGAGGGTCAGAGGAGGGTGTCGCCGATGTAACCGCCCTCGACGCAACCCGGCGGGATCGCGAAGACGGCGGAGCCGATCGGCGTCGTCCACTCGTTGAGCAGGTCCAGCTCGTCCAGTCGCTTCTGGATCGGCACGAACTGCGCGGTGACGTCGGCCTGGTACGCCGCGAAGATCAGCCCGGAGTTCGAGATGTCCTCGCCCGTCGGGGTGTCGTCGTAGTTGTAGGCGCGGCGGTGGAAGCGCTCGGCGGTGTTCTCCGAGCGGGCGCGCCTCATGTGCGAGAACTCCGGGATCACCGGGAAGCCGATGGCCGTCGTCGCCTCGAAGTCGGGCTCGTCGGCCTCCGCCGTCCCGGTGAGGGGCGCGCCGTTCGCGAGGGTCCGCCCGACGGACTGCTCGCGGCCGCTGCGGTCCAGGCGGTCCCACTTGTCGAGGTCCATCCGGATCCGGCGCAGCACCAGCCCGGTGCCGCCGGCGAGCCAGCCGTCGCGGACCCAGACCAGTTCGTCGAAGTCGACGTCCTCGGGGCGCGGATTGACGGTCCCGTCGACCTGGCCGAACAGGTTCCGCATCGTGGTGCCGACCTTCTCGGAGCCGTGCGCCCGGCGGAACCCGGTCTGGGTCCAGCGGACGGTCGCGAAGGTGCGGGTGTTCTTCAGCAGCATCCGCAGCGCGTGCGCGATCGTGAACGCGTCGTCGGCGTGGAACTGCAGCAGCAGGTCCCCGTCGTTCCACTGCTCCTCGAGCCGGTCGATCCCGAACGCGGGCAGCGGTGCCAGCCAGGCCGGCTTCGCCGCCTCGCCGGCCGCGAGGGACACGAGCCTCGGCCCGAACCCGAAGGTCACGGTGAGGCGGGCGGGGACCACGCCGAGCTCGGGCTCGGAGTCGGCCAGGGCCGGCTGCCCCTGGGTGAGGCGCGCGGCGTCGTCGGACAGGATGCGCAGCATCCGCCGCAGCCCGTCCCGGTCGGTGCTCTCGCGCAGATCGAGGGCGACGAAGGTCGCGTGCGCCTGCGGTTTCGCGGCGATCCCCGCCTGGTGCGCACCGTGGAAGGGGATCGTCTCGTCGCCGTTCAGCGCGGCGGCCGCTGCCGGCGCAGCGCCGCCGCGGCCGAGCAGCTGGTCCGCTCCGATCGCACCGGCCGCGCCGATGCCGGCGACTGCTCCGCCGAGGAGGAGCCGTCGCCGGCTGACGGCGCTGCGCGGGCGCTCGTCGGCGCCGTGGCCGGTCTCGCGGTCCTCGCTCATCAGCCCTCTCCGCCCATGTCCATGTCCATGTCGCCGCCCTCGTAGTCCTCGTTCGCGCCGGCGTAGTCGCGCGCCGGGACGGTGAACTCCGTCGTGGAGTCGTCCGAGAAGGTGAGGGTGACGGTGACCTCGTCCCCGGCGACGATCGGCGCGGCGAGGTCCATCAGCATGATGTAGTTCCCGCCGGGGGCGAGCTCGAGGCTGCCGCCGGCGGGGATCGTGAAGCCGCTCTCCTTGGCGCGCATCACCATCTCGCCCGACTCGTTCGCCACGGTCTCGTGCAGCTCCAGCTCGGAGGACGCGGCGGAGGTGGCGGACACGACGGTGACGTCCTCGGTGCCGGAGTTCTCCAGCTCACCGAACGCGGCGGACATGCCGGAGTCGGCGGCCTTCACCCAGCCGTCGGTGATGCTCACCTCGGTCGCGGCGGGCGCGACCTCGGCGGAGGGGCTGCCGGAGGCTCCGGCACTGCAGCCGGTCAGGGCGAGCAGGGCTGCGGCCGAGAGGGCGGAGAGGGTGGTGACGTGTCGAGTGCGCATGGTGTGGCGCCTTCCTGTGAAGTGGTGCGGTGGGTGGAGGACGTCGGCGGTCACGACGACGTCCGGTCTTCGGCGGTGGTCGAGGGCCGCCCGCGGCGGCGGGTGATCAGGAGGAAGGCCGCGACGGCGAGGACCGCGCCGGTCAGACCGATGAGAACCGGTCGGAGGACGTCCGGCGGGGCCTGCGAGGAGGCGGCTGCGACGACGGTCGGCTCGATGGTCGGGGTGGATTCCGCCACGGCCGCGGCCTGCGCCGAGGCGCCGTCACCGACGGTGAAGGGGACGACGCCCGCGATCGGGTGGCCGTCGGCGGAGACCACCCGCCACTTGAGGTCGTAGGAGCCGCCCGGAAGCGCCGCCTCGAGCGGAGCAGTGACCGTCGAGTCGGTCAGCTCGACCGGGCCGGACACGTGGTCGATGCCGTCCATGTCGGTGACGAGGACCAGCGCGCCGATCGTGAGGACGTCCTCGGAGTACGTCAGCGTCACCTCCGCGGGCGAGTTCGTGAAGTGCTCACCGGAGCCGGGAGTGCTGCTGATCAGCTGGTCGTGCGCCTGGACGGGCCCGGCCGTCCCGATCAGGACGCCCGCCAGGGCGAGGGCTGCCAGCGCGGCGGGAAGCCGTCGCAGGGGTCGAGAGGTCATCGGTCGGTCTCCTTCGTGGTGGTCGGACGGGGAGTGCTCCGGCTGTCGAGCCGGTTCAGGTGGTCGTTGTAGGCGGTGAGCTCGGCCTCGCCGTCGCGGTCGGCGCGCCGGTCGTAGCGCTTCGCGGTCCGCTCCTCGGAGCGCACCCACTGCGCGACCACGACCAGGGCGATCAGCACCATCGGGATCTCGCCCGCCGACCAGGCGATCCCTCCGCCGACGCCCTGGTCGGCGAGCAGCGCCTCCGTGTCGGTGTATCCGAGCGCGGTCCACCAGGACGCGGCCAGCACAGTGGTCTGCGACATGATCGCCAGGCCGAAGAAGGCGTGGAACGCCAGCGTCGCGAGCATCACCAGCAGCCTCAGCACGTGGCCGGGCCGGTTCGGGCCGGGGTCGACGCCGATCAGGACCCAGAAGAAGAGGTAGCCCGTGGCGAGGAAGTGCAGGGTCATCAGGACGTGGCCCTGGTGGCTGAACATCGCCCACTCGAACCAGCCGGTGTAGTAGAAGACGACCAGGCTGCCGGCGAAGAGAACGGCGGCGACGGGCGCCCGCGACAGCACGGCGAGGTAGCGGGAGTGCACGACGGCGAGGATCCACTCCCGCAGCCCGCGCCCGCCGTCGCGGCGCACCGGCAGCACCCGCAGAGCGAGCAGCACCGGTCCGCCGAGCACGAGCAGCGGCGGCACGACCATCATCAGCAGCATGTGCTGGATCATGTGGGTGCTGAAGTGCACCTGCCCGTACACGGCCGGGCCGCCGCTGGTCGTGTAGGCGAGGGCCGCGCAGCCGGCCACCCAGGCGACGGTGCGCCCGAGCGGCCAGGCGTCGCCGCGGCGCCGCAGCCTCAGGACCGCCGACACGTAGAGGGCGGCGCCGACGACCGCGATCCCGAGCCAGACGGCGTCGAGGTGCCACTGGTCGAGCATCCGCTCGGGCGTGACCTCGGGCGGGTAGCGGAAGCCGAGCAGACTGCGCCGGACGTCTCCGCTGATCGGGTCCTGCGAGACCGGCGGCGCGCTGTTCGAGAGCGCCACCGAGACGCCGATGGTCAGCGCCATCACCACCACCTCGCCGACCGCGATCGCGACGAACGCGCGGCGGTCGGCCGGGTCGGCGCGCAGCCGCGGGATCAGCCGCAGCCGGTGCCCGAGGCCCGCGCCGCCGAGGGCGAGCAGCGCGACGGCCTTGACGATCAGCAGCTGCCCGTAGGGCGTGCTCAGGTCGTCGAGGTCCTCGATCCGGAGCGACGCGTTCACCAGACCCGAGAAGGCGACCGCCCCGAACGCCCAGCCGGCCAGCACCGAGTAGCGTGCGACGACCACGCCGAGCTGGGCGCCGACGGTCCGCCGCAGCAGGATCACCGCGGCGAGCCCGCCGGCCCAGGCCGTCACTCCGATCAGGTGCACGGCCAGGCTGTTCACCGCGTTCGCGTGCTCGTCGGCGCCGGCGGCGTGCCCGGAGAGCGAGAGGGGGAGCAGCGCCAGCACCGCGATCGCGGTCGCCGCCGCCACCCAGGCCCGCCGCCGCGAGAACAGGGTGAGGAGGAGGACGGCCGTCGCGCACGCCGTCGAGGCCACGAGCGTCTGCCCCAGCTCGATCTGCGTGGCGTAGAAGACGAGCTGCGTCCGGAAGCCCGGCGCGTCCAGCGGCTGCCCGATGGTGTTCGCCGCCGTGAACACGAGGACAGCGATCGCGGACGCCACCCAGACCGCGGCCGACCAGGTCGCCGGGGTCGATCAGCCGCGTCGCCACCGAGAACGCCCCGGTGTACGACAGGCCCAGCAGGGCGACGGCGACCGCCGCCGGTATCGCGAGCAGGAGGGCTGCCTCCGCCCCGCGGAGAGGAGTGGCGAGCGGCCGCGGAGGCGGGAGGAGGTCGTCGTCGACCGGTGTCGATGCTTGTGCCACAGGCGTGGCTCCCTTCAGGGGCGTCCCCGAGGGGACGCTCCACAGACCCCTCCGCCGGCGCGCAGGAGCGCCGGGCCAGGACGATCCGTCCGGGAGGAGTCACCGAGACGCCGACCGGCCGGCGTCCCTCGGAGACCCCTGTGGGGGAGGAGACGGGTCGGTCAGACGCCGCGGAGACCTCCGGGGAGGTCCTCGCCGCGGCTCGCGTCGATGATCAGGAGGCGGGCTGCAGAGGGGGGCCGCGCCGCAGCGCCGCCTGGGGGAAGACGCCCGAGGCGAGGGGGAGCACGTCGCGCAGCTCGAAGGAGGAGCGTCGCGCGGGTCGAGGAGCGGTCGCCGGGGTCGGCAGGACCCGCACCAGGCGGGTGACGAGGTGGCTCGTCGTCGCGGCGACCCTGACGAGGAGGGACTCGCCGCGGTGGAGCGCCGCGGTCGTCGCGACGGCGGCGACGAGGTGCGCCGCCCACATCGAGGAGCCGGTCATCCCGCTGTGCGTCATCGCCGCGCTGACGTCGATCACGGCACCGTGGTGCGCGTGCACCATCGGCGCATCGACCGGCCCCGTGAAGGTCCCGATCGTGAAGAGCGTGTGGAACAGGAACTGGCTGACTCCCACCGAGACCGCCAGGCGGACCAGGGAGAGCCTGCGCCCGGCGAACGCCACGCACACCAGGACCGACAGGACGAGCGGCATCGCGACACCGAGCGGACCCGGGATCTGGCCGCCGCCGGCCACGTGCGAGAACAGTGCGACGAGCGTCGCCACCGTCGCCGCGACGACACCTCGGAGGGTGCGCAGCGGGCGCGACGACGACATCTCCCCAGTGTCGCAGACGCCCCCTTCCCGCGGAGGACCGCTCCCGGGCGAGAGAAGCGGCCGGCCGACGGTTCCTCTCAGCGGGCCGGGGAGGCTCCGTGGCGTCACTTCTCGGGCCGGACCACCAGCCCGACGCCGCCGCCGCGCCGCACCGGTTCGGCGACCGCGGTCATCCGGCCGGAGGGGTCGACCTCGATGGCGGCCACCGCGCCGATCTGCGCGGCCGAGGTGAAGGTGTCGCCCGAGGGGACCAGCTGCTGGCCGAAGGGAGCGAGGTCGTCGGCGTACGCCTCGATGAACTCGGGCTCGGCCGAGGTCGTCGCGCCGTTGCGCTGGGAGGCGCGGGGCGCTGCCACCGCCTCGGGGAGCGTCATGCCGAGGTCGATGCGGTTGACCAGGGTCTGCAGGACCGTCGTGATGATCGTGGATCCGCCCGGCGAGCCGACGACGAACCGCACGTCCCCGCCGTCGAGCACGATCGTCGGCGACATCGACGAGCGCGGGCGCTTGCCCGGCTCGATCCGGTTCGGGTCCCCGTCGACGAAGGTGGGGGAGAAGTCGGTCATCTCGTTGTTGAGGAGGAAGCCGCGGCCGGGGACGGTCATCGCCGAGCCGCCGGTCTGCTCGATCGTCAGCGTGTAGGAGGCGGCGTTGCCCCACTTGTCGACGACCGAGAGGTGGGTGGTGGAGATGTTCTCGGTGTCCGACTCCTCCGCGGCGGGGGCGGTCGCGCATCCGGAGCCGTCGAGAGCGCCGGGCGCGACCGGGCGGACGGAGGCGGTCGCCGGGTCGATCGTGCAGTCCCGCGAGTCCGCGAACTCCTGGCTGAGGAGCGTCTCGGTGGGCACGTCGACGAAGGCCGGGTCGCCGACGTAGGCGCCCCGGTCGGCGAAGGCGCGGGCGGACGCCTCGAGGTAGAGGTGCAGGGCGCTGCCGGTGTCCTCGGACGCGAGGTCGTGGTTCTCGAGGATGTTGAGGGCCTCGCCGACCGCGATCCCGCCGGAGGAGGAGGGTGCCATCCCGTAGACGTCGAGTCCGCGGTAGGAGACGCGGGTCGGCGCCTGCTCGGCGACCGAGTAGGCCGCGAGGTCGGCGGCCGTCATCGTGCCGGCCGGGGCGGGGAGGTCCGACCCCTCGGCGATCCGCGGGTTCTGGACCGTGTCGGCGATCTCGGCGGCCAGCGCGCCCTCGTAGAACGCGTCCGGCCCGTGGACGGCGATGGAGGTCAGCGTCTTCGCGAGGTCGAGGTTGCGGAAGGTGCTGCCCACCTTCGGCGCGTCCCCACCGGGGAGGAAGAGCTCGGCCGTGTCGGGGAACGCCTGGAACCGCTCGAGGTTGTCGAGCGTCTGGTTGCGGAAGGTCTCGTCCACCCGGAAGCCCTTCGCCGCGAGCGCGATCGAGGGCGCCAGCACGACGGGGAGCGGCAGGGTGCCGAAGCGGTCGACCGCGGTGTCCCAGGTCGCCACCGTGCCGGGCACGCCGACCGCGACGCCGGAGGAGACGAGGTCCGGGGTGAACGGGTACGGGGCTCCGGTCGCGGGGTCGAGGAACGCGTCCGAGGTGATGCCGGCCGGCGCTGTCTCGCGTCCGTCGATGGTGCTGACCTCGCCGGAGGCCTTGTCGAAGTAGACGAAGTACCCGCCTCCGCCGATGCCGGCGCTGTAGGGCTCGCTCACGCCGAGGGCCGCGGCTGTGGCGACAGCGGCGTCAGCTGCGTTGCCGCCGCGCTTCAGCACCTCCATGCCCACGCGGCTCGCGTTCGCATCGACGCTCGAGACCGCTCCGTCGTAGCCCACCTGCGTCGAGGGCGAGATGAGGGGTCCGCCGAGGAAGTCGCGGATCTTCTCGGGCGTGAGCCCGCTGTCCTTCAGGTATCCGGAGACGGGCCTGTCGAGAGCGGACGCCGGTGCGGCACCCGCCACTCCCACTGCGACGACCGCGACCAGCGCGATCGCGATCCTGCGGAGCACGGGTGTCGTGGCCATGGCGTTCCTCCATCGGAACTCAGTGGTGCGCGGTCGGCGATGCGGGTCCCCCCAACCTAGGGGCGGGGTGGGGGTGCGGGGTAGGGGGGGTGCCCGGTCGAGCTCGCCGCCGTCGCTCAGTCCCGGCTCGGTGCTGACGGCCCGTCGGGGATGGAGGGCAGTGCGTCGGTCGGCGGTATCGCGAACCAGAAGACCCCGCCCGCGAGCCGCGCGCGTTCCAGGGGTGCGCCGAGGGGCTCGGCCGTGTTCAGCGCCGCATCGACTCCCGTCGAGACGGGATCGTCGTTCGCGGCGTGCGGTGGGAAGCGGAAGCGCTGACCGATCAGATGGTCGCCGTCGAGACGGCGCCGGTAGACGATGCAGACGCTGTTCGGGCTCTCGATCCAGGTCCGGACCACGTCCACCACGGAGGCGTAGTTCTCGAGGATCTCGTCCTCCAGGACCCTCTTGACGACGGCAGCCTCGGTCGAATCGTGCATGGGCGATCCCTCCTCGGGTGGCGGACCGAGGATCTCGGCCCGCGACGGACGGTAGCCGAACCACTTTCGGCAGGGCGGAGGAGGCGCGCTCGAGCTCCGGATCGGCGCGCGCCCCTCCTGGCCGGCAGGCCTGCGTCGGTACTGCTGAAGGAGTCGTTGGGGCTCCGGATCCGGCCCGCGCGTCGATCCGTCCGGCAGTCGCTCTTGACAACCGAACGAAGTAAGTGTTCGATCAGTCACATGCCCACCCCCTCCACCCGCTCCACCGCCGAGGCGCAGCGCGAGCGGATCACCGCGGCGGCGCTGCACGTGTTCGCGCGCACCGGCTACGCCGCGACTCCGATCACCGAGGTCGCGGCCGAGGCCGGCGTCTCGCCCGCCTACGTCTTCCGCCTGTTCCCGGGCAAGCTCGGCGTCTTCGTCGCCGCGGTCGACCGCTGCTACGAGCAGGTGGCGTCCACGCTCGCGGCGGCGGGGGAGGCCTCGCCCTCCTCGGACCCGGCCGACCGGCTCGAGGCGATGACCGTCGCCTACATCGACCTGATCGCCGACCGCGACCTGATCATGCTGCAGTCGCAGGCGCAGAGCGCGTGCGAGGTCCCCGAGATCCGCGAGGCGGTGCGCCGGGGGATCTCGTCGGTCGTCCGGACGGTCACCGTCGTGTCCGGAGCCGACGGCCCGGCCGTGCAGCGCTTCGTCGCCTACGGGCAGCTCTGCCACCTGATCGTGCAGACCGACCTCGGCGGCGTCGACTCCGAGTGGGCCCGCATCGTCTCCGACGGCATCCGGCACCGCGACTGAGTCCGCGGTCCTTCCCTCTCCCTCCTCTTCCTCCTCCTCTTCGCCACCCTCTTTCTCATGTCCGCCGTTGTGACTGTCCAGTCACTCACCTACAACCTCCAGGAGCCCCTCATGTCCACCACCCTTCCCCGCACCACCACCCGCGTCGTCCTCCCCGGGATCGTCGAGCCGTCCGGACTGCTCCTCGAGCAGGCACCGGTCGAGCCTCCCGCGGCCGGCGAGCTGCTCGTCGCCGTCGAGGCCACCGGCATCTCGTTCGCCGAGCAGTCGATGCGCCGCGGCCGCTACTTCGCCCAGCCGCCGTTCCCCTTCACGCCCGGCTACGACCTCGTCGGCCGGGTCCTCGCGGTCGGCCCCGGCGGCGACGCGTCGCTCGAGGGCCGCCGCGTCGCCGCGCTCACCAAGACCGGCGGCTGGACCGCGCACGCCCGTGTCGCCGCCCGCGACTGCGTTCTCGTCCCCGACGCGGTCGCGTCGGAGGACGCCGAGGCCGTCGTGGTCAACGGAGTGACGGCGTGGCAGATGCTGCATTGCTCGGCCCGGGTCTCCCGCGGCGACACGATCCTCCTGTTCGGCGCGAACGGCGGAGTCGGCGGCCTCGTGCACCGCCTCGCCCGCCTCGAGGGGATCCGCGTGATCGGCGCCGCCTCGCCCCGCCACCACGAGGCCCTCCGAGCGGCCGGAGTGGAGCCCGTCGACTACGCCGATCCCGACCTCGCCGCCCGCGTGCGCGAGCTCGCTCCCGGCGGAGTGCAGGCCGTGTTCGACAACGTCGGCGGAGCGACGACCCGGCTGGCGTGGTCGCTGCTCGCGCCCGGCGGCACCCTCGTCGCGTACGCGATCGTCAGCGCGAGCACCGGGAGCATCTGGCCCCCGTTCCTCCGCCAGCTCGCGCGGATCCAGGCCTACCAGCTCGCCCCCAACGGCCGGCGCGCGGTCTTCTACGACCTCTGGGCGGGCCACTCGCTGCGCCCCGCGCGCTTCCGTGCGCGGCTCGAGGAGGACCTCGGCCGCGTGCTCGGACTCCTCGCCGACGGCTCGCTGACGGCCAACATCGCCGCCCGCTTCCCGCTCACGGGGATCGTCGAGGCGATGGAGCTCGCCGAGTCCCGGACGCTCGACGGCAAGGTGATCCTGCTGCCGTGAGCGGGGTGCGTCCGGGCGGAGGGTGATTCCGGCGCGGAGGCGCCCGGGCGGCGAGCAGGGGAGAATGGCGCGGTGGACACGGGACTGGTCGAGGTGCTGAAGGCGCTGGGCAATCCCACGCGACTGCAGATCATGGAGTGGCTCCGCTCTCCCGAGGCGTCGTTCAGCGAGTTCGAGCCGATCGCCGACCGCGCCGAGTTCGGGGTCTGCGTCACCCATCTCGCCGCGAAGAGCGGTCTCGCGCAGTCGACCATCTCGTCGTACATGGGATCCCTGGAGCGCGCGGGCCTCGTCCGCTCGACGCGCGTGGGGAAGTACACCCACTACCGGAGGAGCGACGCCGACGTCGACGGGCTCCTGAGGCGGCTCGGAGCCTCGATCTAGCGACGTATCGCGAATCGTCGATATGATCGGCGGCATGACCGATGCTTCCGAGGCCGCTCCCGCTCGCCGCGCTCTGCTCGTCCACGCCCATCCCGAGGAGCGGTCCTTCTCCTCGGCGCAGGCGGACGCGGTCCTCGAGCAGCTGAGGGCCGACGGCATGGAGGTGCGCCGGCTCGACCTGTACGCCGAGGGCCGGGACCCGGTGCTGCACCGCGACCAGTTCGCGCCCGGCTCCGGTTACTTCAAGCCGCAGGCGCAGCAGATGACCGCAGTCCTCGAGAAGACGCTCGGGGAGCCCGTCGCGAGCGACCTCGACGAGCTGATGCAGGCGGATCTCCTGGTGCTCTCGTTCCCCCTGTGGTGGTTCTCGATGCCGGCGATCATGAAAGGCTGGATCGACCGCGTCTTCGTGATGGGCGCGACGTTCGGAGGCGAGCACGGCGTCTTCGCCGAGGGCGGCCTGCGCGGCAGGAGCGCGATGCTCCTGCTGACGACGGGAGGTGGCGAAGCGGCGTTCGCGCCCGGCGCCGCCGACGGCTACGGCGACCTGCAGTCGTTCCTCTTCCACATCCATCGCGGGATGCTCGAGTTCGTCGGGTACGACGTCCTGCCCCCGGTGGTCACCTACGGTCCCGCCCGCCTCGACGCGGCCGGACGCGAGGAGGCCCTGCAACGGGCTCGAGCGCAGGCGTCCGCATCGACGGCCCGGCTGCGCGGCGCCTAGCATCCGCTGCTCGCCCGGCAGGAGTCAGCTGCCCGCTCGAAGCGCCGCCACGAGCTGATGCAGTTCGGACGCGTGGTCCCGCTTCCACTCGCGGAACGCCGGAGTCGTGCTCGAATCCTCGGATACGGAGACGTACTCCACGACGGCCACGTCGAGGACGGTGGCGAGCACGTCGTCGTCCGGCTCCGTCGACGTGCCGGCGACGGCGACCGTCGCGGTGTGATCGATGCCTGCTCCGGAGAGGGTGATCCTCCACAGCTGGATCGGGCCGTCGGGAGTCCGGGTCGCGTCACCGGTCCTCGAGTGGACGACCTCGATGACGACTCCGCCCACCGTGCGCTGCATGGCCCGAGCGTACTCAGCGGATCCGCGCGCGGCCGAGCGTCTCGGGCGGCCGACCGCCGATGCCGCGCCGGGACCCCGATGACCGTCCGGTCGCGACGCCTCCCCTGCGATCATTGCCCTCGCACACGACGCTCTTCGGAAAGGCTGGACATGGCAGAGAACCGATCGTGGACGGGATGCGTGTTCATCGGCACGAGTCTCGACGGCTTCATCGCGCGACCGGGCGGAGACCTCGACTGGCTCACCGATCCCGCCCCGCGACCTCACACCGCGGAGGCGACGGCCCACCCCGCGCTCATCTGGGAGACGTTCTTCCCGACGATCGACACCCTCGTCATGGGGCGCTCCACCTACGAGACGGTCCTCGGCTTCGACGCCTGGCCGTTCGAGGGGAAGCGGGTCGTCGTGCTGAGCACCACGATCGAGGCGGACGGCAGAGTGGAGGTGGCTCACTCCGTCGAGGAGGCGGCGCTGCTGCTCGACGCCGGAGCGGCAGAGCGCGTCTACATCGACGGAGGCCGCACCATCCAGGCGTTCCTGAGGGCGGGCCTCGTCGACGAGCTGACCGTCTCGATCGCTCCCGTGCTGATCGGACAGGGTCACCGCCTCTTCGGCGACCTCACCGGCGACGTGCTCCTCACCCTCCGAGGCCATCACAGCAGCGAGGGGGACGGGCTCCTCCGGGTCACCTACGACGTGCGACCCCGCTAGCTCGACGGCGTCCGCCTCCCGGCCGCGCTCAGTCCCGCGACCGGCTCGCGTGCGCGCGGGCCTTCATCCGGTTGCCGCACGTCGCCATCGAGCACCACTTGGCGGTGCCGGGGCGGCTGCGGTCGAGGAGGAAGAGGTTGCACTCGTCGTTCGCACAGGCGCGGAGCCGCCCGGGGAACCGGGCGTTCACAGCGGACCAGGCGAGGACCGACTGCACCGCGAGGCGATCCGGCTCGGGAGCGCTCAGCTCCCACACGACGCCCTCACCGGTGATGCGCGGGGTGCGAACGGCGCGCGCGACCAGGTCCGCGAGCTCCGTGACGGCCGCGGGCGCGTCCGAGCGCACGACGGCCTGGAGCGCGTCGCGGGCGCGGCGCAGCCGCTCGAGCTCGTCCTCGGTGCCGACTCCGCCCCACCGCCGGGCGAGCTCGCGACCGGACGCGTCGCCGAGGTCGTCCGTCGGCCGTCCGTCCACCACCGGCGCGCTGTTCAGCACCGCCAGGAGCAGCTCCTCGTCCCGATCCATCGCTCCCCGTTCTCCCGCCGTGCGGCCCGTTCGATCCATGCTAGCGTCCGGCTAACCAGTAAATCTATTGTAAGGGGTTAGCCATGGTCGTCGTCCATCACCGCACCGTGTCCGTCGACGGACTCGACGTCTTCTGGCGGGAGGCCGGGCCCGTCGACGCGCCCGTCCTCCTGCTGCTGCACGGATACCCGAGCAGCTCGCACATGTTCCGCCACCTCCTCCCCGCCCTCGCGGGGCACTACCGCGTCATCGCCCCCGACCACATCGGCTTCGGACGCTCGTCCGCGCCCTCCGTCGAGGACTTCGACTACACGTTCGCCGCCCTGACCGCGGTGACCGGCCGCTTCCTCGAGACCATCGGGGTGACCCGGTACGCGATCTACGTCCAGGACTACGGCGCCCCCGTCGGCTGGCGCCTCGCCCTCGCCGATCCGTCCGCGGTCGTCGCCGTGATCTCGCAGAACGGCAACGCCTACGAGGAGGGCTTCGTGCCCGGCTTCTGGGACCCGATCTGGGCCGACGCCGCCGAGCGGACCGACGAGACGCGCGACGCCCTCCGGCCGGCTCTCGGCCGGGAGGCCGTCGAATGGCAGTACACCCACGGTGTCCCCGACTCCACCACCGTCGATCCGGACGCCTGGGAGCACGACCTCGCTCTCCTCGCCCGCCCCGGCCAGGACGACGTGCAGCTGGCGCTCTTCCGCGACTACGCCACCAACCGCGAGCTCTACCCCGCGGTGCAGGCGTGGATCCGCGAGTCCGGAGTCCCCGTCCTCGCCGTCTGGGGCCGGAACGACGAGATCTTCGCCCCCGCCGGCGCCCAGGCGTTCCTCCGCGACGCGCCCCACGCGCGCATCGAGCTCGTCGACGGCGGGCACTTCCTGCTCGAGTCCCACCTCGACCAAGTCGTCGGCGCGATCACGGACTGGCTGCGCCCGGCGTGATGCCCGAGGACGGGCGGGAGGGTCTCGTCGCCCGCCCGACCCTCCTCAGCGGACGGTGGTGGCAGCGGTGTCGGCGTTGCTGCGGATCGGCTGATCCTGTTCGCGACGGAGGAAGGATGAGGCTCCGGCGCCCGTTCCGCGCGGATCGCGGGGTCCTGGAGCAGATCCATCCTTCGTTGTGAGCACCGTCTGGACGAGGTCCTGCATCGGCGATGCTCCGAAGCCCGGCTTCGACCTCGTCAGGACCCGAACCCGGCTCCCGTAGGCTCCTCGGCGTTCCGGATGACGGTGAGCAGGAGGTCGTTCAGCTGCTGGGCGGCGGGGGCGCTCAGGCCGACGTCGCTGAGGTCGTTGGTCGCGAGCGCGACCGCGCGCGCCGCGGTGAGGACGCGCTCCCCGTCGGCGGTCGTACGGATGGGTGTGCGTCGGCCCTTCCCGCGGACTCCGACACGCTCGATCAGCCCTCGCCGCTCCATGCCGTCGAGGACCTCGGACATCGTCTGCGGGCGGACGAAGACCGCGCGGGCGATCTCGGCCGAGGTCAGCTGCGCTCCGCCGGTGAGGCAGGAGAGGACGCCGAACTGCACCAGGCTCACGTCGTGCTCCGCGAGCCCGGCGGTGATGCGCGCGCCGATGATCCGCGCGACCTTGACCGCGTTCCAGCCGAGGACGGCCTCGAGTCCTTCGTCGTCGTCCACGCCGACATCCCTCCTGGGTGATTCGAAGAAACAGGAACCTGCTTCACGAGGTAGCCTGCAGGGACCTGCTTCTGCAGTCCCCTCCCTGGAGTGTGCACCACACCCCGGACCACATCGATCCGACAGGACATCCCATGACCGGCACGCAGCTCCCCGACGACCGAGGCCGATGGGGCGCGGAGGACGAGCTCGGCACGCTCACCCTCATCGACGACGCCGCACGGCGACGTGCCGCGGAGGAGGTGAGGACCGGCCGCTGGGTCTCGCTCGCCCTCCCCGTGGCTCCCGCGTCGATGCTGGGCGGCCCCTTCGCGCCCGCCGCTCCGCCGTCGCCCCCGGTGCAGCAGGCGCTCCTCTACACCGGAACCCCTCCGATGGGCATGTCCGAGGTGCTGATCGTGACTCCGCACCACCCGGCGATGACCCACCTGGACGCGTTCGCGCACCTGCCCGTCGATGACGGAGTCGTCTACCCGGGCCGGCCTCTCGCCGAAGCCGTCACCGCCGGCGGAGTGATGCACGGATCCACCTCCTCGTTCGCCGAGGGCATCGTCACGCGCGGAGTCCTCCTCGACCTCGCGCCGCAGGGGAGGCTGCCGGCGGCGCACGCGATCGTCGCCGCCGACCTCGACGCGGCCGAGCGCCGGGGAGGCGTCCCCCTGCAGTCCGGCGACGCGCTCGTCGTCCGCAGCGGGTGGGGCTTCTCCTGGGACTCGGAGGAGCAGGCCCCCGGCATGACCGTCGACGCCGTGACCTGGATGCATGACCGGGGCGTGGCGCTCTACGCGGGGGACGTCGGCGACAGCTTCCCCCCTCACGATCCCGAGATGCCGATGCCGATGCACATGGTCGCGCTCGCACGGCTGGGCATGCCCCTCATCGACAGCGCGGACGTGGAGCAGCTCGCCGTGGTCTGCGCCGAGCTGTCCCGCTGGTCGTTCCTGCTCAGCGTGGCTCCACCGCGCCTGCTCGGGCTCACCGGCGTTCCGGTCAATCCGATCGCCGTCTTCTGAGGTGCCGCCGCCCCGCGGATCGCCGCGAGGTCCGCCGCTCGCCCCTCAGCGGCTGAGGAGGGCGACGAGGTCGGTCGCGATGCGGTGCTCGACGTCGGCCGGGACGGGCTGCACGGCGGCGTCGAGGTCCGCGGTGACGACAGCGGCGAGGCTCCGTGCCTGGAGGGTCAGGCCGAGGTCCATCGCCTGGATCGGATTCCCACCGGCGGCGGTGAGGTTGATCATCCGGCCGTTCTCGAGGCGGACGATCTGCTTGCCGTTCTTCAGGCGGATGCCCTGCCGGCGCTGTCCGTCGGCGAACTCGGTGGTCGACTCCGTGGCGGCCGCGAGGGCGTCCTCGTCGATCTCCCACGGGAAGTGGCCGACGCCCGCGATCACGGCGCCGTCGGCAAACGCGTCGATCTCCGCGGCGCCGATGACGCCGGGTGCGCCGGTGGCGGTGAAGACGAACTGCGCGTCCGAGAGGACGTCGGCGACGGGTCCGACACGGTGGCCGCGGAGGATCGCCTGCAGCGAGCGGATCGGGTCGACGTCGGCGACGGAGACCCGCGCTCCGAGCTGCGCGAGGGTGTCGGCGACTCCGCGTCCGCACGGGCCGTAGCCGATGACCGCGGCGCGCGTGCCGGGGATCATGAGGTTCGTGGCGTTCATGAAGCCCTGGACGACGCTCTGGCCGACCCCGTACTCGTTCTCGACGATCAGCTTGAGGGGCGAGTCGTTGATGACGACGACCGGTCGCGGGAGGGTCGCGCTGTTCTCCCGCAGGCGGATGCCGCCGGTGGTGGTCTCCTCGGTGCCGCCGAGGTAGTGGTCCGGGACGCCCGAGTTGATGAGCCGGAGAGTCAGGTCGGCGCCGTTGTCGAGGGTGAGATCGGGATCGTGCTCGAGCACCTTCTCGATGTTGCGGAGGTGCTCCGCCTCGCCGTCGCTCTGCTTCGTGTGCACGTGCACGCCGAGGGCGCGGAGGTCGTCGGCGACGTCGTCCTTCGTGGTTCCGGGCGAGCCCGTCAGAGCGATGTCCATCCCGGCCTCGACGAGGAGCGAGACGAGGGCGGCGGTCTTGGGCTCGACGTGGAGGCAGATCGCCAGCTTCTTCCCGGAGAGCACCGGAGCGAGCTCCCGGACGGCCTGCGCGGTGAGGGGCATGTGGTCGAGAGCCCAGCGGCTCGCCGGGTGGGAGAGGGAGGAGGTCATGGCAGGTCCTGTCTGAGTGGGTACGTGGGGCGTCGAGTGGGGGCGTCGTGTCGCCGGCGGCGCGGGAGTCGCGTCAGGGCGCTCGGCCCCCGGCGGCCTGCCGCCGCGCCCGGCGTCGCGCGTGCGTCGAGTGCGCTGCCCGGTACGGAAGGTCCTGAGGAGGCCGATCGCCGGGGACGGCCGCGAGAGGCAGCACTCGCCTGCTCTCTGCGAGATGGAGCCTGAGGTGCATCTCCTCACGCTGGGCCGAGGTCGGCACGGCGCGGATCGTCATCGGTGAGGACACCAGCCCAGTCTGTCGACCCGGACGAGCCCTCGCTCGGATGATCGTGCTCGGCGGCAGCACCTCGGGAGGGGCCGACCTGTCGTCAGGTGACGACCCGCGCGGCACGACCAAACGCCACCGCTACCCTGACGCCATGCGCCGCATCCTCGACGACCCTCTTCGGAACCGCGTCCGCACCGGCTCTCCGTCCGTCGCGTCCGTCTGATGGAGCGGCGACGGGCGGACCGCTCGGAGCCGGTTCGCGAGTTCCGGCCCTCGAGGGCCCGGCAGAAGAACGAGTCGCGACGGCTGAGGCCCGTCGCCGTCCTTCCCGCGCTGGTCCTGCTGGCGGGGAGCGTCTGGGGAGTCGCGGTCGCCGACGACCGCGGTGCCGCGCTGGCCGTCTACCTCGGGCTGTTCGGCTTCGCCACCGCGGTGGCTCTGGTGGTCGTCGGAGTGCTGACGCTTCGCAACCGGCGGTTCCTCGCCACCGCGTCGCTCCGGATCTCGGACCGGGCGATCGAGTGCACGGACGCTCGAGGCAGGGTCGTGACCTTCGAGCGCGCCGACCCGTCGGTGAAGGCGCTGCTCGCGTGGGTGCCCGCCAGCCCCAACAGTGAGGGGATCGATCTCCCCCCGTCGCTGATCCTGTTCCTGTCGGACGGGACCCGGTCGCTGCGGCTCCGCGGGGCGGACTGGGAGATCGAGGATCTGCGGGCAGTCGTCGCTGCCGTGGAGACGCCGCTCCTGCCGGCGGCGCGTGGCCTGCACACCGGTGGCCGGAGCGTGTGGGCGCGCCTGACCGGAGCCGCTCGTCGGCGGGAGATCGAGGCGCCGCCCGCCCCGGAGAAGACGCTGAGCCCCGCCGAGATCAACGAGCTGATCCCCGGAACGATGAGCTTCCGGGAGACCCGTCCGCTGACGTTCGCCCTCCTGATCGGGTTCGGCTCAGTGGCTCTCGTGCTGGGCGTCGTCGTCGGGGTCTCCTTCGTGGTGGTGCCTGGGTAGCGGAGGAGGTCAGCGGCCGTGCCGGGGACCGCTGGGCGGGAGACGCGGGCGACGGGCCCACGTGCCCGATCGGCGACCTCGCCGGGGTGATATTGCCCGCGCCCTAGGCTCCACGCATGACACTCACCGAGGACTCCGGTTGGATCTGGTTCGGACTCGCGATCGTCACCGCCGGTCTGGCCGAGCAGAAGGGCCGCTCGCGCTGGCGCTGGTTCGTGCTGGGGCTGCTGCTCGGGCCGATCGCGACGGCCCTCGTCGTGCTGTGGGCGCGTCCTGAGGGCGGAGTGGCGACGGATGTGCGCTGGAACTTCGCGATCGGCGCCGGCGTCGCCGCGGCGGCGCTCGTCCTCGTCGCCGTGACATCGGCCCTCTGGCTGCTGCTCATCCCGGCGGCGATCGCGGCGCTCGCCGCCGGGCTGCTCGCCTGGCTGAGCCGCCGCGTCCCCTATGAGCACCTGCCCCGCTGACGACCGCTAGAGGCTGGTCGAGCATCGGAACTCGAGATCTCGCGGTCCGCAGCGTCCCGAAAGACATGCCCGATGACATGCCCGGTGACGGAGCCTCTCGCGGGACGTTCGAACGGCTGATCCGCCGAGGACCCCGTGAACCTGAGTCGCCTCCCGTCTAGCGGAGACGGGAGCTCTCACCGTCGAGGTCGATGAGGTCCTGTCCGCCACTCGCCGCCGCCCCACCCAGCTCGACATCCCCCTCCGGATACGCGTCGTGCGAGAAGCGCAGCCGCACCCCCGCCGCCTCCACCCGCTCCAGCATCTCGGATGTCCGCTCGTGCGCCCGCGCGTCGTCGCTGATGAACCGCGGCAGCCGGCGCAGGCGCCCGGACCAGCCGAGGAACTCCCGCCCCCACGCCGCGTCTCCGGCCACGAGCACGCGCCCCTCGACGAGCGCCCCCAGGTGACCGCGTGCGTGCCCCGGCAGCGGCACCACGAGCAGCGACCCGTCGCCGAACAGGTCGAATCCGGTCAGCCCCTTGATCGTCGTCGCGGGCTGCTCGTCCGCCACGATCCCGGCCTCGAACCACGGCGGCAGCAGCGCGCGGAAGATCCCCTCGCGCACCCGGTTCCGCCGCACGGAGGCGACCTGGCCCGACGACAGCACGAACGTCGCGTCCGGGAACCAGCGCACGCCGCCCACGTGGTCCGGGTGCAGGTGCGTGAGCACCACGAACTGCACGTCGGCCGGGGTCAGGCCGAGGGCGAGCAGCCGCTGGTCGACGGTCTCGTCGTCCGGCACCGTCGCGGGCAGGATGCGCTCGTACAGCCGTCCGACGAGGCCCGTTCCGCGGAACGTCGGCGGGTAGCCCGTGTCCACGAGCACCCGCCGGCCGCTCGCGTGCGTGTAGAGGAAGACGTTCGAGGGGAAGACGCGGCGGGGGAGCCCCCTCCCGCGGAACACCCGGGACAGCGGGAAGACGGTGCTCCCGCACGCCATCACCTGCAGCGACGACTCAGCCACGCGACCTCCTCAAGTGCTCGCCGACCCGGCGGATGCCCTCGGCCAGCGGCACGGTCGGCTCGTAGCCGAGCTCGGTCCGCGCCCGCGAGATGTCGAGGGTCTGGGCGTAGGCGAGGGTCGCCACGGTGTAGCGGGTGAACGGCGGCTCGCGGCTGGGCAGCAGCCGGTAGACCCGCTCCAGGATCTCGGCGAGCGCGGTCAGCACGCGCAGGTCCACGCGGATGAAGCGCGGCTCCTCGCCCATCGCGGCGAAGAAGCGCTCGAGGAGGTCGCCGAGCGGAGCGGGCTCGCCGTTGGTGATGTTGTAGACGCCGCCGTCGGCCACGGGAGCGTCGGCGGCGAGCACCAGCGCGTGCGCGGCGTTCTCGACGCAGGTGATGTCGACGGGGTTCCGGCCGCCGTCGAAGAGGGGGATGCCGCGGCGGCGGCTCGCGGCGACGAAGCGGGGGAGGAGGCTGGGGTCGCCGACGCCGATCAGGCCGCGGGGGCGCAGGATCACGAGCTCGGGGATCCGGCCGGCGCGGTGCGCCTCCTGCAGCAGCCGCTCGGCCTCGATCTTGCTGCGGATGTAGAGGCTCATCCGGCTGCCGGTGTCGACCTCCTCCTCCCGCACCAGGTACTGGTGGCGCCGCGCGGAGTAGATGCTCGGCGACGAGACGAAGACGAAGCGGCGGATCCCGCAGCGCTCGGCCAGCGCGATCATCGCCTCGGTCCCCGCGACGTTCGCGCGCTCGAACTCGCTCCACGTGCCCCACGGGCTCGAGAGCGCCGCGGCGTGCACGAGCACGTCGGCCTCGACGGTCGTCGCGCCCAGCTCGGCGAGGTCGGCGCGGAGGACCGTGGCGCCCTCCTCCTCCAGCCGCACCAGCGCCTCGGGGGCGCGACCGGTGGCGAGCACGTCGTCGCCCGCGGCCAGGAACTCGCGCACCGCGTAGCCGCCGAGGAAGCCCGTCGCCCCGGTGATCAGCACGCGGCGCCGGCGCTCATCGGACATCGACGACCTCCAGCCCGCGCTTGCGGCCCCAGTACCAGAGCAGGATCCCCAGGTACCCGAGCGCCTTGCCCTTCCGGATCGACATCAGCACGACCGCGTGCTTGTCGAGCAGCACCTCGCTCCGCCCGATCACCTGGCAGACCTTGAGGTGCAGCTCCAGGTCCTCGTCGGTGTCGTCGATGCTCGAGCGCGGGAAGCCGTCGACCTGGAGGTACAGCGCGGCGTCGATCGCGAGGTTGCAGCCGGCGGCCATGAACATCCGGTACCGCTGGCCGGGGCGGCGGTAGAAGACGCCCGGCGCGTGCTCCATCAGGCGGATCAGCGCGGTGCCGAGTACGCCGTCGTACCAGCGGTAGACGGCTTCGTCCCGCCGCGGGGACAGGCGGCCGCCGACGAAACGGGCGCCGCCGCGGAGGTCGGCCTTGAGGCGCGCCACCCAGTCGGCGCTCGGCAGGCAGTCGGCGTCGGTGCGGGCGACGGCCGTCGCGCCCTCGGCGATCGCGTGGCGGAAGCCGGTGTCGGAGGCGGCCCCCGTGCCCTTCTGCGCCTCGTCGATCACGGCGACCTGCCGTTCCGGGCACCGGCGGCGGAACTCCTCGATCACGGCGCGCGAGCCGTCGGTGCTGCCGTTGTCGACGAGCAGGAGGGTGAAGTCCGGATCGGTCTGGCGGGCGAGCGCGTCGAGGGTGCCGCCGAGCAGCTTCTCCTCGTCGAGGAAGGGCACGACCACCCAGAAACCGCGCGCGTCCATCCGTCCCCCGCTCCGGGACCATGGTGTCGGCGGGGGCCCGTGACGTCAAACCGCGCCGACACGGCACGCAGAAGTGCAGAGGCGCGCTATACAGGGATTCGCTCCGCACGTCCCGGGGCAGGAAGGGGCCCGCGTGCCCGACCTCCTCCCGCTCCGCATCCTCGGCACGGGCGAAGCGCTGCCCGAGCGGATCGTCACGACCGCCGAGGTCGCCGCGCTCTGCGGCCTGCCCGCCGACGAGGCCGAGCGCCGCTCCGGCGTGCGCACCCGCCACTGGGTCACCGACGACGAGGACCCGCTGGAGCTCGGCCTGCTCGCCGCCCGCGGGGCGCTCGCGGCGGCCGGGCTCGACACGGTCGACGTGGTGCTCAACGCCTCGGGGACCCAGCTGCAGGCGATCCCGGACGGAGGCGCGCTGCTCGCCGCGGGCCTCGGCCTCGACGACGTCTCGGCGTACAGCGTCGGCGCCACCTGCCTGTCGTTCCTCTTCGCGCTGCAGGAGGCGGGGTTCCTCCTCGCCACGGGTCGCGCCGACACCGTGCTCATCGTCTCGACCGACTGCGGCAGCCGCGGCATCGACCCGGGCCAGCCCGAGAGCGCCCTGCTCTTCGGCGACGCGGCCGCCGCCGTCGTGATCGGACGCGCCGAGACTCCGAGCCAGGGCCTGGTCACCACGCACTTCCGCACCCGCCCGAGCGGTGTGCGCCACGCGGAGCTGCGCGGCTTCGGCTCGCGGATCCGCATCGAGGAGGCGCCCGACCGGCTCGCCGACTTCCGCTTCGACATGCAGGGCAAGGCGCTGCTCGTCGACGCGCTGCGGCACTTCCCGGCGTTCCTCGAGGAGGTGCGGCCCGGCCTCTCGAGCGGGCTCCCCGGCATCGACCGGGTGGTCCCGCACCAGACCAGCGCGGCCGGGCTCGAGGGCATGGCCCGCCTCTGGGGTCGCGACCGGATGACGATCACGCTCGGCGAGGTCGGCAACACGATCGGCAGCGCGATCCCGCTGGCCCTGCACCGCTCGCGCGTGCAGCCGGGGGAGTCGGTGCTGCTGGTGGGCACGGGCGCCGGCACGCACTACGGCGCGGTGGTCCTGCAGGCGTGAGCGGCGTACGGTCCGGCGGCCCCGATCGCGCGGCCGCCGCGGACGCGGTCGCGACGCTCCTCGCCCTCGTCGGAACGATCGGAGGGGTGGTCGCCGGTGTGCTCGCCGGGCTCGGCGCCGCCGTCAGCGGACTGCTCCTCGCCGGCTGCGCGAGCACCTACCGCAGCACATTCCTCGAGGTCCAGGATCCGCCGATCGACTGCCTCGCCGGGCCGGCGTGGCCCTTCCTCCAGTGGTTCGCCGTCGTCGGGGTCGGCGCGGTCCTCGCCTTCGCCGCCCTCGTCATCGGCGCCTACCGGCCCCGCTGGTCCGTTCCGATCAGCGTCGTCCTGGCCGCTGCGACCGCCGGATTCGCGATGCTGATGCTCCCGGGCGGCAGCGCCTAGCCGAGGAGCGACAGGGCCGAGAGCCCGAGGAACGGCGCCATCACCACGAGGCAGACCGCGGCGGAGCGACCGGACCCGTGGGAGGAGTCCCGCCCGCCGACCAGACGGGCGAGCAGCCCCGTGACCAGCGGCGGGAGCAGGAACAGCAGCAGCCACGGAGCCAGGACCTCCGCGCCCGGCGCCGTCCAGTCGGGCTGGTCGTCGCGGTCGAGCGGAGGGAGCCGCACGAGGAGGAACGCGGCCGTGAGGACGATCGCGGGGAGGACCGCCAGGCAGGTGAGCGTGATCGCGGTGAACCTCGCCCCGTCGTCCCGGGAGTACCGGGCACGGTCGGGGTCGGGCGCAGGTCCCCGGTCGGTGTCCTCGTCCCAGCCCGGACTGCTGAATCGGATGCGTCCCATCAGGCGATCATGCCGTTCCGGAGCGGGGTCCCGGCCCGGCAGACGGAACCTCCGTCATCCCCGCCGCCCGACCAGTGCCCGCAGCGCATCGCGGACGAACCGGGCGCCGGCGACTCCGCCGTAGTGCGCCGAGAACCGCTCGTCGTCGACGTACATCTCGCCGAGCCCGAGCAGGTACTCGTCGCTCGGGCCGCCGGTCGCGTCGCGGGGCGTGCCCGGCACCTCGGCGAGCCAGGCGCGGTGCCGCTCGGCCAGCACGAGCGCCTCCTCCCCGGTCGGATCCGCCCCGCTCGCCGCCGCGGCGGTCCACGCGTCGGCGAGGTCCGCCTGCCGCCGCTGCCACTGCTCGCGCTCCTCCGCGCTCATCGAGCGCCACCAGCGGTCGCCGTCGGCGTACGCCGGAGTACCCCAGCGGCGCTCCACCTCCTCGCGGTGCTCCGCGTGGTCGAACCCGTCGAACATCTCCTCGGCCATCGGCCCGTTCCCTTCTCTCATCGTGGTGATCGTCCCGGCGACCGCCCGGATGCGGCGGTCGAGCCGTCGGCGCTCCTCCTGGAGCACGTCGAGGTGCCGCTCGAGAGCGGCCACCGGCTCCGCGTCGCGCCGCAGGATCCGCCCGATCTCGGGCAGCCCGAGACCGAGGTCGCGCAGCAGCAGGATCCGCTGCAGCGTCACGAGCGCGGCGGCGTCGTAGTAGCGGTAGCCGTTCGCGCCCACCCGGCTCGGCGGCAGCAGCCCCTCGGCCCCGTAGTGCCGCAGCGTCCGGCTGGTCGTACCGGCCAGCCGCGCCACCTCGTGCACGGTCCACTCCTGCTCCACAGCGCCCTCCGTCTCCGCGTCGCCGGTGACTCCGGCGGCGATGGAAGCGACGGTACGGGTTGACGCAACGTCAACGTCAAGCGGCGGGGACGGATCCGCTAACGGGCGCCGATCCTGCGCGTTCCCACCCGGAGGACGAGCTCGGTCACCGGCATCGCGGCGATCGAGCAGCAGGCGGCGGGCACCACGGTCAGCAGCGCGACGACGGCGTCCGTCCCGTCGCCCGCGTCGGTCCACGCCGCGATCGAGACCACGATCCAGGCGATCGCGAGGATGCAGACCGTGGAGGCCGACCAGAGGACCGGCCAGGGCGCGCGACCCCGTCCCGCGGAGTAGGGGAGCCCGCCGACGGCCGCCGTCACGGCGGTCGCCAGAAGCGCTCGGGCCAGCGGGAGGAGCAGCTCGCCGGGGTCCCGACCGGTGTCGAGGGAGGACAGGGCGAGCAACACCGAGGTCGTCGCGAGCGAGAGGACACCGGCGACGGCGACGAGCGTCAGCAGGGTCCGGATCAGGAGCCTCACCGGTCGCCTCCGGCGAGGAACGCGCCGCGCTCCTCCAGCAGCCGCCGCAGGTGCCGGTCGAGCACCAGCCGCTCCGCGATCCGCCCGAGGACGCCGAGCGGGGCGGAGTACTCGAGCCGGTCGATCATCACGGAGCCGGAGCCGGAGCCGGAGCCGGAGCCGTGGGGCTCGAAGCGGTGCTCGTGCCGGAAGGTCGCGAAGGGCCCGCGGGTCTGCTCGTCGACGAAGGAGTGCGGGGCGTCGAGCGCGGTGACGGTGCTGGTCAGTCGGAGCGGGACGCCGAAGTGCCGGGCGCTCCAGGTCACGTGCTCGCCCAGGCCGATCAGCCCGGTGGTCGTCCCGGACACCGCGCGCTCGCGAGCGCCGGCCTGCGAGGCGGTGTGCAGGTCGATGTCGCGCGCCCGGTCGAACATCTCGGCGGCCGGGCGGGCGGAGCGGGTCACGACCTGGAGGAGCACGGTGTCGATCCTGCCCGCCGCGCCTGCAGCCGGCCACGGACGCGCCGGTCCGCCCGCCTCACCAGCTCGTCACCACGGTCCGCGTGATCACCCACCCCTCGTCGCGGCGGACGAGGCGGCTCGTCAGCTGGAGCCGCCAGGTCGCGTGCAGGCGGCCGATGGTCGCCTCGGTGATGGTGCGGGAGGTGAGCACCGGGTGCGCGGCGCCGCCCGAGAGGGCGCTCTCGACGTGGTCGATCTCGTGGTACTCCTTGCGCGCCTCGTCGATGTCGGCGAGCCACTCCTCCCGCGACTGCACCAGGCCGGTCGGGTGCTCGATCACGAAGCGCTCGTCGAGCAGCGCCTCGAGCGCGGGCAGGTCCACCAGCTCCAGCGCGTCGAAGAGGGCGGCGTGCACCGCGGTCGGGCCGTCGTCCTCCAGCTCGTCGCCCCTGCCGGCGGTCCCGTCGCCGCTCATGCCGGCGGTCCTGTCGTCGCGCGGCGGACGAGCTGCGTCGGCAGCTGCACGTGCAGCGAGCGCGGCTCGCGCCCGGCCATCAGCGCGATCAGCATCTCGGCGGCGGTCGCTCCGAGCGTCTGCATCGGCTGGCGGACGGTGGTCAGCGGCGGATCGAAGCGAGCGGCCTCGGGCACGTCGTCGAAGCCGATCACCGACAGGTCGTGGGGCACGGCGAGGCCCAGGTGCGCGGCGGTCTCGATGATCGCCAGCGCCGAGACGTCGTTGGCGGCGAAGACCGCGGTCGGGCGGTCGGGCAGCGACAGGAGCGAGGAGGCGGGCCGCCGGGCGGTGTCGCGGTGGTAGTTGCCCACCCGCAGCAGGCGCTCGTCGAAGGCGATGCCGGCCTCCGCCAGCGCCGCCCGGTAGCCGGCCTCGCGCAGCCTCGCCGAGCGCAGGTCGCCGCGGCCCGCGACGAAGCCGATGCGGCGGTGACCGAGGGCGACGAGGTGGCGGGTGGCGAGCAGGGCGCCGCCGAAGTTGTCGGACTCGACGGTCGGCAGGTCGGCGCGGCCGGTGTGCGGGTCCACGGCGACGAGCGGGATGTCGGAGGGGGCGCTCACCACGCTCGGCGTCACCATGATCGCCCCGTCGATGAGCGTGCCGCTGAGCCGGCTGAGCGAGCGCCGCTCCCAGCCCTCCTGCTCGCCCTCGTGGGAGCCGGAGTAGGCGAGCAGGTCGAACCGCGACTCCGCCAGCACCGACCCCACGCCCTTCAGGATCTCGGCGCTGAACGGCTCGAACCCCGCGACGAGCACGCCGATCACGCCCGTGCGCCGGGAGCGCATGCTGCTCGCGACGAGGCTCGACTCGTAGCCGAGCTCGCGCACGACCTCGAGCACGCGGGTGGCGGTGGAGGGGGCGATGCCGTACCGGCCGTTCACGGCTTTGGACACCGTCGCCACCGAGACGCCGGCGGCAGCGGCGACGTCGTGGATGGTCGGTCGGGTGGTCATGTGGCCGACTGTAACCCCTGCTTCGAAAACCATTTCGAAAACGTTTGACCACTTTCGCAAGCACTGCGGACACTGACTCCACCCGCGAAGGCGGGAACCCCCCACGGCGCCGGTGCACCAGGCGGCGCCCTCGATGAAGAGAACGGTTGGACGATGAAGTTCAGGAAGATCGCAGTGGCGACAGCAGCCCTGCTCGGCACGGTCGCGGCCCTCACCGGCTGCTCGGCCCAGGACTCGGGATCGAGCGACGGCACCGTCGCGATGACCCTCTGGCAGAACTCGACCACGGGCCCCGGCCAGGAGTTCTGGGACAAGACGATCGCGGACTTCGAGGCCGCGAACCCCGGAGTGACCATCGAGTCGCAGGCCATCCAGAACGAGGACCTCGACGGCAAGCTCCAGACGGCGCTCAACTCGGGCGACGCCCCCGACGTCTTCCTCCAGCGCGGAGGCGGCAAGCTCGCCGCCATGGTCGCGGGCGGACAGCTGAAGGACCTCACCGACGGCATCTCGGACCAGGCGCGCAGCGAGATCCCCGAGGGCTCGTTCTCGGCGAACACGCTCGACGACAAGGTCTGGGCGATGCCGGTCGCCGTCCTCCCGGGCGGCCTGTTCTACAGCCAGGACCTCTTCACGGCGGCGGGCGTCACCGAGACCCCGAAGACCATCGACGAGCTCGACTCGGCGATCACCAAGATCAAGGGCAGCGGAGCCCAGGCCGTCGCGCTCGGCGCGAAGGACGCCTGGCCCGCCGCGCACTGGTACTACTTCTTCGCGCTCCGCGAGTGCAGCGCCGACACCATGGCCGAGGCGGCCGACACCAAGGACTTCTCGGACGACTGCTGGGTCCGCGCGGGCGAGGACCTGCAGGACTTCTCGGCCACCGAGCCGTTCAACGAGGGCTTCCTCACCACCGCCGCCCAGCAGGGCGCGGGCAGCTCGGCCGGACTCCTCGCCAACCACCAGGCGTCGATGGAGCTCATGGGCGCGTGGAACCCCGGCGTGATCGCCTCCCTCACCCCCGACGAGAAGCCGCTGCCCGACCTGGGCTGGTTCCCGTTCCCCGAGATCGACGGCGGCGACGGCGAGGCCGGCGCGATCATGGGCGGCGTCGACGGCTACTCCTGCTCCGCGGGCGCTCCCGACGAGTGCGTGGACTTCCTCAACTACCTGGCCACCTCCGACGTGCAGAAGGAGTACTACGCGGCCTTCAACGCGCCCCCGGTGAACACCGTGGCGCAGGAGGCGGTCACCGAGCCGTACCTGCAGCAGATCCTCGAGGCCTACAACTCGGCCCCGTACGTCTCGCAGTGGCTCGACACCGTCTACGGCCTCAACGTCGGCAACGCGCTGAACGTCGGAGTCGTCGACCTGCTGGCCGGCAAGAGCGACCCCGAGCAGCTGGTCGAGGCCGTCAACGCCGCCGCGGCGAAGGCCTAGCCACCATGGCACTCCGCGAGAGCCCGCTCCTCGGAGTGGATGAGCCCCGCGGGACCGCGCGCACCGGAGGCGTCACCTCGACGCCTCCGGTGCGCCGGCGCCGCCGCAGCGTGGGCTGGGCGGGGCGCTTCGAGATCGCGCTCCTGGTCGGCCCGGCGCTGATCGTCTTCCTCGCCTTCGTGATCTTCCCGGTCGTGATGGCGGCCTACTACGGCTTCTTCAGCTGGCAGGGCTACGGAGTGCCGACGGACTTCGTCGGCTTCCGCAACTACCTGACGATCCTGCAGGACCCCACCTTCCACGACGCCCTCGCGCACAACGGCATCATCGTGGTGCTCTCGCTCGTGCTCCAGGGGCCGGTCGCGATCCTCCTGGCGCTGCTGCTGAACCGCAAGCTGCGCGGGCAGTCGATCATCCGCGTCCTGATCTTCGTGCCGTACGTGATCTCGGAGGTCGTCGTCGGCACCGGCTGGAGCCTGATGCTCCAGACCAGCGGCGCGGTCAACGGCCTGCTCGAGAAGGTCGGCCTCGGCGCGCTGAAGCAGGACTGGCTCTCGGATCCGGCGATCGCGATCTGGACGCTGATGCTGATCATCACGTGGAAGTACATCGGCTTCGCCGTGATCCTCTTCCTCGCGGGACTGCAGGGCATCCCCGAGGAGCTGTCCGAGGCCGCGGCCATCGACGGCGCCTCCTACTGGCAGGTGCAGCGGCGGATCACCCTGCCCCTGCTCGCGCCGACCCTGCGGATCTGGGCGTTCCTGTCGATCATCGGCGCACTGCAGCTGTTCGACCTCGTCTACATCATCTGGGGCCAGTACGTGTCCTCGACCGCGGGCACCTCGACCATGGCGATCTACCTGGTCACCAACGGCCGCAACGCCGGCAACTACGGGTACGGGAACGCCGTCGCGGTGGTCCTGTTCCTGATCTCGCTCGTGGTGGCGCTGCTGTACCAGCGCTTCGTGCTCCGGCGCGACACGGCGGGCGCACTGACGGGAGACAAGCGATGACCGGCACGACGATGACGGCCCCGCCGATCACTCCGGAGACCCCTCGGCCTCTCGCGGTGAAGCGGCGCCGGCAACCCCTGGGCCGCGGCACCACGATCGCCTACGTCGTGGCGATCGTCGTGATCGCGCTGATGCTCGCCCCGGTGGCGTACATCATCCTCGGCGGCTTCCGCACGAACGCGCAGATCACCACCGACCCGGCGGGCCTGCCCTCGCCGTGGAACGTGCAGAACTACCTCGACGTGATCACCGGCGGCGTCTTCTGGCAGGAGGTCGGCAACTCCACCATCGCCGGCCTCGCGACGACGCTCGGCGTGGTCGTGCTCGGCCTGATGGCGAGCTACGTCCTGGCCCGCTACGACTTCACCGGACGCGGCGTGTTCTACGCGCTCTTCGCCGCCGGCCTGATGTTCCCGATGACCGTGGCGATCACTCCTCTCTACCTGGTGATCAAGAGCCTCGGCCTGATGAACTCGCTCGCCGGAGTTGTGCTGCCGCAGATCGCGTTCGGCCTGCCGACCACGATCATCATCCTGGTGCCGTTCCTCCGCGCGATCCCGGACGAGATCCAGGAGGCGGCCTTCATCGACGGCTGCAGCCGGATCGGCTTCTTCTTCCGGATGGTCGTGCGCCTGGCGATGCCCGGCGTGATCACCACGGGGATCCTCGCGTTCATCGCGAGCTGGAACAGCTACCTGCTGCCCCTGTTCATCCTCAACAACGAGTCCACCTTCACGCTCCCGCTCGGAGTCCAGGCGTTCTCGTCGCAGTACTCGGTCGACACGGCGAAGGTGCTCGCCTTCGTGTCGCTGTCGATGATCCCGGCGCTGATCTTCTTCAGCGTCTTCGAGCGCCGCATCGTCGGCGGGCTGACGGGGGCGGTGAAGGGATGAGCGGATCGCTCCGCCCGTCCGCCGCGTCCCCCGTCCCGTCCGCACCCGTCGCCCCACCCGCAGAGAGGGTCGCACCGTGACCGCACCGCACGCACCAGAGGACCCACAGGCCCCGTCCGCCCGCACCACCGAGCTGCTGGGCCGGATGACGCTGGAGGAGAAGCTCTCCCAGCTGGTCGGCTACTGGGTCGACCAGGGCGGCGAGGTCGTCGCCCCGCTCGCCGGCGAGATGGCCACCTCGACCGGGTACGCCGAGGCGACCCGCGAGGGGATCGGCCAGCTGACCCGCGTCTACGGCACGCGCCCCGTCGATCCGCTCGAGCGCGCCCGCTGGCTGTGGGCGGAGCAGCGCAGGCTCGTCGAGGAGACGCGGCTGGGCATCCCGGCGATCGTCCACGAGGAGTGCCTGACCGGGCTCGCCGCCTGGCAGGCCGCGACGTTCCCGACTCCGCTCGCCTGGGGAGCCTCGTTCGACCCGGAGCTCGTGGCCGAGCTCGGCGCCGTGATCGGCGGCTCGATGCGCGAGCTCGGGATCCACCAGGGCCTGGCGCCCGTGCTCGACGTGATCCGCGACCCCCGCTGGGGCCGGGTCGACGAGTGCATCGCCGAGGACCCGTACGTGGTCGGCACGATCGGCACCGCGTACGTGCAGGGACTGCAGTCCACCGGCGTCGACGCGACGCTGAAGCACTTCATCGGCTACTCCGCCTCCCGCGGCGGCCGCAACCACGCGCCGGTGCACGCCGGACCGCGCGAGATCGCGGACGTGCTGCTGCCGCCGTTCGAGATGGCGATCCGCGACGGGGGCGCCCGCTCGGTGATGAACTCCTACGCCGAGATCGACGGGGACCCGGTCGGAGCGACGCCCGCCTACCTCACGGGCGTGCTGCGCGAGCGCTGGGGCTTCGACGGCGTGGTCGTCGCCGACTACTTCTCGGTCGCGTTCCTCCACCTCATGCACGCGGTCGCCGCCGATCTGGGCGAGGCGGCCGAGCTGGCGCTCGCCGCGGGGATCGACGTGGAGCTTCCCACGGGCGACGCGTTCCTCGCGCCGCTGGCCGCGCGGATCCGGGCCGGGGAGGCCGACGAGGCGCTCGTCGACCGGGCCGTGCTGCGGGTGCTCGCGCAGAAGGAGCGGCTCGGCCTGCTCGACGCGCGCTTCGACGACGCCCCCGAGTCGATCGACCTCGACTCGCCGGCCCACCGCGACATCGCCCGCCGCCTGGCCGAGGAGTCGGTGGTGCTGCTCGCGAACGACGGCGTCCTGCCGCTCGCTGCGCCGCGCCGCCTCGCGCTGATCGGTCCCAACGCCGACAGCGCGCCCGCGCTCATGGGCTGCTACTCCTTCGCCAACCACGTGCTGGCGCACCACCCGGGCGTGCCGCTGGGCTTCGAGATCCCGACGGTCGCGGACGCGCTGGCGGACGAGTTCGGCTCGGCCGAGCTGCTGCTCGCCGAGGGCTGCTCGGTCGAGGGGGACGACGCCTCCGGGATCGCCGAGGCGGTCCGGGCGGCCGCCGACTCCGACGTGGCGATCGTGGTCGTCGGCGACCGGGCGGGCCTGTTCGGCCGCGGCACGGTCGGCGAGGGCAACGACGTCGAGAGCCTCGAGCTCCCGGGCCGCCAGCGCGAGCTGGTCGAGGCCGTCGTGGCGACGGGGACCCCGGTCGTGCTCGTGCTGCTGACCGGCCGCCCCTACGCCGTGGGCTGGGCGCTCGACGGGCCGTCGGCTCCCGCCGCCGTGCTGCAGGCGTTCTTCCCGGGGGAGGAGGGCGCCGGCGCGATCGCGGGCGTCGTCTCGGGACGGGTCGACCCCTCCGGCCACCTGCCGGTCTCGCTGCCGCGCTCCGCCGGAGCGCAGCCGTTCTCGTACCTGCACCCGATCCTCGGCGGGCCGTCGGACGTGACCTCCGCCGACAGCACGCCGGTGCGGCCGTTCGGCCACGGCCTCTCGTACACGGCCTTCGCCCGGACGGAGCTGGCGGTCGACGAATCCGCCCCGACGGACGGCTCCTTCACGGCGACCGTGCGCGTGCGCAACACGGGCGAGCGGGCGGGCACCGACCTGGTGCAGCTGTACGCCCGCGACGTGTTCGCGAGCGTGACCCGGCCGGTGGCGCAGCTGCTCGGCTACGCGCGGGTCACGCTCGAGCCCGGCGAGGAGGCGGAGGTCCGCTTCGAGGTCCCGGCCGCGCGCCTGGCCTTCACCGGACGCGAAGGCGTGCGGATCGTCGAGCCCGGCCGCGTCGAGCTGTGGGTGGGCCCGGACTGCGCGACGCGCGAGACGGAGGCGGCGCTCGAGCTGGTCGGCCCGGCCGCCGCTGTCGACGCCTCCTCGCAGCGCCTCGTCGGCACCCGGGTCCAGCGGGCGGGAGCGGGCGTCCCGGCCTGACCCCGTCCACACCGCAGGAGGGATCGCTCGCGCGGCCCGTGGATCCGAGGATCCCGGTGCCCGTGGGGCGATCCTTCCTGCGGTCTGAGCACGGCGCGGCTCCGGCACCGCTCTGGCGCGGCTCGGACGGGCGCGGCAGGCTGGGGAGATGAGCGACGACGCGAAGCAGACCCTCCTCCGCTACCTGCAGGAGGGGCGCGACGCCCTGCTGCAGAAGCTCGACGGGCTCGACGAGTACGACGTGCGGCGGCCGCTGGTTTCGACGGGCACGAACCTGCTCGGCCTGGTGAAGCACGTGGCGGGCACCGAGGCGGGCTACCTCGGCGCCGTGTTCGGGCGGCCGTTCCCGGAGCCGATGCCGTGGATGGAGGACGAGTCGGAGCCGAACTCGGACATGTGGGCGACGGCCGACGAGTCGACGGCCGACGTCGTCGCGCTGTACCGCCGCGTGTGGGCCCACTCCGACGCGACGGTCGCGGCACTCCCGCTCGACGCTCCCGGGCAGGTCCCCTGGTGGACGAACCGCGACGTGACGCTGCACCGGATCCTCGTCCACATCACCGCGGAGACGCACCGGCACGCCGGCCACGCCGACATCGTCCGCGAGCTGATCGACGGGCGGGTCGGGCTCCGGACGCCCGGCGACAACCTCCCGCCGGTGCCGGAGGAGTGGTGGCCGGAGTACCGGGAGCGCCTCGAGTCGCTGGCGCGCGCCGTCCGCGACCGGGGCTGACGTGCCGGCGTCCGTCGGCACCGTGGTCACGCCGGCCCGCGCGGCGAGGCTGCTCGACGAGCTCGACCCCGCGACGGAGGAGGCGCTCGACGCGGCCCTCGGCGGTCGAGGTCGGGGCCGGGCCGCCCTGCAGCGGCGCCGCGACGGCGCGTCGCCGAAGGAGCGGAGGCAGCGGGCCGCGCTCGAGCGCCGGGCGTTCAGCGCGGAGGCGGACCCCGCGGCGCTCGAGGAGCTGGCACGGCTGCGCGCGCAGCTCCGCGACCGGGAGGAGGCGCTCGACGCCGCGGTCGCGGGTCTGCGCCGCGACCGGACCGGTGGGGACGAGACCGGCCGGCACGAGTCGGGCCGAGGCGAACCCGGCCGGGACGCGGCACCCGGATGGGGCGAGCGCAGTGAGACCACCGGAGGCGACGACGCCGACTGCCGCACCTCCGCCCCGCCCCGCCCGCGCCGCCGCCTCGGGGTGATCGCCGCCCTCGTCGCCGTGCTCGGGCTCGCCGCCCTCGGCACGGCCGCCTCCGTCGCGCTGGCCCCTCGCCCGTCGCTGGAGGTCTTCACCGAGCTCTGGGCCGTCCCCGACGACGTCGCCACGCGCCCGCTGTCGACCCTCGCGAGCCTCCGCGTCTTCCACTGGGGGCCGACGCGCTACCTGGGCAGCATCGCCGGAGTCGACTACTTCGCCACCCTCAGCCTCGACTCCTTCTCGGCCGCGGAGCTCGCCGACGAGTCCGTCTGCCTCTACGGGCTCGCGCGCTCCGACGGCGACGTCGTCGTCACGGACTGCGCGGCGACCGGCGACTTCATCGCGAGCGGCATGACCCTCTCGCCCGACGACTACCAGGGCGACGCGGGCGGCACCGGAGTCGCCTGGGGTCCGACCGGAGGGATCCGCTCGTCCGGCTGAGGCGGCTCCGCCCGACTCCACCGGGCCCGCCCGCCGTCCCCGATCAGCCCGCCCCAGGCCCCGCCCGTCAGACCCGCCGCGTCGACGCCCGCTCCACCAGCGGCATCGGCACCAGCACCCGCTCGCCCGGCGCGCCGCTCAGCAGCAGCTCGACCGCCCGGCGGCCCATCTCCTCGTGCGGCAGCGCCACGGTCGTCAGCCCGGGGCGGAGGTAGGCGGCCAGCTCGTCGTCGTCGAACGACACCACGGCGACGTCGCCGGGGATCGAGAGTCCCGCCTCCGCGACCGCCTGGTAGGCGCCGAACGCCATCCGGTCGTTGAGGCAGAGCAGGAGGCGGATGTCATCGCGCCGCGCCAGCAGGTCGGCGACCGCGCGGTGGCCGTGCTCGGGCTCCCAGTCGGGGATCGACTCCTCGGCGACGAACGCGAGCCCCTTCTCGGCCATGGCGTCGCGGATGCCGGCGACGCGCTCGGCCACCGTCGCCGAGCGGAAGCGGTCGCGCTCGACCTCGTCGTTCTGCCCGATCAGCGCGATCCCGTCGCGGTAGCCGTGCGCGTGCAGCAGCTCCACCGCGGCGCGCCCGCCCGCGTACTCGTCGGGCAGGATCGACGCCGGGTGCTGCGAGTTCGTCGCGTTGAGCATCACCACGGAGGTGGAGGCGGGCAGCTCCGGCACGTAGAACTCGCGGGAGCGCATCGAGGCGAAGATGATGCCGTCGACCTGGCGGTCGAGCACCGCGTCGACGGCCTCGGCCTCGCGCGCCGGATCGCCGCCGGTCTCGAGGAGCAGGACGACGTGCCGGGCCGCCTCGGCCGCCGTGAGCGCGCCCTTGATCAGGCCGCCGGCGAAGCGCGTGGTCGCGATCTGGTCCGAGATGAAGCCGATCGTGCGGGTCTTGTCGGTGCGGAGCCCGCGGGCGGCGACGTTGGGCCGGTAGTGCAGCGCCTCGGCCGCGGCGAACACCCGCTCGTGGGCGTCCTTCGACAGCCCGGTCTCGGGCTTCCCGTTCAGGATCATCGACGCGGCCGAGATCGACAGCCCCGCCTCGCGGGCCACGTCGGCGAGCGTCACGCGCTTCTTCGCCATGCCCGCCGCCTCCCGCCGTCGCCCTTGACAAGTCTTCCGTGTGCACAGACTATATCCACACCTGAAACCTTTTAGTCCCCCGCTCAAAGGTTTCAGGCGGCCGTCCGGAGCCGCGGCTCGAGCCCCTCCGGGCGGCCGGGCACCAGCAGCACCTGCACCCACGACGAAGGAGTCACCGCATGTCTTTCCCCACCCCAGGCACGCCGATCGGCCGCAGGACCGTCCTGGTCGGCGCCGGCTCGGTCGCGGCCCTGTTCACCCTCGCCGCCTGCGCGCCCGGAGGCTCGAGCGCCCCGGCCGCGAGCTCCTCGGTCGACGTGAGCACCGAGCTCACCAGCGACACCGTCGAGCTCGTCATCGCCGACGAGACCGGCTTCCCCGTCACCGACAAGCTGACGGAGGAGTTCACGAAGCAGTTCCCGAACGTCACCTTCACCATCAACCGCGACACCTTTGCGAACCTCACCGCCAACTCGCCGAAGCTGCTCGCGAGCGACACTCCGCCGGACCTCATCCGCCTGCCCACCATCGGCGACACCGTCAAGGACGGCCTCCTCGCCGACCTCGACCCGTGGTTCGACGCCTACGGCTGGGACGCCTGGTCGGCCTCGCAGCTCGCCCCGCTCCGCGTCGACTCCGACGGCGTCCGCGGGAAGGGCTCGCTCTACCAGCTGGGCCTGGGCTACAGCGTCACCGGCATCTACATGAACCTCGAGCTCGCGAAGCAGCTCGGGATCGACGCCCCGCCGACCACGCTCGCCGAGTTCGAGGAGGACCTCGCGAAGGCGAAGGCCGGCGGCGTCCTGCCGATCATGGCCGGCGACAAGGACGGAGTGGTCAACTTCGTCGTGCAGGCGGCGATGAACCAGTACGCCGACAAGCAGGAGATGGCCGACTGGATCTTCACGGTCCCCGGTGCCACCTACGAGACCGACGGCAACGTGAAGGGTGCGGAGCTCGTCCGCACCTGGGCCGACGCGGGCTACTTCCCCTCGGACATCAACGCGATCGACTACTCCTCCTTCGTCAGCCGCTTCCAGGGCGGCGAGGGCCTGTTCGCCTTCAACGGCAACTGGGCGGCCGCCGACACGCAGACCAAGATGGGCGACGGCGTCGACTTCTTCCTGGTGCCCCCGGCCGAGGAGGGCGGGAGCCACGTGGCCATGGGCGCCGCCAACTCGTTCTCGGTCGCCGCGAAGTCGTCGCACCTCAACGAGATCGTCTTCTTCCTCAACTGGATCCACACGAACGAGGCCGCGCGCCAGATCGTCGTCGACGTGACCGGTGCCGCTCCCGGCGGCGACCCGGCCCAGGCGCTCCCCGAGGTCGAGTCGGGCTCGCTGCTCGAGCAGGCGCTCGCCATGTCGGCGCAGATCGGCGCGGAGGACGGCCAGGTCGACTTCATGTCGAACGCGACCGCGGGCATCTACGCGGGCGCGATCATCCCGGAGTCGCAGCTGCTGGTGACCAGCCAGATCTCCGGCCAGGACTTCGTCACGGCCGTGCAGGAGTTCTACGCGAAGGAACTCGCCGGATGACCGCGGCCGGCCCTCTCGTCTCGAGCGCCGTCGACCGCGGGGGCCGGAGCGGGACGCCGCGCCGCAGGAGCACTGCGGCGCGGCGGGCGACCCTCGTCGGCTGGCTCTTCGTCGTGCCGGCCCTGCTCGTCTACATCGCGTTCGTCATCTACCCGCTGATCACCGGGGTGCAGTATTCGTTCTACAAGTGGAACGGCGTCGGCCCCTCCGAGTGGGTGGGCTTCTCGAACTACCTCCGCGTGTTCACCGATCCCGACCTGCTCGGCTCGATCGGCAACGCCTTCGTGCTGATCCTCTACTTCACGGTGATCCCGGTCTCGGCGGGCCTGGTCCTCGCGAGCCTGCTGCGCTCGATGCGCCCCGGCGTCTTCTCGAGCGTGTCGCAGACGATCCTGTTCCTGCCGCAGATCATCCCGCTCGCCGCGGCCGGCATCGCCTGGTCGTGGATGTACTCGCAGACCGGAGCGGTCAATCAGATCCTGCAGGCCGTCGGGCTCGGCTCGCTCGCGCGGCCGTGGCTGGGCGACTTCCAGACCGCCCTCCCCGCCGTCGGCCTGATCGGCTCGTGGGTGCTCACCGGGCTCTGCACGGTCCTCTTCCTCACCGGCATCGGCAAGATCGACGTCTCGCTCTACGAGGCCATCCGGCTCGACGGGGGCACGTGGCTGCGGGAGTTCTTCACCATCACGGTCCCGGGCCTGCGCCAGGAGATCTCGGTGCTCACCACGATCACCGTGATCGCGGCGCTGAGCAGCTTCGACATCATCTACACGACCACGCTCGGCGGCCCCGGCCGCTCGACTCTGGTGCCCGGCATCTCGATCTACCGGATCGGCTTCACGCAGAGCGACGTGGGTCTCGCCTCCGCCTTCGGGATCGTGCTGATGGTGCTCGTGCTCGCCTGCGTCCTCCCCCTCCAGCGCCTCTCGAGAGTGAGCGACCGATGATCGTCACCAAGTCCGAGGTCGTCATCGGCCGCGTCGTCCTGATCGTCGTGCTCGTGCTGACCGTCATCCCGCTGGTCAACATGCTCTCGGCGGCGCTGCAGCCGGCGGACGTGAATCCGACCGGCCTCACCTGGCCGACGGACCCGCAGTGGGGCAACTTCGCCCAGGCCTTCGAGACCGGGCACGTCCTGCAGCTGATGGGGTCGAGCGCCCTGATCGTGCTCGGAGTCGTCCCGATCAGCCTGCTCTTCGCGACCCTCGCCGGCTACGCACTCGGCAACCTGCGCATCCGCGGCGGCGGGTTCGTCTTCGTGTTCCTCATCCTCGGGCTCACGATCCCGTTCGAGTCGCTGATCATCCCGCTGTACTACGAGATCCAGTCGCTGGGCCTGCTGAACACGCAGTGGGCGATCATCCTGCCGCTGATCGGGCTCTACATGCCCTTCAGCGTGGTCTGGATGCGCGCGCACTTCGTCCGGATCCCGTCCGAGCTCTCGGAGGCGGCGCGCGTGGACGGCGCGACGACCTGGCAGGAGTTCCGCCGGATCCAGCTGCCGCTCGCGCGCCCGGCCCTGTCGGCGCTCGCGATCCTGCTGTTCCTCTGGACCTGGAACCAGTTCCTCCTGCCGGTGGTGCTCGTCTCCGATCCGCTGGACCGCACCGTCGCCGGAGCGCTCACCTTCTTCCAGGGGCAGTACAGCAACAGCATCCCGCTGCTCAACGCGGGCGCGCTGCTGATCATCGTGCCGACGATCCTGGTCTTCGTGATCTTCCAGCGGCAGTTCATCACCGCTCTGCTGCAGGGCGCGGTGAAGGGGTGACTGCGGTGCACGGAGTCGTGGAGCCCGGGTTCGAGGGGGTCCGCGACGCCTTCGCCGAGGCCGTCCGGCCCGGCTCGGGAGCGGCGGTCGCGGTGCGGCTGCACGGCCGGCCGGTCGTCGACCTCTGGGCGGGAGAGGCGGGGGCGGAGGAGCCGTGGCGGGAGGACACCCTCAGCGTCGTCTTCTCGTGCACGAAGGGCCTCGTCTCCCTCCTCGCCGCACGTCTCGTGCAGGAGGGGCTGCTCGACTACGACGCCCGGGTGGCCGACTACTGGCCCGAGTTCGCCGCGGCGGGCAAGGCCGACGTGCGCGTGCAGGACCTGCTCGCCCACCGGGCCGGGCTCTCGGCCCCCCGCCTCCCGCTCACGACCGCCGACCTCGCCGACTGGGATGTCGTCGCCGGGCGCCTCGCCGAGCAGGAGCCCCTGTGGGAGCCGGGCACGGGGTACGCCTACCACCCGATCACGCACGGCTGGCTGATCGGCGAGGTGATCCGCCGGGTGACCGGGCGGAGCGTCGGCGCCGCGTTCCAGGGGCGGATCGCCGGACCGGTCGGCGCGGAGGCGTGGATCGGGCTGCCCGCCTCCGAGCAGGGTCGCGTTGCGACGATGCTCGTCGGCCCCACCCTCGCCGAGCTCACGGCGGCGCAGGCCGCGGCGCGCACCCCCGGAGTCGTCGACTGGGGCGAGCGGGCGATGACCCTCGGCGGTGCGCTGCCCGTCGAGCTCGTCGGACCGGGCACGGGCTTCAACGATCCCATGCTGCAGGCCGCCGAGATCCCCGGGGCGGGCGGCATCGGCTCGGCCCGGGCGCTCGCCGCGATCTGGTCGGCGGCGTTCACCGAGACGGACGGCGTGCGGCTGCTCGAGGACGCGACGATCGAGCGGGCCACCGCTCCGCTCAGCAGCGGCCCGCCGGTGTGGCCGGTGCCGGGCCCGTGGCCGGCCTGGGGCTGCGGCTTCCAGCTCGGCACGGACGCGCGCCGGTACCTCACGCCGAGCGGCTTCGGGCACGACGGCGCGGGCGGACAGGTCGCCTTCGCCGACCCGGACGCGGGAGTCGGCTTCGCGTTCCTCACCAACCGGATGGAGGGGGTCGGCGACGTGCGCGCGACCCGCGTCGTCGAGGCGCTCGCGACCGCGCTGCGACTGCCCGTTCCGCGCGGACTCTGACCCCTCCGCCCCACCCCCGTCAAGGGGTGGGGCGCCCGGTCGGCGCCGTCCTAGCGTCGGGGGACGGGCCGACCGGAGGGGCGGTCCGGGATCCAGGGGAGGGCGAGATGCAGAAGCTGTACTACGCGAGCGGATTCGTGCTGCTGGGCGACGAGGTGTGCTCGGCGGTCGTCGAGTACGCGCAGGCGCTGGCGAACGTGGGGAAGTCGGACCTGGTCGTGGTGCCGTCGCTCTCGGACGAGGGGCTGCGAGGCGAGACCCGTCTCCTGGTCGGACCGGCCAGCCAGCTCTTCACCAGCCCGGCGCTCGACCGCGGCGTCGACCTCGACGATCCGGAGGCGGTGGAGTCGATGCGCGAGAAGACCCGACGGCTCCAGCCCGCGCGGCCGACCGTGCAGCCGCGCGGCGAGGGCGACGACAGCGAGGACGACGGCGGGACCGACTACCTCTGACGCCTCAGGTGTCGAGCGTGGTGCTGGGGCGCTCGCCGAAGCGGTGGGCGTACGAGGCCGAGAACCGGCCGAGGTGCGCGAAGCCCCAGCGCCGTGCGACCTCGCTGACGCTGACGACTCCGGACTCGCCCGCCCGCAGCTCCTTCTGCACGCCGTCCAGCCGGATCCGCCGCAGGTAGTCGACCGCGGTGAAGCCGAACTCGCGCCGGAACTCGGTCTGCAGCGTCCGCAGGCCGATGCCCGCCGCGTCGGCGATCTGCTCGGTCCGGAGCGGCTCGTGGGCGTGCTCGTACATGTACTCGATCGCCTGGCGGAGGCGCCCCGAGCGGGGTACTCCGAGGTCGCCGGGAGTGTCCAGCGTCGCGTGCGGGAAGGTCTCGAGCAGGGCGACGGCGACCGCGCGGTCGGCCTCGCGGCGCAGAAGCGGCGAGCTGTCGGCGTCGTAGATCACCCGGGCGACCGTCGCGACGGTCGCCGACCAGCGCCGCAGCGCCGCGCCCTCGGGTCGTGCGGTGGTGTCGAAGAGGAGGGGGCCGCGGGTGCCCTCGACCTCCTCCGCGATGCCCTCGAGGTACGCGCCGTCGAAGTGGATGAGGTTCTGGCGGTAGTCGTGGAACTCGAACCGGCTGGGACGGTCGTTGACGAAGATCGCCGGCTGCCCGAATCCGAGGGTCACCGCGTCGCCGTCGAGATCGGTGACGCCCGCGCCGGCGGTCAGCCACGAGACGACGTACTCGCCCTCGGTCTGGATCGAGCCCTGCACGGAGCCGGCGAACTGGCTGCCGCGGAGCGTCACGTCGCCGTCGCCGACGGAGGTGTAGCGGTACGAGAAGTCCTCGCCGGGCTCGACGACGAAGCGGTGCCCGTTGTACGACTGCTCGAAGAGAGCCCGCGCCTGCTCGATGTCACGCCCGCCGATGTCGGAGCGCATGACCTCGTCCTTCTCGTTCATCCCGATCAGGGTCGCACGAGGAGCGCTCCTCACCGCGTGCCCCGAACGGGGAATTCGTTAAGCGGATAAACCAGTCGCGGGTCCGGCGGCGCGGGTCATGGCCTGGACGGTCGCCGCCTGGAACTGCGTGAGCAGCACCACGGTGTGCCGCGCTCCGGCTTCCACGGCGAGCGAGAAGGTGGCGCCGGCCGGAGTGGCCCGCCAGGAGCGGATGTCGCGGGTGCCGACGCGGGTCGAGTCGCCGGTGCCGGCGCTCCGCAGCACCAGGGAGTCGGGCAGCACGCAGAGCGCGCCCGTCACACCGTCGACAGTGGAGGAGCACTCGAAGCCCGCGTCGTCGTGCACCGCACCGGCGAGCTCGACGAAGTCGGTGACCTCCATCGGCTCGTCGTCGTCGCGCCTGGACACGGCGCGCTCAGGCAGCGTGCGTGAGCCCGGAGGACTCGGGCTGCTGCGCCGGCTCGGTGACGATCCGCAGGCCCCGGCCGCTGTTGGCCTCCTCCATCAGTGCGCGCACCCAGGTGGCGTTGATCGCCGGCATGCGGCTTCCGTGGAACGAGAACTGGAGAGGGATGGTCGGGTGCAGCCAGAGCGTCTGGCGTCCGGTGCCGTGCGCGCTCGAGGCGTCGAGCTGGAAGGCGAACGCCTCGTCGCGACGGAACTTGTTGATCATGACGATCTGGAGGTGCGCGAGCGCGCGGTCGTCGATCTCGTGCGAGGTGGGGGGAGTGCCGTAGAGGAGAGCGCCCATGGTGCGTGCCGCCGTTCTGTGCTGTGTCGCGGGTGCCGGCCGCGACGGTGGGGTGCCCCGGCGAGTGCCGCCGGGAGGGGGAGTGCGAGATGGTGGGGGTGTTCGTGGGGAGCAGGACCCGGGGTGTGCTGTGCCGCCGAGTCGAGTGTCCGGAGTGTCGATCCGGGGGTGCCGGGCTCCGGGATGTCGAGCCCGGATGCCGTCGCGCCGAGCCGTCGATCCCCGCTGACGCCTGCTCTGCAGGCCCGTGGAGTCGGGCGGTCGGGCCGTCCCTCCGGCTGTTCTCCGAAAGTACGCCCCTCGTTCGGAGGGCACGTGCCGCTATCCGGAATGCGAAGCAGTGGCCCCGGCCGCCGGGCGGACTCCCAGCCGGGCGACTCCGGGGCTCAGTTGCCGGGTGCCTCCGGTGGGCGGGGCGGCTGCGTCGAGACGGCGCGCTCGTGCGCGAGACATCGCCTCGGCAGTGAGGTGCCGGGCGGGCCGGCAGTGTCTCGGCAGGACGGGGCAGGTGTCGGTGGGTGCTCGGACGGGAGTGAGGCCCCTGCGTACGCGCTGCGCGAGCTCCTGCGGCGAGACGCTGCTCTCGTGCGAGAGGCGCCGCCTTCCGCGGTGGTGTCTCGCCGGGTTGGCGGTGTCTCGGCAAGTCGGCGGGAGGAGGAGGGTGCGCTCCTCCTCGAGTCGTCGCGCCGCTCCGGCGGGGGTGCCGACGCTCAGAAGGCGTAGCGGACGCGGCAGTAGGGGAGGCGCTCGGCGAGGAGGGCGCGGAAGCGGTCGAGGGCCGCGCGCTTGAGGTCGCGTCGGTAGCGGATGTTGACGGCGCCGTTCTCGGAGACCTTCTGCTCCTGGCGTCCCGGCTGCCAGAGCAGCGACTCCGCCTTCGGGTGCCAGCCGAGGTTCACCTCGTGCAGGCCCTCGTTGTGCGTGAGGAGGATCACCTCGGCCGCGAGCTGCGCCTTCGCCCGCGGGTGGAGGGCGGCGTCGAGCTGGTCGAAGAGCTCGGTCCAGTCCTGCTGCCAGGTCTCGGTGAGGATCACGGGCGAGAAGTTGACGTGCACCTCGTAGCCGGCGTCGACGAAGTCGTTGATCGCCGCGATCCGCTCGGCCATCGGCGAGGTGCGGATGTCGGTGACCTTCGCCGTCTCGGCGGGCATCAGCGAGAACCGGATGCGGGTGCGCCCGAGCGGGTCCCACTCGAGGAGCTCGCGGTTGACGTACTTGGTCGCGAAGGACGCCTTGGCGGTGGGCGACATCCGGAACAGCTCGCAGAGGTCGCGGACGTTCTCGCTGAGCAGCGCGTCGACGGAGCAGTCGCTGTTCTCGCCGATGTCGTAGACCCAGGCCTCCGGGTCGCACTGGTTCGCCTCGGCCTTGGGGCCCTGCTTGCCGATGTGCCGGGCGAGGTGGCGCTGGATCTGCTCGATGTTCGTGAAGAGCGTGATCGGGTTGCTGTAGCCCTTCCTCCGTGGCACGTAGCAGTAGACGCACGCCATGGCGCAGCCGTTGGCGGTGGAGGGGGCGATGAAGTCGGCCGAGCGGCCGTTCGGGCGCGTGACGAGCGACTTCTTCACCCCGAGCACGAGCGCCTCCGTCTTGATGCGCACCCAGCGCGCGACGTTCGCCTCGTCGCCGTGCACCTCCGGGATCAGCCAGTGCGACTCGACGGGCACGATCTCGGCGCCCGGCCACCGCGCCAGGACCTCCTGCCCGCGGGGCAGCTCGAGCGCGGCCGGCTCGGCGTAGATCCGCCGGATGTCGAGCAGGCGCCGCTCGCGGACCGGCGCGGACGCGGAGCTCGGAGCGGTGTCGGACATGAGTCCGTTCTACCGGCGACCACCGACATCCGCGGAGGCGGGGCCGTCGCCCGCCGCGCAGGTCCTCCGCCCGCCTGCAGGAACCGTGGCGCCGCTCCCTCAGGATGGAGGCATGCCCTCCTCCGCCGACCGCTTCCGCCGCGCCGCCGTCGAGCTCGCGCAGACCTCCGAGCGGCAGGTCGAGTGGGCGCTCGCCGTCGCGGAGGATGCGCGCCTCCTCGCCCTGATCGACGAGCTGCCCGCGCAGCACCGGCAGCCGTCCCTGCTCTTCTCGGTCGCGCGGCTGCTCGGCGTGCCCGACGTCGACGGCGCCGGATTCGCCGCATGGCTCCGGAGCGAGTGGGCGCGGGTGGCGCCGGTGGCGGCGGAGCGGAGGACGCAGACCAACGAGGCGCTGCGGTGCGCGCCCCTGGTCGCGGCGCTGGAGCGGATCACGGAGCCCGGTGAGCCGGTGGCGCTCGTCGAGATCGGCGCCTCCGCGGGGCTCTGCCTGGCGCCGGAGCGGTACTCCTACGCCTTCACGGCGAGCGACGGCGAGACGCGGCTCGGGTCGGGCGCGCCTCTGCTGCGGTGCGCGGTGAGCGGAGGCCCGGCGCCGGCGCGGCTGCCGGTCGTCGCGTGGCGCCGGGGGCTCGACCTGGCACCGCTCGACGTCCGCTCGCCCGAGGACGTCGCCTGGTTGGGCGCGCTGCTCCCGCCCGACCGCCCGGAGCGGACCGCGCGGCTCCGCTCGGCCGTGGAGACTCTGCAGGACGACCCGCCCACGATCGTCGCGGGCGATGCGGCCGCCGAGCTGCCCGCCCTGCTCGACGCGGTGCCGCCGGGTCTGCGGACGGTCGTCGTCTCGCTCGGGACCCTGGTCTATCTTCCGTGGGCCGCGCGCGAGAGCGTCCTGGCGACGGTCGCCGATCGCGGCGCGAGCCTGGTGACGCTCGAGGCGGAGGCGCTGCTCCCGCACCTCGTCGCCGCGCGCGGGGACCGCACGGCCCCCGAGCCGACCCCGTTCCTGCTCGCCGCCGACGGCGTCCCGCTCGCGAGCGCGGCCGCCCACGGCGGCACCCTCTCCTGGCTGGCCTGAGCCGCGCTCCAGCGCCGTGTGCGGGCTGCCCGAAGCCCGGGAGGTGCCCGGCGCCCGGCGCCCGCTCCGCCCCGGCGCTCGACCCGCGCCCACTGTTCAAGAGTTGTCGCACTCAGCGTCGAGTGCGACAACTCCTGGACAGTCGCGAAGGAGAGGGCGTCGAAGTGCAGAGCTCAGAGCTCGGAGTCCCGGCGCTCGACCCGCGCCCACTGTTCAAGAGTTGTCGCACTCGGCGTCGAGTGCGACAACTCCTGGACTCTCGCGGAGGGGAGGACGGTCGAGCGCAGGACTCAGAGCTCAGAGCCAGAGCTCAGAGCCAGAGCCAGAGCCAGAGCCAGAGCTCAGAGCTCCCAGCTCGAGCGCCCTACAGCCCGTCGACGACGAGCTGCGTCGCGCGCGGGACGTACGAGGTGTTCGTGGTCGGGTCCCAGCCCACGAGCGCGACCGCGTCGCCGCCGACGCGCGCGGTGATGCCCACGAGCGAGAACGGCTTGCCGCCCACGGCTCCGGACACCTTCCAGCCGAGCGTCTCGTCGGCGCCGGTCAGCGTCTGCTCGGTGCGCTCGACGGTCGTCTCGACCGGCACGCCCTGCATGGCGAAGAGCGTCGAGCCGGAGGCGCAGCGCGTGGTCGCGTCGGTGGCGCTCGCGAGGAGCGAGGCGGCCGCGTCGGCGGTGCCGGTGCTCGACACGACGGCGGTCATGGAGCGGTCGGCGCTGGTGCCGTACGAGAGTCCGGCGGCGGGCTGCGCGGTGTCCCAGCCCAGGCCGAACGGCGAGAGGCAGCTCGCGTCGGTCGCGGTGAGGCCGGGGTAGATCGAGTCGAGCATCTCCTGGATGCTCGCGTACTCGCCGGGCACGAACTGCACACCGGTCAGCACGGCGGCCACCTGCTCGCCGGTCTTCTGAGCGGTGTCGGCGGCAGGGGCGGCGGCCGTCGCGGTGGCGGACGGGGCGGCCGACGACGAGGGGAGCGTCGGAGTGAACGGGCGGAGGGTCGATCCGCTCGTCGCGGTCCCCGCGCAGCCCGAGAGGGCGAGCAGCAGCGCGCCCCCGATCAGAGTCGTGCGCAGCAGTGTCTTGGACATCATGTCTCCCCCTTCGCCCGCCGGCGCCGCACCGGGGCGCCTGAGGCTAGCAGAGCCTCGCGTCCCGGAGGCGGCCGGGCGCCGCCCGCAGGACGGAGGCGGCCCGGTGCTACCCGCAGACCGGAGGCGGTCCGGCAGCGCGTGCAGATCGGAGTCGGCCCGGCCCCGCCCGCACGACGAAGCCCGGAACCCCGAACCCACGCCTCCGATGGCCGCTCGCACCTCCGCTCCGCAGCTCAGATCTCGGTGTGCCCGAGCTCGGCTCCCGCGAGCAGGCGGATCTCCGGCTCGGCGATGCCCTCCAGCTCCAGCACCACGACGCGGTTGCGGCCGGCGCGGGTGACCGGCGAGGGGACGATCAGCGTCCGCTGCGGTCCGCGGCGCCAGTAGCGCCCGAGGAGGAAGCCGTTCACCCAGACCAGGCCCTTGCCCCAGTGCAGCGTGTCCACGTACAGGTCGGCCTGCTCGTCGAGGTCGAACGAGCCGGAGGCGAGCTGCGGTCCGGCCGAGAACGCCGGTGCCGCGACGGCCAGGTCGGGGAGGCACTCGAGCGCGAGGGCGCGCGCCGCCCAGCCGGTCAGCGGGGCGCCGTCGAGCGTCACGCCTCCGATCAGGCCCTTGTGCTCGCCGATGCGCGTGCCGTAGTTCACCCGGCCCTGGTTCTCGACCAAGATCGCGAGCTCGCCCCGTCCGCTCGGCAGCGTCAGCGCCCGCTCGTGGTGGTCGCGCGCCAGCACGCCCACCGGCACGCCGTCCAGCAGCACCCAGGCGCGGTCGCGCACCTCCTCGCCCACCACGAGGCGGGCCGGGGCGGAGGAGCCGTCGAGCGTCGTCGTGAAGAGCACGAAGCCGTCGTCGTGGCCGAGGTCGTCGAAGCTGGCCATCGCGTCGAGGTGCGCGGCCGGTCCGAACGCCTGGCCGAGGCCGAGGAGCGCCGGGCCGGGGACGAGCGGAGCGGTCAGGGCGGGGGCCGGCGGGCGCACCGCGGGCACCTCCTCCGGCACCGGCGCGTAGCGCGCGATGACGTCGCGGAACGCCCAGAACTTCGCGGTCGGGTCGCCGCCCTCGTCGAGCGGGGCGTCGTAGTCGTAGCTCGTCGTGATCGCGGCGTAGCGGCCCTTGTCGTTCGCCCCGCTGGTCAGGCCGAAGTTGGTGCCGCCGTGGAACATGTAGATGTTGACCGAGCCGCCGGCCGCGAGCAGGGTGTCGAGCTCCTGCGCGGAGGCGTCGGCGTCCGTCGTGTGGTGCTGGGTGCCCCAGTCGTCGAACCAGCCGCACCAGAACTCCATGCACATCAGCGGCCCGGTGGGCTGGAACTCGCGCAGCGTCGCGAGGCGCTCCGTGGTCCGCGAGCCGAACGAGCCGGTGAGGTGCAGGCCCGGCAGGCTGCCGTCGGCGAGCATCTGCGGAGTGGGCTGGTCGATGGTGGTCAGCGGCACCGTGATGCCGGAGTCGCGGGTCACCCGCACGAGCTCGGCGAGGTACTCCTTGTCGGAGCCGTACGCGCCGTACTCGTTCTCGATCTGCACGAGGACCACGGGCCCGCCGGCGTCGATCTGGCGCGGGGCCACGATCGAGTACACGCGGCGCAGGTAGTCGCTGACCGCGGCGAGGTAGTTCGGCTCCGAGCGGCGCACGCCCACCTCGGGGTCGCGGAAGAGCCAGGCCGGGAGGGCGCCGTTGTCCCACTCCGCGCAGATGTAGGGGCCGGGGCGCACGATCGCGTGCATGCCCTCGGCGGCGATCAGGTCGAGGAAGCGGCCCAGGTCGAGCCCGGCGTCCTCGCGCCACTCGCCGCGGCGCGGCTCGTGCGCGTTCCAGGCGACGTAGGTCTCGATGGTGTTCAGGCCCATCAGGCGGGCCTTGCGGATCCGATCGGCCCAGAGGTCCGGGTGGATGCGGAAGTAGTGCAGCGCCCCCGACAGGATGCGGTGCGGGCGGCCGTCGAGCTCGAAGTCGACGGTGCCGATGGCGAAGCGGCTCTCGGGAGCGGTGGTCATCTGGATCCCCCTCAGGATCGGTGCCCGGTGTGTCCGAGCGTGAGAACGACGCGGGGCCGACCGGAGCGATCCGGCCGGCCCCTCGTCGAGCAGTGGTGCTACTCCGAGACGGTGAAGCCCTGCGCGTTGCCGTACTGGACGAGCTTGCTCTGCCAGTCGGCGAGGCCCTGGTCGAGGCTGGTGCCGTTGGCGTACGCCTGGCCGACGGTGTCGCCGAAGACGCTGTTCGCGTAGACCTGGTAGGGCAGGTACGACCAGCCGGAGCGGACGTCCTTCGAGGCCTGGGTCAGCACCTCGTTGATCTTCTGGCCGCCGAAGTACTCCGACTCCTGACCGGTGAAGTCCGAGCTGTCGAGGTCGGCCGTGGTCGACGGGAATCCGCCGCTCTGCAGGAAGACGTCGACCGAGGCCTGGTCGCTGTTCAGCCAGCGCAGGAACGCGGCGGCCAGCGCCGGGTTCTCGCTCTGCTTGGTGACGGACTGGCCGCCACCGCCGTTCTCGGCGCTGACGGCGGTGCCGTCGTAGGTCGGGATCGGCGCGACGGCCCAGTCGCCGGAGGCGTCGGGGACGCTGGACTCCAGCACGCCGGGCATCCAGGCGCCGGTCACCAGCGAGGCGATGGAGCCGTCGGCGAGGCCCTTGTACCACTCGTCGCCCCAGGCGGGGGTGTCCGAGAGCAGCTTCTTCTCGACGAGCTGGTTCCAGACGCCGGTCCACTTGGCGGTGCCCTCGTCGGCGAGGTCGATCTTCACGTCCGTGCCGTCGGTGGTGAACGGCTCGCCGCCCGCCTGCCAGATCATGCTGGTCGCGAAGCCGGCGTCGCCGGTGTCGGCGGTGATGTACTTCGACGGGTCGGCGGTGTGCAGCTTCTCGGCCGCGGCGACGTACTCGTCCCAGGTGGCGGGGACGGCGATGCCGTACTGGTCGAAGACGGTCTTGTTGTAGAACAGCGCCATGGGGCCCGAGTCCTGCGGGAGTCCGACGAGCTTGCCGTCGATGTTGACGCTGCCCCAGGTGGAGGCGGAGTACTTGTCCTCGAGGTCGCCCATGCCGTACTGCGACAGGTCGAGGAGCGAGTCCGACAGCGCGAACTGCGGCATGGCGTAGTACTCGATCTGGACGACGTCGGGGGCGCCCGAGCCTGCCTTGATCGCGTTCTCGAGCTTGGTGTACTCGTCCTTGTTGGTGCCGGCGTTGACGAGCTCGACGTCGACCTTCGGGTAGGCCTTCTCGAACGCGGCGACCTGCGCCTCGGCGCTGGGGGTCCAGCTCCAGTACGTGATCTTGCCACCGGCCTCGAGGGCGGAGTCGAGGTCGGCGGCGGAGCCGGCGCTCGTGGTCGTGCCGCCACCGGAGGTGGACGAGCAGGCCGCGAGGGAGCCGGCGGCCAGGGCCGCGACGGCCGCGACCGTCAGGGTCCGCCTGAGGGCGGAACGGGCGATCTTCATGGTGGTGTTTCCCTTCACTTCTTCGTGCTGCGGGTGCTGTGGACGGGGCAGGACGCTCCGGCCGGGGGATGGGTAGGGGGAGGGCTCAGCCCTTGACGCTGCCGGCGCTCAGACCGGACTGCCAGAAGCGCTGGAGTCCGAGGAAGGCGACGACGATGGGGATGATCGTGAGGAGCGAGCCCGTGATCACGAGGTTGTAGATCGGCTGCGCGCTGACGCCGGTGGCCTGCGCGTTCCACTGGTTGAGGCCGACGGTGAGCGGGTACCAGGTGGGGTCGCTCAGCATGATCAGCGGGAGGAAGTAGTTGTTCCAGGTCGCGACGACCGAGAACAGCAGCACGGTCACGATGCCGGGGGCGAGGAGGCGGATGGAGATGGTGAAGAAGGTGCGGAACTCGCCCGCCCCGTCCATCCGCGCCGCTTCGAGCAGCTCGGTGGGCACCGACTCCACCGCGTAGACCCACACCAGGTACAGGCCGAACGGGCTGATCAGCGAGGGGATGATGATCGCCCACGGGGTGTTGGTCAGGCCGAGCTGGCTGAACATGAGGAACGTCGGGACGGCGAGGGCCGTGCCGGGGACCGCGATCGCTCCGAGCACCACGGCGAAGACCGCCTTGCGGCCCGTGAAGCGGAACTTCGCGAGGCCGTAGCCGGCGAGCGTGGCCAGGAGCGTCGCTCCTCCGGCGCCGACGACGACGTAGAGCAGGGTGTTGCCGAGCCAGCGGAGGAAGATCCCGTCGCGGTAGCTGAGGGTGTCGGCGATGTTCTGGAAGAAGACGAAGTCGCCGTCGAACCAGAGGCCGAAGCTCGAGAGCAGGCCGGCCTGCGTCTTCGTCGCGTTGATGACCAGCCAGGCCAGCGGCACGAGGCTGTAGAGGATGAAGACCGACATCAGCAGGGTGAAGGCGATCGACTTCTTGGGCTGCACCGAGGAGCCGCGGCGGGCGGCCGGGCGCTTCGGGGCGCGGGCGGGCGTCCGGGGAGCGGTCGCGAGGGCCATCAGTTCTCCTTCCGCGCGCCGCGGAGCTGCACGACGTAGGCGATCACCGCGGTGATCACGCCCATGACGATGGCGACCGTGGCCGACGCGTTGTACTGCTGACCGGCGAAGGACAGGTTGTAGGCGTACATGTTCGGGGTGAAGTAGGTGGTGATGATGTTCGGCGCCAGCGTCCGGAGGATGTTCGGCTCGTTGAACAGCTGGAAGCTGCCGATGATCGAGAAGATCGTGGCGATGACGATCGCGCCGCGCAGGGCGGGCAGCTTGATCGAGCGGATGACGCGCATCGGGCCGGCGCCGTCGATCTCGGCCGCCTCGTAGAGCTCGCCGGGGATCGTCTTCAGCGCGGAGTAGAAGATGAGCATGTTGTAGCCCACGAACTCCCACGTGACGATGTTGCCGATCGAGGCGAGGATCCAGTCGCGCGAGAAGGGCTGGACGACGTCGGAGCCGAGCAGGTCGTTGACGTTCGCGGCCAGGCCGAAGTTGTCGCCGTAGATGAAGCCCCACATCAGCACCGCGACGACCGCGGGGACGGCGTAGGGGAGGAAGACCACGATGCGGAAGAAGCCGGTGCCGTGGAGGCGGCCGCTGTCGATCGCGAGCGCCGCGACGAGGGCCAGCACGAGCATCACGGGGACCTGCACGACGAGGAACAGCAGGACGCGGCCGAAGCCCTCCCAGAAGTTCGGGTCGGTGAAGATCGCGGCGTAGTTCGCGAAGCCGACGAAGGAGTTGCCGCCCACCAGCTGCTCGCGGAAGAGGCTCAGGTAGATCGAGTAGACGACCGGGGCGATGAAGACCAGGAGGAAGACGACGAGGAAGGGGGCGACGAACGCCAGGCCCTTCCACTCGCTCTTCGCCCGCGACTTCGGGGCCGCGAGGGGGGACGCCGGAGGGGCGACCTCGCTCAGCGGGACGGGGGGAGACGTCGTCGTCATGGGATTCCGTTCGGGGAGTAGTGCGGGCCCGCCATGTTCACGTCAACATGGCAGAGCGTCACCGTAGCATGTCCACGTCGCCACCCGCGACTGTTCCTGCGTCACGGTTCGGCGCACGATGCACCACGGCTGACGGGCGGCGCGCTATAAAGGGAAGCCCATGTCACTCGAGACCGACCGCCCGTCCCCGTCCACCCGGCCGCGACGCGGCGTCTCGATGGCCGACGTGGCCCGGCGCGCGAACGTCTCGGGCCAGACGGTCTCGCGGGTGTCGAACGGCAAGCAGAACGTCGACGGCGAGACGCGCGAGCGGGTCCTCGAGGCGATGCGGGCCCTCGGCTACCGGCCCAACAGCGCGGCGCGGGCCCTGCGGACGGGCCGCTTCCACAGCATCGGCGTGATCATGTTCACGCTGTCCTCGTTCGGCAACATGCGCACCCTCGACGCCATCGCGATCGCGGCCGCGGATGCGGGCTACTCGATCACCCTCATCCCCGTGTCCCACCCCACCCAGGGCGAGGTGTCGGTCGCGTTCCACCGGCTGAGCGAGGAGGCGGTCGACGGCGTCATCATCATCGTCGAGGCGCACCTGCTCGACGAGGCCGACATCGTCCTCCCGCCGGACCTGCCCGTGGTGGTCGTCGACTCCGCCGGCGGCGAGAAGTACCCGGTGGTCGACACCGACCAGATGTCGGGCGCCCGCCAGGCCGTCGAGCACCTGCTCGGACTCGGCCACCGCACCGTGCACCACATCGCCGGCCCGGACCGCTCCTACTCCGCCGAGCGCCGCCACGAGGCGTGGGAGTCGACCCTGATCGAGCGCGGCGCCCCGGTGCCGGAGGTGCTGGTCGGCGACTGGTCCACCGACTCCGGCTACCGCCTCGGCAAGCGGCTCGCCGCCGATCCGGAGGTCACCGCGATCTTCGCCGCCAACGACCAGATGGCGCTCGGCGTGCTGCGCGCCCTGCACGAGGCCGGACGCGCCGTGCCCGGCGAGGTGAGCGTCGCGGGCTTCGACGACATGCAGGAGTCGGCGAGCTTCTGGCCGCCGCTGACGACGGTGCGCCAGTTCTTCGGCGACACGGGCCGCCGCTCGGTCGACATCCTCCTGCGCGAGCTCGAGTCGGGCGAGCGCACCGGCGTCTCGCTCGTGCCGACCCGCCTCATCGTCCGCGAGAGCACCGGGCAGGCGCCCGCCGCCTCTTGACGCGGACGCGGCATCCGGGCCGCCTAGCCCAGAGATTCATCCGGCTCTCGACGCGGCGAACGTGCCAGTCTCGACGGCAGAGGAAAGGTTCTCGCTCTGATTGGCAGAAATTCGGTTTCCCTTCTCTGGTCGGACAGGAAACCGGAGCCAATAATCAGAGTATGGCGAAGAGAACCCTTCCGAGAACCGCAACATCTCGTTCGGGGCAGCAAATACTGCCCCCTGGACAAGGTAGTGAGGTTTACGAAAGCCCGGGAGCTTCACCCACTCGTAAGGCGACGGAGACGAAAATGTTATCGTCCTACCGTTAGCCTTCATTGTCGCGGTCGAGCGGCCCCAAGCGTTGGTGTGCGAAGACACAGTTTCAAATGTACTCCGCACGCAACCGATTGCTTCGAGTTGGTCTAGGGCAATTCGCGCGCCGGTTAGCGATTCGGTCAGCTCGCCAACGGTTGGCACATCTTGACTTGCGTGCAGGAGGCCGTTCCTTGCTTTCATGATCCCCGAATTGCCGAGACCCTTCGCGACCGCCTGCAAGGTCTCAATCATCTGTAATTGCGCGTGGGGCATTAGATCAAGGAAGGGTCTGATGTGCTGGAAGGGAAATTTCTGCAGATCGGTGATGGGTTCGAAACTTGGCCACTGATTTGTGGGACGCAAGAACGTGTCGCCACTTTCGCGGAGCTCGACCAGGAGAGAAGCGAGACGAGCAAAATTGGCGACGAGCTGAGCCAGTTGTGGTTTCTCTGAGAGGTTGTTTCGCTCATCCCCCGGCTCTCGCGAAGAATTGAGCTTCTCAATTGTGAAGGTTCGGGCGTTTTCGGCTACAAAGACAAAGGGTTGTTCGCTGCCGTAGTGATCGTGAAGCAACACCCATGTCGCGAATATGAGCGAATCGAAAAGGAAGCGTTCAAGTGCGACGAAGTAGTCTGAGGAAGTCGCACGCAGCCCTTCCGCGGTTGTCGACAAGTCGACGTGCGCAGTTTTTGCAAGTCCTTCCAACCCGCTATGAAGGCTCCAGTACTCATCGCGGATGTCCTGAGTGGGTTTCACTCGGAAGCCGAGCTTCCAGAGGATGGCGTCGCGTAGATGATCTTGTGTTTCGTCAATCGGTACCGCCAGAGCCGCGCACGCGCGCTCGGCGGATTTCCGGCGTTGTAAGAAAAGTTTTTCGATTACCAGGCCTGGCTCTGATGTCCTCAGGAATTCCTCGAGCTGATCATTAGGTGTAACTCCGGGAACTCCCTTCAGGGCCCAAGCCAAGTCATTCATCTCGTCGTTTGAGTCTGTGTCAAACATTAGGCGAGCAAGCGCTGAAAGACGCATTAGCGGAAGGGCTAAGTCTGTCCCGACTGCGCGAACTCCAAGATGACTGATCTCTGACCGTAAGCGCCAGGCGCCACTTCGAAGTGCGGCATTGACTTTCGGGGCTCTGATCTCTCCGGGCGCTATGCGAATTTGCTGTGACCGAACGCACTGGTCGAGAAGGGAGACGAGCGCCTCGTCCTCGAATAGGAGAATCAGCTGTAGTAGCTCGGACCGGTTCATGCGGGAGGTGTACTTGAGGGCATTACCTTGTAATCCAAGCGTGCGGACATAAGAATTCAACTGCGTTCCGCAAATCTTCTCGGCAAGGCGAATTAATACTCGAAGCTCGTCATCGGTAAAGGCGTCACCGAGAAGAGATGGGAGGGTTGCCCCATCCTTGACTTTATAGGGGTCGCTCTCGTCTTCAGTGATGTCCGACACGAAACCATTCCATTCGGACGGTTCGTTCGAGATTTGTTCGAGTGCTTTGTTTAGGAGTGGCCGCGAACTGTTGACACCCGCCTCCCAGCTTGTTGTGAGTTGAACGCGGTGGACAGCTCCGCAACCAATATCCGCGCAATGCTGGATGGGCACAGCGGTCGTGGGGGTGAGTCCACGTTCGTGCGGCGTCCGGAACATTCCATACGGGCCAATAAGGAAGTTTGCGGCGTGAAAAACTCCCTCAGGAATACCATCGAGTAATCTTAACGTGTCCTCGTGGCTGAGATATTCTCTTTCTTCCTTGAAGAGATCCGATGCGCGGTCATAAAGTGTGCGGCCGAAGATGAGTGGATGCCTCAATTTTCCTGCCTTTATCTCATCGGAAATGGCGGCGACCAGACGCTCGAGGTCGATGGCGCTCACGTCAACTAGTGGCTCGGTGTGAACTAGTGCAAGAAACACAAGGACGTTTGCGTCTTTGGCATTCACCTCTTCCTTGATTAGTTGCAGCCGCAGCCGCTTTCCAGCCTCGGTAAGAAGAATCGCGGCATTCAGCTCCTCGGAAGGCTTGTAATTTCGTTCGATAATGCAATCGCGGAGAATCGAGACGATCGAGAGCAGGTCAAGTAGTTTCGCCTGCCAGCCCTTATCGCTGTATTTGGCTGCGAGCTGTGCGCGGTTCAGGGGTTTGCTTGCCATGGGGGCCTCCTGGTTGCAGTCCGTAAGCGTGATGCTACCGACGATTCGAGCAAAACAAGAGAGAGAATTTTGAGTAATGGTCGCGTTGTATCAGCGGGGCAGTAGTCGATGGTCGAGCTGATCGGCGATGCAGGCAGGGTGGGGCGGGGCGCTGCCAAATCGTGAGGATGGCTAATTTTCTCGTCAACCATCCTGACAAGTGGATGCTCGTCCGAACCGCCATTAGAGGTGGAACCGGAGCCATCCTGGCTGGCAGTGGAGATGGTGAGCTAGTCAGGGGTTCGTTGCGAGTCCGGTCCGACCGGGTGGCTTCGGCACATCATCGACTCCAGTGGTTCGGGCAGACGTGGAGGCACGGCCCAGATGAGGCCGACGACGCTCAGCTCGCGATACTGTGAGCCCTCTCACCCCGGACCTCCAAGGAGACGCACATGTCGGTCGGCCTGCTCGCGGTTGTCGATGACATCCTCACCGCCGCCCTGAAGGCGAGCGCCAAGACGGCGGGCGTCGTGATCGACGACGCGGCCGTCACCCCGCAGTACGTGCAGGGCCTCACGCCGGCGCGGGAGCTGCCGGTGGTCGGGCGGATCGCGCTGGGGAGCCTGTTCAACAAGTTCGTCATCATCATCCCGCTGGCGCTGCTGCTCTCGGCGTTCGCGCCGCAGGTGCTGCCGTACCTGCTGATCCTCGGCGGCGCGTTCCTCTGCTTCGAGGGGGCGGAGAAGGTGCTCGAGTGGTTCGGCGTCTCGCACGGCGGCCACGAGACGGAGGCGCGCGACGAGAAGAAGCTCGTCTTCGGCGCCATCCGCACCGACCTCATCCTGAGCACCGAGATCATGCTGATCGCGCTCGACGGCCTCGACCCCGACTTCGGGATCTGGCCCACGCTCGGCGCGCTCCTGGTGGTCGGGCTCGGGATGACCGTGCTCGTGTACGGCGCCGTCGCGCTGCTCGTGAAGATCGACGACGTGGGCCTGCGCCTGATGAAGAACGCGGCCCGCGGCGTGCGGCGCACCGGAGCGAGGATCGTCGCGTCGATGCCGGTCGTGTTCCGCGCGATCAGCATCATCGGCACGCTCGCCATGCTCTGGGTCGGCGGGCACCTCGTCGTCGCGAACCTCGCCGAGACGGTGTGGCACGGTCCGTACGACCTCGTGCACGTCGTCACCCACGCGGTCGAGGGCGCGGGCCCGGTCGTCGTGTGGCTGGCCGACACCTTCGTCTCGATGATCTTCGGCCTCGTGCTGGGTCTGGTCATCGCGGCCGTCGTGATGGGCGTCTCGCGCCTGCGCACCCGCGACGAGGCGGCCGCGGGGCACTGAGCGGGGTCTCGGTACTCCGCGTGCCGCGGCCGGTCGACCGGCATGGGGGTGCGCGGTCGCTCCACCGGCGCGGAGGTGTGCGGCTGCCCGACCGGCACGGATCCATGCCGATCGGGTAGCCCGCGCCGCGGTCGTATCTGGATCTCACGACGCGCCGCCCGCGCAGCGCCGCTCCGACGGCGAACGACGGACCGCCCCCGTCCCCGGTGGGGCGGAGGCGGTCCGTGTCAAAGGGGGCGTCAGCAGCTGCGGGCCGCGTACGCTCCCGTCGCCACCGAGGTGACCTGCTCACCGTCGACCGTGCCCGTCGCGGTGACGGTGGCCTGGCCGGCCGGCAGCGAGGCCGCGCGCGTGGTGAACGCGGCGCTGCCGCTCGCGCCGGGCGCGACTCCGGTGACCTGCTTCGACCCGGAGGGCGTCGCGATGGTCATCGAGACCGGCACGCCGGACTCGTTCTTCGCCGCGACGGTGAGCGTCACCTTGCCGGCGATGCAGCGGGTGGTCGCCGTGACCGCGACCGCGAGGGCGACGGGCGCCTTCAGGGTCACCGTCACCGTCGTGGTCGAGGTGACGGAGCCGTCGGCCGCGCGGACCGCGATGGTCGCGACTCCGCCGTTCGCCGTCGTCGGCTGGGTGATCCGCACGGTGGCCGCCGAGTCGGTCGCCACTGCTCCGATCACCGGCATCGCCGTGCCCTCGACGGTGACCGCGTAGGAGGTGCGGGCCGGGTCGAACCCGGCGATGCCCGCTCCTCCGACGCGCAGGGCGCCCAGCGTGGCGACCGCGGCGGGCGAGGCGACCGACTCGTAGAGCTTGGTCTCGGCCACGATCAGGTGCGTGTTGTCGTAGGCGTTCATCACGACGCGGAAGGCCTTGGCCGTGACGGGCGCGAACGACGCGACCAGGGTCGGAGCCGTTCCGCCGGCCGGCGACGCGAGGGCCACGGCCGACTCGTAGCCGGGGACCGCGGTCCAGGTCGTGCTGTCGGCGGCCTGGTACTGCAGCTGGTAGGTCTGCGCCCAGCTGGTGCCGCCGTCGGCGAGGAACTGCACCGACACCTTCTCGACCTGGTGGGTCGAGGGGAAGGTGTAGGTCAGCGAGCTCTGCGCGGCCTTGGTGCCGTTGGTCCAGTTCGACCAGCCCTTGTCGCCGTCCACGCCGTTGCGGGTGCGCTCCGGTCCGTAGCCCGACTCCGACGACGACGCGGTCGCGACGATGCCGGCGTCCGGGTTGAAGTTGCGGAGCGTGCCCGTGGTGACGAGCACCGTGAGCGTGGCGGGGAGCGTCGCGCCGTCGGCGGTCGCCGTTCCCGAGACCGTCACCTGCCCGGCCTGGGCGAGGGAGGCGGTGGTGAGCGGCGTCCAGTCCCAGACGACCGGCACCGGGAAGGTGCTGGCCGAGGCGCCCACGCGGGCGGGGACCGTCGTCGGGGCCGAGGCCTTCACTCCGGCGACCGAGGCGCCCGCGGCGGCCGTGACCGACACGGGGTCGGTCGCGGTCAGTCCGCCGACGTCGACGAGCGCGGTGACCGTGATCGTCTGGCCGTAGAGGTCGGTCGCGGTGCCGGGCACCTCGACGCGGCCGGTCGCGCCGTACGCCGAGTCGGCGGGGCGCTGCCAGGTGACGGAGAGCGGTGCACCGGCTCCCCAGGAGTACTGCGGGGTGATGCTCGCGGGCAGGGTCGGAGCGACGCCCGCGGTGGTGCGGACGGCGATCGTCTGGCCGGCGGTCGGGGCGAGGTCGCGGAGGGACCACGACTGGTTCGCTCCGCCGTTGGAGGTGTAGACGCCGACCGACGCGTTGTCGGCACTGGAGCCGCCGTTCACGTCGAGCGACTGGGCGATCGACTCGTTGACGAGCGAGAAGTTCACGCCGTCGGTGGTGTTGACGATCCAGCGGGTCGCGGCGGTCGTCTTCGCCGCGTCGACGGACAGCGAGCGCAGGTCGGTGCCGGCGGTCGTGGCTCCGAGCACGCGTCCGTCGCCGTTGACGAGGACGACGCGGCGGGTGGCCTCGCGCTCGCCGGCGGCGACCTCGCGGACCGTCCAGGTCTGCTTGGCGGCCGTGGCGGAGTCGGTGGCGAGGCCGGTGATCGTGGTCGCGGCGCCCGAGGGGTTGCCGGTCAGGGCCTTGCCGCTCTGGGTGCCGACCAGCTGGTAGCGGTGGCCGTCGCGCAGGGCGGGGGCGGAGTCGGCGACTCCCGAGACTCCGTCGATCGAGAAGCTCGTGACCGACTTGGCGGGCACGGTGATCGTGGCGGTGCGCGAGATGCGGTCGACGCTCACCGGCGTCTTCGCGACCAGGGCGTTGCTCGTGGGAGCGGCTGCCGAGGAGGCCTTCGTGGTGACGTAGGGGGTGACCGTCGCGGTGTCGGCGATGGTGCCGAAGCGGGAGAGGTCGAGCACGACGGTCTTCTCGGTCGCGGTGCTGTTGGTGTGCACGACGGTCGCGCCCGAGCCGTCGCCGCGGACGGCGGCAGTGGAGGAGCTGTCGTTGGAGGGCATCAGGTGGTCGCCCTCGTGGATGAACTTGGTGAAGTTCCGGATGGTGTTGAACTTCGAGTTCGTCTCGACGCCGCAGACCGGGGCCTTGGTGGAGTCGCCACCGGCGTCGGCGACGCGGCGGACCGACTTCCAGACCTCGGTCCCGTTCTCCTGGTACGGCTTGCAGTCCAGGTCGATGTAGACGGAGCCCCAGTTGAGGTTCTCGCCCTTGGGCTTGGGCTGCTGCATGTTGTAGTAGTCCTCGACCGGCTGCCAGAGCACCCACGCCTTCGGCTCGAGCTCGCGCAGGTCGTCGTTGATGCGGCCGGCGATGCCGAGGCCGTTCTCCATGTTGGTGGGGTCGAAGCCGGTGACCCAGTTGCCCTCGATCTCGCTCATCCACAGGTCGGTGTCGGCCTGCTTCGCGAGGTCGCGGACCTTGAGGCGGCCCGAGGTGCCGTAGGTGTGGACGTTCATCCGGTCGACCTCGGCGCGGATCGCGGCGGAGTAGGCGGCCCAGTTCGTGGCGAAGATGTCGGGGTTGGTCTCGTCCATCGCGGCGAGGCCGGCGTCGGTGGTCGAAGCGTCCAGCGCGGCGGTGACGTCGGGGATCAGACCCGCCTGGCGCGTCGGGCCGACGTGCATGCCCTCCTGGCGTCCGCCGGTCGGGACGCCGTTGGAGAGCTGGGTGCTCCAGTAGTTCGTGTTCGGCTCGTTGAAGGGGTCGAGCGTGTCGAACTCGATGCCGTACTCGTCCTCCATGTGCTCGGTGACCTTCACGAGGTACTTCGCGAACTGCTCCTCGGCGGCGGGCTTCAGCTGCTCGCTGTTGCCGTCGAAGCCGCCCGACACGTAGCCGCTCTCGGTCATGAAGTACGGGGCGGAGTTGGAGAACGCCTCCCAGTGCGAGATCTGCTTCTCCTCGGCGAGCCTCTCGACCCACCAGCGCTGCGTCTCGTCGGCGGTCCAGTCGTAGGAGGCGGGGTCGTCCGCGTTCCACTTCGCCAGGAGCGCGTCGCGGTCGGCGAGCTTCGTGGAGGTGCCGCCGTAGGTCGACGCGTCGCCGGCCGGGTTCGGCTTCCACCAGCCCTCGACGGCGCCGCCCGGGCGGAGGTAGTCCTTCACATCGGAGGCGTTGCCGCCGCCGATGTTGTAGCGGGCGATGTTGAGGTCGAGGCCGCTGTCGCCGAAGACCTTCTGGTAGAGGTCCTCGCGGAGGGCCTCGGGATAGTCGCCGGTCGCGTTCGCGAACCAGACGAGGCTGGTGCCCCAGCCCTCGAACGCCTCACCGGCGGCGGCGGGGTTCGGCGTGATGCGGAACGCGTCCGCGGCCTGAGCGGGGGCCGCTGCGGCGGGGATCGCCAGCAGTGCTCCTGTGGCCAGGGCGGCGCTCGTGGCGAGCGCGGCGACCCTTCTGAAGGACATCGACATTGATGCGGTCTCTCTTTCGCCATCGAAATGCGGGCATGTTCACGTGAACGCGCCCTGACGGCCGACTGTACATGTTCACGTCAACAATCGGAAGGTGCTCAGGGGCGCGCGGGGCCCGCGTCGGCGAGAAGCCGGGAGTCGTCGCAGTCGGCGCCGAGTGCGACGAGTCCTGGAGGGTCGTGGGCATGCGGAGGCGTGCGGGTGTGTAAGCCACCCCCGTGCTCAGACGCGGTGCGTCGTCTCCGGGAAGGCCTCGGGCTCGCACTGGATGGTCGCGTGGTCGATGCCGTGGCGCTCGCGGAGCACGGCGAGCACCCGCGAGAGCGCGGTGCGGTAGTCGGCGTCGGGGGCGACGACCACGTGGCCGGTGGCGCTCTCCATGCCCGAGGTGATCGTCCACACGTGCAGGTCGTGCAGCGCGAGCACGCCGGGGACGGCGCAGACGTCGCGCTCGAGCGCCGCGAGGTCGACGTGCGCGGGCGCCGACTCCATGAGGATCCCCAGCGCCTGCCGCGTCAGCGACCAGGTGCGGGGAAGGATCAGCAGCCCGATCAGCACGCCGACGATCGGATCCGCCCACGCCCAGCCGGTGGTGAGCAGCACGATCGCCGCGACGATCACGCCGATCGAGCCGAGCGCGTCGCCGAGCACCTCGAGGGAGGCTCCGCGGAGGGTGATGCTCTCCTTCGCCCCGGCGGACAGCAGGCGCAGGCTCACGAGGTTGACCGCCAGGCCCACGACGGCGGTGATCAGGAGGGGGCCGCCGGGCACCGCGGGCGGCTCGGCGAAGCGGCGGACGGCCTCGACGATCACGAACGCGGCGACAGCGAACAGCAGCAGGCCGTTGGCGAGGGCGGCCAGCACTTCGAGGCGGTAGGAGCCGTAGGTGCGGCCCTTCGCGGCGGGGCGGGCGGCGAGCGAGATCGCGGCGATCGACATTCCGAGGGCCAGCACGTCGGTGCCCATGTGCGCGGCGTCCGAGAGCAGCGCGAGCGAGCCCGTCGCGACTCCGACCGCGAACTCGACGACCATGAACGCCGCGGTCAGCACGAAGGCGGCCACGAGCGGACGCCGGTGCCGTGCGGCGGCGGAGCCGGCCGGAACGCCGTGAGAGTGGCCCATCGGCTCCTCCGATCCCTGTTCGTATAAACAGTCTTGCATGCGTCCGGAGGCGAGCGCGAGGGCCCTCAGCCGACCAGCGGGTCCAGCGCCTCGCCGAGGTAGGGCGCCAGGGTCCGGGCGTAGGACTCGGTGAGGTGCCCGAGGTCGCGGTACACCTTCACTCCGCCGATCACGAGGGGGCAGCCGCGGTCGTCGCAGAACCAGCGGGTGAGGTCGACGGCGGCGGCGCCCGGCCAGTCCTCGGCGGCGGCGGCCATCAGCTCGCGGTCGGCGAAGGCCTCGTCGAGCGGCACGCTGCAGTCGGCCGCGGAGCCCGGCTCCTCGGCGCAGGCCAGCAGGGAGAGCGAGGGCAGCACCGGATTGTCGCGGATCGCGACCACCGTGGATCCGCGGGCGATCAGCGGCGCCCACGACTCGTGGAACCCGTCGATGCCGGCCTGCTCGTCGGGGGTGCCGGACGCGTCGACGAACACGGACTTCTTCGCGGAGTAGGCGGTGACGACGAGCGCGTACGGCTCCTGGCCCGCGAGCTCCTCCTGCAGCTTCCCGTTCCAGACGTCGCAGGAGCGGCGGGAGGAGGCGGAGTCGTCGCGCCGCTCCGCGGTCGAGAAGACGCAGCCCGTCTTGTAGTAGGTGTGCAGGTCCCAGCCGCGCTCCTCCGCGACGCCGCGCAGCGCCGGGAAGAAGGACGCCGCGTGCGAGTTGCCGATGAGCAGCACGCGGAGGCCGGCGGGATCGCCGAAGCGGCACTCCTTGAGCGCGGTGCCGGAGTTGCCCGTGCTGCACTCGTCGGTGTTCAGGGCGGAGCCGTCCTCCGAGGCGTCGACGGCGGGCAGGCTCGTGGTCCAGGAGTCGGGGCAGGCGTTCGCGAGCGCCGCGGCTCCGACGCAGCCCTCGGTCGAGACGGGGAGGGCGTGCGCGCGGGTGAGGTCGGCGGCGATCGCGGCGTTCGTTCCGGTGAGGCCCGTCGCTCCGACCAGGGCGGCGACGGCCAGCAGGGCCGCCGGGGCGAGCGCGCGGAGGCGGTGCGGGCGCTCGGCGGGGGCGCGGCGGTGGAGGGGGTCCTCGAGGAAGCGCTTCGAGGCGGCGGCCAGGAGGATCGCGGCGGCGATGACGCCCAGGCCCGCCGGAGCGGTCGGGTCCTCGCCGCTGCTCTCGCGCCAGAAGACCAGGAGCGGCCAGTGCCAGAGGTAGATCCCGTAGCTCAGGCCGCCCAGCCACACGAGCGGGCGCAGGGCCAGCAGTCGGCCGACTCCGCGCTCCGGGGCGGGGCCGGTCCCGGCGACGAGCACGAGCACCGCCGAGAGGGTCGGCCAGAGCGCGGCGGTGCCCGGGAACGCGCTCGAGACCTGGAGCACGAACCCGCAGGAGACGACTCCGATCAGCCCCAACCACCCGGCGACCGTCCGCAGGGCCGCCGGGATCGCCAGTCCCGGGAGCACGAGGGCCGCGAGCGAGCCGAGCCCGAACTCCCACGAGCGGGCGAGGGTGCTGTAGTACGCGGTCGGCTGGTCGATCCCCACCAGCACGACCGAGAACGCGAACGAGAGGACGGTGAGCGCCGCGACGAGCGCCAGCAGGAACCGCGGCAGCTGCGCGCGTCGCCGCAGCAGCACGGCGGCGAGGGTCGCGACGAGCACCAGGGCGAGCCAGACCAGGTAGAACTGCCCCTGCACCGACATCGCCCAGAAGTTCTGCACCGGCGAGTGGAAGTCGTCCTGCGCGAGGTAGTCCACTCCGGCCCGCGCGAGCGCGACGTTCTCGACGTAGAAGGTCGAGGCGAGCACCTCGGTGAAGGTCTGCAGCAGCTGCGAGGGGCGCAGGACGAGTGGAGCGAGCGCCGCGACGACGACCAGCACCACCGCGGCCGCCGGGAAGAGCCGCGAGGCGAGCCTCCGGAGGAAGGCGTTCGGACGCACGCGCCCGAACCGGCGGATCTGGCCGAGGAGGGTCAGGGTGGTGAGGAACCCGGCGATCACGAAGAAGACGTCGACGCCTCCGGAGACGCGGCCCAGCCAGATGTGGAACGTCGCGACCAGGAGGGACGCGACGGCGCGCAGTCCCTCGATCTCGGGCCGGTAGCCGGACGCGTCGGCCTTGCGCACCAGCGCGGACCGGCCGGAGGGGGCGGTGCGGGCGGAGTGGCGGGGCAACGGGTTCCTTCTGTGACGTCGGAGGGCGGTGGGGCGGGCGCCGTCGAGAGCGTCGGTGTCCAGGATCGCGCTCTCCCGCCCCCAGGGGAACCGTGTCCGGGGTGCTGTCCACCTGGTTGAGGGCTGCGGAGGCGAGGTGCGCGACAGGTGTCCGCTTACTCGGCTGTTCCGGGCCTTCTGAGTGCGGTGAGGACTCGGCAGCCGCCGTCCTCGCGCGCGACCACGGCGACTCCTGCGGAGTCGCCGGCGGGCCGGGCCGAGGGTGGCCGAGGGTCGGTGGCGCGGATCGACTGGCGCGAATGGACGGGTTGAAGTGAGGTAAGGCTATGCTTACCCGGGCTCCGCGCCGAGACGCGGGTGCCGCCCGCCGACGGACCGGGCCGACGAGCCCTGCCGGCGAATCGGGTCCATGAACCGGGCCTATGAACCGGGCCGACGACCGACGCCCACGAACCACGGGAGATCCATGTCCACGCACCGACGGCGCCCCGCCGCCCTCGCCCTCGCCGCCCTGACCCTGCTCGCCCTCACCGGCTGCGGCGCCTCCGAGCAGATCGAGCCCGAGAGCACGGCCGCCGCGGGGGAGGGCACGACCTCGTACCCGCTCACGCTGGACGACTGCGGCACCGCGACCACCGTCACCGCCCCTCCGCAGCGGGTCGTCTCCCTCGACCAGAACTCGACCGAGATCCTGCTGTCCCTCGGCCTCGAGGACCGGATGGTCGGCACCGCCTCCTGGACCGACCCCGTGCTCGCGACCCTCGCCTCCGCGAACGAGAGCGTGCCGCGCCTGGCCGACAACGCGCCCACCTACGAGGTGCTGCTCGGCGCCGACCCGGACTTCGTCACGGCCTCCTTCGGCCGGCACTACGCGCCCGAGGGCGTCGCCTCGCGCGACCGCCTCGCCGAGACGGGGATCGGCTCCTACCTCGCCCCCTCCGACTGCGACAACGGAGCGAGCGTCAACGGCGGGAGCGGCACGCGCACCGTCCCGCTGACCGTCGACGTCCTCTACCAGGAGATCCACGAGCTGGCCGAGGTCTTCGACGTGCAGCAGCGCGGTGACGCCCTGGTCGCGCAGCTGCAGGAGCGTGCCGCCGCCGCCACCGAGGGGGTCGACCTCGGCGGCCGGAGCGTCGCCTTCTGGTTCGCCGACACCAAGACGCCCTACATGGCCGGCGGCTACAACTTCGCCTCGATGCTCGGCACCACGACCGGCATGACCAACGTCTTCGCCGACCGCACGGAGGACTGGCCCGCCGTCGGCTGGGAGAGCGTCGTCGCGGCCGACCCGGACGTCCTGGTCCTCGGCGACCTGCAGCGCGACCGCTTCCCCGGCGACCGCCTCGACGACAAGACCGCGTTCCTCCGCTCCGACCCGCTGACCAGCAGCCTGCCCGCGGTGCAGGACGGCCGCTTCATCGCGCTCCACGGCGCCGAGATGAACCCGTCGATCCGCTTCGTCGACGGGCTCGAGAAGATCCGCGCCTGGTGGGACGAGAACGGGGCCTCGCTCTGAGCACGGGCACGGGCACGGGCACGAGCACGAGCACGAGCACGGTCCTCGTCCGCCGGGTGCCGCGGGGCCTGGTCGCCGCGGCGCTGGTCGTCGGCGGGCTGCTCGCGCTGGCGCTCTCGGTCGGCGTCGCGGTGACGCTCGGCCCGGCCGACGTCTCGCTCGTCAACGTCCGCGACATCCTCCTCAACCACCTCGGGCTCGCCTCCGTCCCGGTGCGTGCGGCCGAGGACGCGATCGTCTGGCAGGAGCGCCTCCCGCGCGCACTCGTGGCCGCGGCCTGCGGGGCGGGGCTCGGCGTGTGCGGAGTGATCCTGCAGTCGCTGCTGCGGAATCCGCTCGCCGACCCGTTCGTGCTGGGCGTCTCCTCCGGAGCTTCGACGGGCGCGGTGCTCGTCGGCGTGCTCGGGGTCGGCGGAGGAGTGGTCGGGCTCTCCGGAGGCGCCTTCGTCGGCGCGCTGGTCGCCTTCGGCTTCGTGCTGCTGCTCACGCGGTTCTCGGCGGGCGGCACCTCCGGCGTGATCCTGGCGGGGGTGGCGAGCACGCAGCTGTTCTCGGCGCTGACCTCGCTGATCGTGTTCGCGCTCGCCGACTCGGACGAGACGCGCGGCGTGATGTTCTGGCTGCTCGGCTCCCTCGAGGGCATGCGCTGGGACGACGTGGCGCTGAGCGGAGGAGTCGTGCTGCTCGGCTCCGTGGTCTGCCTCGCCGCGGCGCGCACGCTCGACGCGTTCGCCTTCGGGGAGGACGTGGCCGCGTCGCTCGGCGTGCACGTGGGCCGCACCCGCCTCCTCCTGCTGGTGGTGACGGCCCTGCTGACGGCGACCCTGGTGAGCATCGCCGGCGCGATCGGCTTCGTGGGGCTGGTGCTGCCGCACGCCGCGCGACTCGTGTTCGGCCAGCGGCACTCGCGGGTGATCCCCGCGACGATCCTGCTCGGCGCGGTGTTCCTGGTGTGGGTCGACGCCGGATCGCGGGTGGCGTTCGCGCCGACTCCGCTGCCGGTGGGGGTCGGCACGGCACTCGTCGGCGTGCCGGTGTTCATGCTGCTGCTCCTGCGGCGAAGGGGCCGCTCGTGACGCTCGAGGCCGACCGGGTCTCGTGGCGCCGGGGCGGCCGCCTGGTGGTCGACGGGGTCTCGCTCCGCCCCGTTCCCGGCTCGACCGTCGGACTGCTCGGGCCCAACGGCTCGGGCAAGTCGTCGCTGCTGCGGCTGCTGCAGGGCACCGCGGCTCCGGACGCCGGCGTCGTCACCCTCGACGGCGCGCCGCTCCGCTCGCTCCGCCGCCGCGAGGTCGCCCGGGCCGTGGCCACGGTGACGCAGCAGGCCGAGACGGAGGCGGACCTCCCCGTCCGCGACGTCGTGCGGCTGGGGCGCACCCCGCACCGCTCCCTCCTGGGCGGAGACACGGCAGAGGACCTGCGCGCGATCGATCGCGCCCTCGAGCAGGTGGGTCTCGAGGCGAAGGCCGACCACCTCTGGCACACCCTGTCGGGCGGCGAGCGGCAGCGCGCGCACATCGCCCGGGCGCTCGCGCAGGAGCCGCGCGAGCTGCTGCTGGACGAGCCGACCAACCACCTCGACATCCGCCATCAGCTGGAGCTGCTGGCCCTGGTGCGGGCGCTGCCGGTGACCACGGTCGTCGCGCTGCACGACCTCAACCTCGCGGCCCTCTTCTGCGACGCGCTGCTGGTGCTGCGCGAGGGGCGCGTGGTCGCGAGCGGCACCCCGGAGGAGGTGCTCACCCCGGCGCTGATCGCGGACGTCTACGGGGTGCGCGCCCGCGTGATCGTCGACGCCGGACGGCCGCACGTGCTGTTCGACTCCTGAATCCGCTGCCGCATCCTGACCCCACTGCCAGACGATCGTCGATCAGTCAACGGTCTCGTCCGTAGTGAGGAGCGCGTTCTACCGTCGGTGAACCGGCTTCGAGACCTCACAGGAGAGGTCCCCCTCGCGCTGGGCGAGGTGCTCTCCTGACGGAGGGCGATGGACGTGCCGGTGACGACGAGGGGAGTCGAGAGATGTCCAGAGACGACGTGGCACCGGGGCGGTTCGCGCGGTTCGTGAAGTGGGTCAACAAGGCCGACGGCTGGGAGCCGCAGTACCTGCGCGGGCGGGTCGTGGCCAAGAAGGACGGCGAGTGGATCGTCGCGGTCGACGGCGAGGAGCGCCGGATCGTGAAGAAGGAGTGGAGCGTCTACCGCTGACCCTCGGGGAGGACTCGTGATGCTGCCCGACCGGCGCACTCCCGAGATCAGAGAGGCGCGTCCCGGAGTCTTCGTGCTCGAGCTGCGCCGCACCCGCCGCCGGCCCGCCGAGGAGCTGGGCGTCCTGATCCGCACGGGCACGACCTGGACGGTGCTGGGCCCCGAGGGCGTGCTCTCCGACGTGCCGAGCTTCCACGACGCCGTGGCGGCCCTGCGCGAGTAGCGCCGCACCACTGAGTACTCCGCGGCCCCACTCAGTCGCCCGAGACGGTCGCCCGCTCCGGCGTGTCGACGACCGTCTAGGGCGCCTCAGCGCTGACGCGAGAGTGGACGGCGCGGCGGTGGTGCCGCCGAGGCGTGGGCCCGCCGCGCCTACAGCTGGCGGCCCGGACGCTGCACGCCGACGACGGTGACGGTGAGGGTCGCCGAGGTGCTCTGCGCGGCGGACGGCGCGGACTCCGACAGGCGCACGGTCAGGCGGAGGTGGTCGGTCGCTCCGACGGCCAGAGCTGGGGAGCCGGGCAGGTCGAGGCGGGAGGCGGCGGGGCGGTCGGCCGACACGGTGGTGACGGTGCCGGGGCAGGTCGCGGCATCGGCCGACCAGGACAGCGAGCAGCGCTCGATCGCGAGCTGCAGGCCGTCCGAGAGGTCGGTGCCGGTGGCCGCCTGCAGCTGGAGGGCCGACATCGGCAGGGTCCCGGCGTTCGTCAGGTCGAGGAGGCGCCGGGCCGTGCCACCGGGGACGAGGCCCGCGACGGGGACCGGCACGGTCGTCGCTCCGGTGCCGGTGAACGTCGCGATGACGGTGCCGGAGGCGACCCGCGCGCTCACGGAGCCCCGGTCCAGGAGCACGGCGGTGGCGGTGGCGGCGGCGCCGAGGACGAGCGCGCCGGCGACGAGTCCCGCCAGGCCGGCGCGGGAGACCACGCGGCGGCGGACCTCGGGGGAGTGGCGCGGGGCTCCGCGGTCGCGGGAGGACGGCCGGGCGCTGTGCCGCCCGTGCTCAGCGGGCGGACGCAGGGGCTCCGGGGGCGGCGTGCCGTCCGACGAGCGGTGCGCGCCGCTCACGGGGCGACCTCCGCGGGGCGGCGCCAGATGGCGATCAGGAGCGCGCCCACGATGACCGCGCCGCCCGCGGCGAAGAGCGCGAACCGCGCCTCCGGGTGGGCGAGGCCGATGCTCGGCCAGCCCAGCAGCGGCACCACCGAGCTCTCGCGCCAGATCCGCTCGTCCGCGATCGTCACGATCCACGGGTCGGCCGACTCGCTGTTGTCGCCCTTGGTGGTGAGCGCCAGCTGGCCGGGCTCGCGGCCGCGGAGGGCCGCAGCCTCCTCCTCGGAGTAGACGAGGGTGACGCGGTGGATGACGCGGCGGCCCGGATCGTCCGGGTCGGTGAAGACGATCACGTCGCCGGCGCGGATCGCGGCCTGGTCGACGGGCAGGGTGACGGCGAGGGAGCCGACGGGCATCCCGGGCGCCATCGAGTTCGACAGCACCGGCACGAGCCGCACGAGACCGAGCGCGGAGAGGACGAAGACGGCGATGCCGGCGACGGCCACGATCGAGACCAGCCCGCCGAGGAGAGCGCGGAGGGCCTTCACGCCTGCTCCCTCCGGTGACGACGGCGCCCGGCCACGGCGAGCAGGGCGCCCGAGCCGAGGGCGAGCATCCCGCCCAGGAGCGCGGCGCCCAGGTCGCGGCCGGTGACGGCCAGCCCGCCGCCCGCCGCTCCGGGGAAGGAGCCGGGGCCGGGCGTCGCGGAGGGATCCTCCTCCGTCGTGCCCACGAGCACCCGCAGCGACGCCGCCGCGAGCTCGGTCCCGTTGCCGGCCGACTCCGGGAACAGGACGCGGACGCGCACCCCCGCGGTGGCCCCGCGCTCGAGCGGACGGACACCGTCGAGCCGTCCGAGCGTCGCCGCGGGCCCGGATCCGAGCGGCATCGCGTCCTCCGGGCAGAGGTAGCGCTCGACCGTGCGCTCCCCGTCGACGACCTCGGCGACGGTGAACGCCGCGTCGCAGAGCTCGACGGACAGCTGGAGGCCGTCGCGCGGGTCCTGCGCCAGCGTGCCTCCGTCGACCGCGAAGGCCACGGAGACCCCCTGCGGCGACAGGCCGATGCTGGTCACCTCGACCGCCCACTCGGCGCGGTCGCCCGGAGCGAGGTCGGTGAGGGATCCGGGTGCCGAGAGCTCGCGCACGTCGAGCACGCCGACGGGCTCGGCGCTCGCCGCGGGCGCGAGGAGCACCGCCGCGAGGACGGCGACGAGCGCACGGGCGTGGGGCATGGGGACGACTCCGGGAGGAAAGGGGGATGCCTCCGCCCCGCGCCGGTGGCGGCCGGGCAGGGCGGAGGCGGTGGGGGACGGTCTACTTCTGGATGCCGGCGCGCTGGATCGCGGCGGCGGTGAAGGTGACCGTGGCGGAGGCGTTCTCGTACGCGTTGTCGGCCGCCGTCGGCAGGACGAGCTCGATCAGCGTGTTCAGCGTCACGTCACCGGCGTCCGAGGGGAAGGTCCCGGTCGCGGTGGGGGTGATGCCGAAGTTCGCCGGGGTGAAGTCCGCCGCGTTGGCGACTCCGCCGATGGTCGAGAGCTTGCCGGTGCCGGTGACGGTCTGCGTGCCCGCGCAGGTGTAGGGGCCGGCCTCCGCGGGAGCGGCGGCGGGGACCCAGGCGGTGGAGCAGGTCAGCAGGCGGTAGTCGAGTCCGTTCGCGCCGGTGACGAGGGACGCGCCGACGCGGCCCGGGTCGGTGGTGTCCGAGCCGACGACGTCGTTGGTGACGTCCTGGTAGAAGCGGACCGACGAGACGAGGTCGCCGTCGTTGGTCGCGTTCGGCAGCACGAGGCTGATCGGGCGCTGGACCGTGTCGCCGGGCGCGATGTTCGCGACCGTGAACGCTCCGGTCACCGAGATGTCGGTCTGGCCGGCGTCGACGTTGCCGACGGCGGTGCCGGAGTCGGTGAACACGGCGAAGGCGCCGGCGCCGGCGAGGGCTCCCGCGGCGAGGAGGACGCCGCCGGTGAGGGCGATCTTCTTCCAGGGGCTGCGACGGGTGGGTGCTGTGGTGGTCATGGCGACCGTTCCTTTCTGGTGGGTGGTGCCCGGTGCGGGCGTGGTCTCCCTCACGAGGACACGTGCAGGACGAGAGGGGTGTCGGCGGGGAGGCATCAGCAGCCTCCGGCGGTGGTGACGGCCGGCTGGGCGACGGCGGTCGAGGCGGCGGACGCGACTCCGAGCCAGCGCTGCAGGTCCGGGCGGACCCGCCACTGGTAGCTGCGGCCCTCGCCGACCCGGTCGTCGGTGAAGCTCGTCGCGGAGGCGGCGGGTGCCGCGATCACGGTCCACGGGCCGGGCGTCGTCCCCGCGAGGCGGCGCTCGAGGGTCCAGCCGGTCGCTCCGGCGGCGGCCGACCAGCTCACGAGGGTGCTCGGCCGACCGGCCGTGCAGCTCGCGACGGGCGTGGCGACCACGGAGGAGCTGGTCCAGGCGCCGAGCCCGACCGCTCCGCTCGTGCTGCCGGTGCCGGAGAAGCCGCGCCGGACGAGGGGAGCGGGATCGACCCAGACCGTGATCGTGCCACCCGCCGTGAGCGCGCCGTCCGTGACCGTGTACGCGATCGTCGCGCTCCCGGTCCAGCCGTCGGCCGCGGGCGTGTAGGTGCACGTGGATCCGGAGCAGGAGAAGGTGCCGCGCAGCCCGGCCGGGACGCTCGTGCCGGCCAGGGCGAGGGTCGTGCCCGGGTCCTCGTCGGTGTCGTTCGCGAGCGGAGCGACGGTGACGGCGGGGCCGCCGGTGGTCGCGACCACGCGGTCGGGTCGGGCGACCGGCGCGCGGTTCAGCGCGGTGACGGTGACCGTGACCCGCACGTTCCAGGTGCCGTACTGGCCCGAGAGGGAGTAGTCGAAGACGTCGGTGCCGACGAAGGCGGCGATCGGGCGGTAGGTGCACTGGCCGCGGGTCGCTCCGCTCGCGACGCAGGAGACGGACCCCTGCACGGGAGTGGCGGGGGCGGGGGTCGCCGCCCCTCCGATCGCCTTCGGGGTCGCCGAGAGCTGCGCGCGCGAGAAGGTCGCTCCGGTCGCGGCGGGCCCGTCGTTCGCGAGCACGTCGATCACGACCGATCCGCCCTGCACGACCGTCGCGGCGTCGGCCGCCGGATCGGGGATCACCGAGATGCTCACCGAGGCCGTGCGGGTGAACGCCACGCCGGTCGGGCCGGTCGCCGTCGCCGTGGCGGTGTTGGCGATCGTGCCGGCGGTGACGTCGGCGGCGGTGGTCGTGTAGGCGGCGGTCGCGGTGACGACCTGGCCGGGCAGCAGTCGTCCGGAAGTGCCCGGCCAGGAGTAGGTGAGAGCGGAGAGCCCGCTCTTGGGGTCGCTGATCGCGACCGCGGTGAGGGTGGTGGTGCCAGTGTTGGTCGCGCGGAAGGTGTAGGTCACCACGGTGCCGGCGGCGCTGATGAAGGCGGGGTTCGCGGTCTTGGCGAGCGCGAGGTCGTTCGTGCGGGTGATCGTCACCGTCCGCGAGGCGGTGGCCGTGACGGCGGCGCCCGTCGGAGGGGTGCCGGTCGCGGTCGCGGTGTTGAGGACCTGGCCCGCGTCGACGTCGGCCTGCGTGAGCGTGTACGACGCGGTCGCGGTGACCGTCTGGCCGATCTCGAGGCGCCCGGCAATCCCCGGCCAGGAGTAAGCGAGCGCGGAGAGCCCGCTCTTGGGATCGGTGACCGCGACGGAGCTCAGCCCGGTGTTGCCCGTGTTGGTGGCGGTGAAGCTGTAGGAGACGGTCGAGCCCACGGCGGCCCCGGTCGGGATCGTGCCGTTCTTCGTCAGCGAGATCGAGGGCGCGAAGCGGATCGGCGTGGTGGCCGTGGAGGTCGCGGTGACCGTCACGGGCGAGGCTGCCAGGGTGCGGCCGCTGACCGTGGCGGTGTTGGTGACGGCCGTGCCCTTGTCGATGTCGGTCTGCAGCACCGTGTACGGCGCCGAGGTGAAGGTCGCGCTCGCTCCGGGGGCGAGCTGAGTCGAGGCGGGCGTGATGCCGGTGACCTTCGGGTCGGCGACGGCGACCGTCTGCAGTGTGACGTTGCCGGAGTTGAGGGCGAGGAAGGAGTAGCGGATCTGCTCTCCGGCGTCGGCCTGGGCGTTGCCGTTCGTGTCGGTGAGCAGGGCGGTCTTGGTGAGGGTCAGAGCGGGAGCCGGGGTGGCGATGGGGGCGGTGGCGGTGGCGGTCCTGCTGGTGACGGTCGTCGTCGTCTCGCCGGTCGCGGTCCGTGTGGCCGAGGCCGTCGCCGTGTTGACGAGGGAGCCGGCCACCGCCTCCGCTGCCGTGACCGTATGGGATCCCGCGCAGATCGTGGAGGCGAGCGGAGCGAGCGTCGTGGCCGCGCAGGTGATCGTCGCGACCTTCGGGTCGGTGACGACGATCCCGCTGAGGGACGCCTTGATCGAGCCGTTCGTCACGACGAACTGGTAGGGGATCGCAGCGCCCTCGGTGTAGGCGGAGGGCTGCGCGGTGGTGCGGTCGATCTGCTTGACGAGGGTGATGTCGTCGAGCGTGTTGATGGACGAGACGGAGACGTTCCGGATCAGGTGGGTGTCGAACGAACCTCCCGTGGAGGCGGTGAAGCCGAGCTTGTACGTGGACGGAGCTGCGGTCGGCATCGTGAACTGCATCACCTGCGCGAGTGAGGCGGCCGCCAGGCCTGCGGTGGAGCCGTAGTAGACCGTCACCACCGGCGTGGCCGCTGCCGACACCGTGATGCGGATGGTGCGTCCGTTCGACGCCGGCGGATTCGTCGGGTCCCCCAGGTTGACGGTCGGGCGCAGGGACTGCAGAGTTCCGGGCGACGCTCTCTGGATGAAGCAGTAGCCGGTCCTCCCGTCGCCGGGTCCGCGCGCGACGATCCGGTTGGCGAGCGCCCCGGGAGGAGCGGTGGGGCAGCCCGCTCCCAGCCCGTTCGCCGTGCTCGAGAAGTTCCCGTAGGCGTCCAGTCCGATCCCGAGGTAGCCGCCGCTGACACCGTCGCTGGTCGAGGACTGCCCGTATCCGAGAGAGGCGCCGGAGGCTCCCGCCGCGGTGAGGCTGCGGGAGCCGTCCGTCAGGAAGAACCCGATCCCGTCACCGCCGGTGACGTCGAGCGTGCCCTGGTACTGGTACTGGTCGAACTGCACATCGAGTCCGCCGGTGGCCGGGATCGGCCGGTTGAAGACCGCGCCTCCCTTCGAGGATCCGCGGCTGTCCGTCAGCTGCAGGAAGCCCGGATCCGTCGAGGTCGCCGGCGCCGCGTTCTTCGGGGTCACGCACGTGCCCAGCCGGGAGCTGCCGGTCGGCGGAGTCGCGGTCGCCCGGGTGAGGCATGCGGCGTCGAGCGGCTGCCACGCCGAGTCCGCGACGCTGGTGCCGCCGAAGCCCTCCTGGAGGAGGACCGTGGCCGCCGCGGCCCTCGTCGCCGGCAGGACCACGAGGACGGCGGCGATCAGGAGCAGGACGAGGCCGAGGGCGATCGAGCGGTCGTGGCCCGGCCGGGCATGCGCGTTCGACACGGATCGACCTCCCCCCGGGCGCCTCGCCGGGCCTTCCGGATGGAGCGGGATCACGATAGGTCGCGGCTCGGAGTCGCCCTGTCCCCCTGAGACGGGACGTGGGCGGCGGACGACGGACCCTCGATCCGGTCGGCACTCAGAGGGGGGAGAGCAAGCGCTGAACCAGCGATCAGGTCGTGCTCAGACAACGAGACTCATCCGGGGGTCCACCGCGAGAGTGTTGACGTGCGCATGGCCCTCACGCCGGGCGCACGGCGGCCTGGATCCGTGCCGGCCCCGTGCCGCCCCGGTGTCCCGCCACCGGGACGATGCGGTTCCGCGCCCGTGGCGGGCATCTCCAGAGCAGTGGCGCGAGATAGCGCTCTCACCAGGACCTTCTCCGGACCCCTCCGCCGCTCGATGCGAGGTGGGAGCGCCGCCGCGGGTGTCCCTGAAGCGGGTCTGGCGGTCGCGCGGCGGACGCGGGAGGATGCACTCGCGCCTGCCCGCCCGCACGGTCCCCCGAAGGACCGCACCGCGCCCCCTCCACGGTGGTCCGATCCGGACCGCAGCACCCCCCTCACTCCTTCCGGTCAGGCTCCGCCGACCGAGCAGCCCTCTCCACGTCGGGATCCCATGTCCTCTCCTGCGCGCCACAGCCGCCGTCTCGTCCTCACCGGAGCCGCCCTCGGCGTCGGATCCGCCTTCGCCTACGCGATGACCGCGTCCGCGGCGCCCGACTACAGCGTGATCCCGCCGCTGCCCAACGAGCTCGGCCGCAGCGACACGGCGATCTCGCGCGTGGGGAAGAAGCCGTACCAGATCATCGACGTGATGATCGGCACCGACCGCGCGCGGCTCTTCGTCCCGCACACCGCGGTCCCCTCGCAGCGGATCGGCCGGGTCGTCTACTGGTACTACCACGCCAACGGGAGCACCTACGCGGCCCTGTCCGGCGCCTACCAGTACAGCGCCGACCAGGCCGTCGACAAGGGCGTCATCTCGATCTGCCCGAACTACGGCGGCAGCATCTACACGAACAAGCGGGCCGTCGCCATGCAGGTGGACGCGGTCGCCTGGTTCCAGAAGACGTGGCGGATCGGGGCGAGCTTCCTCCGCTCGAACTCCGGCGGTGGCGCACTGCTCTGCTGGGCGTACGGCAACAAGCTGGTCCCCGAGATCCGCGGCGCGTACCACGCGGCCGGCGTCTACGACATGGCCGACATGGCCCGCCGCGACCCGGAGCGGGTTCTGCCGGACTACGACAACGACCCCTCGACGATCCCGGCGACCGACCCCGCGCTGCTGCCGCAGGCCTCGTGGGCGGGGGCGCGGATCCGCACGACCGGCTCGACCGAGGACGTCCTCGTCCCCATCGCCGTCCACGGAGGGGCGTGGGTCGCGCTCGCGAAGCCCGTGGCGAAGGAGGCCGTGGTCCTCTACACGCCGACCGACGGCGCTCCGAACGGCCACAACGTGCCGAGCCTGACGAACAAGGACATGCTCGACACGTTCGACCGCTGGCTCGCGGAGCAGCCGGTCGTTCCGCTGCCCGACGAGCCCGCCTCGTCGATCCCCGGCGAGGGCACCTACCAGAACTACTCGCCGCTCATCACGACCGCGGGCACCTGGAGCACGATCTCCTCCTCCGCCGACAGCGGTGGAAGCATCAGCTACTCCAGCTCGGCCGGAGCGTCCGCGAGCTTCCGCTTCTCGGGCACGGGCGTCAGCTGGGTGAGCCGGATGACGGCGACCTCCGGCATCAACGAGGTGCTGCTCGACGGCGTCCTCGTCGCCACCGTCGACCGCTACAGCCCCACGACCCGCTCGGGTCAGACGGTCTGGACGAGCGGGCCGATCGCCGCCGGCACCCACACGGTCACGATCCGCCGCGGGACGACGCGCAACCCGGCGTCCACCGGATCCACGCTGATCCTCGACGCCTTCGTCGTGACCGCAGGGACCGTCTCCACGTCGACCCCCACCCCCACCGCGACGGCGTCTCCGACCAGCACGCCGACGCCGACGGACACGCCGACCCCCACCGACACGCCCACTCCGACCGAGACCCCGACGGCCACCTCCACGCCCACCCCGACCTCGACGCTGCCGGCGGCGGGGACGTACCAGAACGGAGCCGCCGTCATCGCGACCGTCGGCACCTGGGCGACGCTCTCGAGCACCGCCGACAGCGGCGGCAGCATCTCGTACTCCAGCACCTCCACGGCCTCGGCGACCCTCCGCTTCCGGGGCACGAAGGTCAGCTGGGTGAGCCGGATCACCCCGACCTCCGGCATCAACGAGGTCCTGATCGACGGCGTGCTCGTCGCCTCCGTCGACCGCTACAGCGCCACGAACCGCTCGGCCCGCACCGTGTTCACCAGCAGCACCCTCAGCGCCGGCGAGCACACCATCACCATCCGCCGCGGCAGCAAGCGCAACGCCGCCTCCACGGGCAACTCGCTGATCCTGGACGCCTTCGTCGTCGTGTGACCCGCTCGGGCACCCGAGCCGCCCGCGTGATTCCGGACAGAGGACGCGGGCGGGCTCGGGTGGCCGGGTGTGCGGGGGCTCGTGGAGGGGGCCTTTGTCGCTGAGTCGCTCGCTCGGCGCCCACTGCGTCGAGTCGCCCGTGTCGAGTCGCCCGAAAATGCAGTTGTTTCAGCGTTCTCGGGACCAATTCGGGCACCTCAGCGGGCTTCGCGCGAGGCGGCCCGTGCGAGCATGCGGGGATGAGAACGCTGATCCTCGGAGGCACGGGCTGGCTCGGCGGGCACCTCGCGAAGGAGGCGCTGCGGCGCGGCCACGACGTGACCTGCCTCGTGCGCGGGACGGCCGTGCACGCGGGGGTGTCCCTCGTCCGGGCCGACCGCGACCGCGACGACGCTCTCGACGCCGTGGCTGCGGCATCGTGGGACGCGGTGATCGACGTGTCGTCGACTCCGCAGCACGTCCGCCGATCCGCCCGCGACCTGCGCTGCAGCGCCTACGTCCTCGTCTCGACCACGAGCGTCTACGCCGAGAACGCGGTCGTCGGCGCGGACGAGGACGCCGAGCTTCTCGCTCCCTCCGACGACCCCACCTCGTACGGCGCCGCGAAGGCCGCCTGCGAGCAGGCCGTGCTGGCCGGATCCGCGCCGTCCCTGATCGCGCGCGCCGGCCTGATCGGCGGCCCCGGCGACCCGACGAGCCGCTCCTCCTACTGGCCCTGGCGCTTCAGCACGCGGTCCGAGCCCGTGCTGGTGCCTGATGCGCCCGAGCTGCCGACGTCCGTGGTCGACGTGCGGGACCTCGCCGCCTGGCTGGTGGCGTCCGCCGAGGCGCGGGTGGCGGGCGTGATGAACGTCTGCGGGACCCCCGTGCCGTTCGGCGAGCACCTGGCCCTTGCGCGCGGCGGGTCGTCCGCCGAGCCGGTCGCCGTGCCGGAGGAGTGGCTGCTCGAGCGCGGCGTCGGCCAGTGGGCGGGCCCCGGTTCGCTCCCGCTGTGGATCGCGGACCCGGACTGGCGCGGCATGAACACCCGCTCGACGGCACAGGCGGAGGCCGCGGGCTTCGAGCGCCGCGAGCTCGCCGAGACGCTGCGGGACGCGGCGGCCGCGCACGTGCCGGGACGCGGCGCCGGGCTGGGGGAGGAGCGGGAGCGGGATCTGCTGGGGGAGTGGGGTGCGGGCGGGGTGTGAGCGGCGGGCCGTCTGGGCTGAGTCGTCCGATGGAGCAGGCGGCCCTACGACGAGGCGCGGAGTTCAGAGGCCGGAAGAAGTCTTGATCCCTGCCCGCCTGGCAGCCGCTCGACCGATGTCGTCCAGCTGAGCGAGCATCTCGGCGGGCGGCCTCGTGACGTCGATCCGTGCTGGCCCGGCGCGTTCACCCGCGATAGTCGCGACACGACGACATCGACCCCGCACACCCGTCCCACCTTCAACGACCGGTAAGCAGTGTTGCCCGATTGGTTGTCACGCGTCTGGCTCGGCAGGGTCGCTCCTCCGCAACGGCGCATCTGAAGGCGCACTCTGAGCAGCATCGTCTTCACCACGCGATCCGTTCGCCCGACGACGCAAGGCGCCCTCTGCGAGACGGATAGAGAGGTCGTCGGTGGCTGCTCGGCCACGAGTCACTGCCTCGTCGCCGAAGCGGCGGGCGGCATCGAATCCTTCGGCGCCCGTCTCGAGGACCTTGTCGCGGGCGTCGGCGACGGCAGTGAACCAGCCCCTGGCCTTCATCGAGTCGCGCAGACGTTCGAGGCCGACGTGGAGGTGGAACTCGACCACACCGCTCGCGAGGCGGTCGCTCGATTCGACGACAGCACGGGCGCCGAGCGGATTCAGCAGAACGCGGGCGTTCGCATTGCCCGCGGCGGCGTCCATGCGAGCGATCAGGCGCTCCGTGCTGCGAGCGATCGTGTCGAGCCGGTTCTTCCGAGCAGACTGCAGGCCGATGCGGTGCTCATCGAGATCGACCGCAGCCGAATCCAGGACTCGATCGAGCTCGAGAATCGCGGTCGATTCCTGCAGCTGTATGCATCGGGCGAGCACGGCGAGCCACTCGCAGACCTTCGGCTCGGCCTCTCGGGTCGCCTTCGCGATGTCTCCCAGTTTCGTCGTCCGCTCGAGCTTCTCGGCCAGGGCGTCGAGCTGTCGCAGGGCGTAGGCCTGAGTGCGTGCGAGGGTCAAAGTGGTCGACTGCACTTTGGACCACGTGACCTCGGACACCCGACGAGTCCGCTCGCGAATGGTCATCGCCTCCTCGATCACGAGGTCGACGCCGATCATGTCGGCCAGTACGGCGTCCTTCTGGTTGCGGAGAAGATCGTCCACCTTCTCGTCGATCGTCGCGAGATAGTCGTTTATCTCGTCGATCGACTGCTGCATGGAAGCTTGCGCCATCATCCCCGCCACACTCGACAACGCTGCCGGGTTGGTCAGGAGCGCCCCGGGGCCGGTCTGCGCGAACTGGACGATGCTCTTGATCCGGCCGTCCTTGCCCTGCACGACACCCATCGCGAGTCCGCTCTTGGAGTTCACCATGTGGCCGTGCTTCCGCAGCGCAGTGGCGGATTGCTCGGTCAGTTTCACCCATCGACCGGAACCGGCCGAGATCGCGGCCGCTGCCTGCACTACGCCCGCCGCCGCGCCGGCTGCCGGTCGGAGGCGCTCGAGTCCGAGGTCCTTCGATTCGAGACCCTCCGAATGCAGGAATCGGTCCACAGCCGAAGGCTCTCCGATCACGGCTATGCCGTCAGCGTCCTCGATCAGCTGAATGTCGTCGTCCATAGTCGGCTCCTGTCCGGTGCGAGAGCGTTCGTCTGAGAACGCGCGTGCACATCTCACCACGGCCTCGAACAAGAGGAGAAGTGGGTCACGGCGTGGTCGAAAGACGACTCTCGACTACCCGTGAAGCGGCGCGGCAGAGGGTAAGCCGGTCCATAGCGCGGCGCGACGCCGCGTGTCCGGCTGAGGAACCTCACGGGTGAAGCCCGTGAAGGAGAAAAGGCGGCCCATCGGCACGAGCCACGCTTCGCAGACGAAGCGAAGGACGCTATCAGCACAGCGCAGCCATCCGGGAGGGCTCGTTCTCCGCGTCGAGAACGAGCCTTCCCGGGCGACCCGGTACGGCGGCCCGGATGGCGAGCGCGAGGGGCGATAACGGAGGGGGAGAGGGCCTGTCCTCCGTGGAATCACGGACGCGGAACCCCGCTCACTCCCGCCCTTCTTCCGCATTAGAGTGGCCCGCATCCTTGCTCCCACCGCCCCTCGCCGAGTGCGCCGACGCGCGTCGCCGTGGGGTGCGCGCGCGAGGTCGGCGGCATCGAGTCTGGCGGCGGTCGGGGTCGTGGTGGCGGTCGCGTCCGCGCTGCTGGTCGGGGTGACGGGATCGGTGGCCGCCGCGACCGATCGGGCGGCCGTGAGCGCGGTGCGGGAGGCGATCGGGACCGAGGGCGTCGTCCTCCTCTCGGCGGAGACCGCCCGGACAACCGGAACCCCCGACGCCACCGACACGGCCGACACGCCCGACGCCACCCGGCAGGACACCGCCGTCCGCGACCTCCTCCGGGCCCGCCTCGGCGATGCCGCTGTCGTCCGCACCGAGTCCGCTCCGGTCGCGATCGAGCACGACGGGGTCGCCACCCGAGCGGAGCTGCTCGCCGACGCCGGGCTCGCCGACGCCGCGCGGCTCGTCGCGGGCGCGTGGCCGGCCGCCGGGCAGACGGCGGTGCAGCGGACGGCCGCCGACGCGCTCGGCCTCGCTCCGGGCGACCTCCTCGCCACTCCGAGCGGACCGCTCGAGGTCAGCGGGACGTGGGAGCCGCTCGACGTGCTCGATCCGCGCTGGGCGGCCGATCCCGCCGCCGCCTCGGGGCGCGACGGCGACGCGGCCGGGCCGTTCCTCGTCGCGGAGGACGCTCTGCGGGCCGCCGCCTCGTCCACGACGTCGGAGTGGGTGGTCGTCCCGGGGGGCCGGTCGATCGGCGACCTCGCCCGGGGCGTCGACCGCGCGTCTCTGGCGGGTGCGTTCGCGGTCTCGGGCGAGGCGGGCGACGTGAGCGTCTCGGGCGGGCTGGACGCCACCGCCCGGCGCGCGCTCCGCACCTCCTCCGCCGCGGAGGGGCTGACGGCGGCGGCGCTGCTCCTCCTGCTGGTGGTCGTGGTGGTGGGCAGCAGCCGCCTGATCGTGCTCGGCGCGGGCCGCCGGCGTGACGCCGATGCGCTGCTGCGGGCGCGCGGGGCCTCCCGGGGGCAGCTGGTGCGCTGGTCGAGCGGCGAGGTCCTGGCGGTGGCCGGCCCGGCGGCGGTGCTGGGGGTGCTGGCGGGAGCGGGCGCCTCCGCCGCTCTCGTGCCGGGTGCCGTCCTGCAGGGCTCGGGGCTGCTCGGCGTCGCGGTGCTGCTCGGCGCGCTCGTGGCGACGGCGGCGCTGCAGCCCGTTCCTCTCGCGGGGCCCCGGAGGCGCGGGACCGGCGCTCTCGGCGTGCTCGGCACCGTGCTCCTCCTCGCGGCGGCGGGCGTGGCGGTCGGGCAGCTGGTCGCGGCGTCGAGCGAGCTGGGCGCCGCGGGGATCGCGGCGGTCCCCCTCCTCCTGGTCGCCCTGTCGCTGGCGGCGGTGACGGCGGCGGCGGCCGGTCTGCGGCGCCGCACCAGGATCGGGCTGGGCGCGCGCTCGGCCTGGCTCTTCGCGGCGCTCCGCTCGCTGCGGGTGCGCGCTTCCTGGTTCACGGCGACGGCGCTGGTGGTCGCTCTGGCCTCGGCGCTCTGCGTGGCGGCGGCGGTGCTGCCCGCGACGATCACCGCCTCCGACCGCGCGGTGGCAGCCGACACCGTCGGCGCGGCGGCGAGCGCGACGTTCGACCTCGGCCCGATCGTCGCCGTGGGGGACACCCCGGTGCCGGTGGCGGCTCTCGCGCGCGCCACCGGGCGCGCGGCGGCGGTGGTCACGGAGGCGGTGTCGGTCGGCGACGTCGACCTCGCCTCGGTGGTCCTGCCCTCCGCCTCGGCCGCGGCGCTCACCGGCAGCGTGTTCGCTCCGGCAGCAGCCGACACCCCCGGCCTCGGCGTCGATGCGACCGGGCTCGGCGTGCGGGTAACGGCGAACGGACCGGTCGGCCCGGGCGTCGTCGCCGGCTCGGCGTGGCTCGCCTCCGCGGACGGAGCGCTCGCCGCGATCGACCTCGGCACGGTGCCGGTCTCCGGCGCCGACGACGCCCTCCTCTCGGGAGCACTCCCGGACGGATTCGCCGATGCCGACCTCCTGGCCGTCGATCTGCGACTCGACGGCGCCGACACCGCCACTGTCGAGGTCGGCTCCGTCTCGGGGCTCGACGCACAGGGCGCCTCCACCGGCGGGATCGACGCGACCCGGCTCTCCCGCGACGCCGTCTCGCTCACGACGCAGCAGCAGCGCGCGCGGATCCTCGTGGACGGCGCTGACGATCCGCTGCCCGTCGCCCTCACCGCGTCGGCCGCTTCCGCGCTCGGCCTCACCGTCGGCGACGACCTCGACCTGAGCCGACCCTCGGGGCGCGCGCTTCAGGCCGTCGTCGCCTCGATCGTGCCCGTCGTCCCCGGCGCGGGAGGGGCCCCGGCCGTCGCGATCGACACCCGCGACTTCGCCCGCGCGAACCTCGCGGCCTCGAACTCGCTGCCCACCCCGTCCCGGGTCTGGATCGCGACAGACGACCTCCGAGGCACGGCCCGGGTCGTCGCGACGGAGGCGAGCGCCCCCTGGACGGTGCGAGGCGGAGGATCGCCCTTCGTCTCCGCGGGCGCGAGCGTCTGGACGGTGGCCGCGGTGGTCGCCGTGCTGATGGCGCTCGTCGCGCTGACCGCCGGCGGGGCGGTGCTGCGGACGCTGCGCGCGGGCGACGAGGCCGCTCTCGCCGCGCTCGGCGTCGGCTCCCGCGAGCGGCGCGCCCGCCGGCTGGTCGAGAACGGGATCGTGGCGGGGACGGGGATCGTCGTGGGCGCGGTGGTCGGAGCGGTCGCCTCGGCGCTCTGCCTGCCCGCGGTGGCATCGCTCGCGGTCGGAGGAGCGACCCGGCCGGCTCCGGCGGTCGACGTGCCGCTGCTCCTGGCGCTCGCGGCGGGGCTCCTCGTCGCGGTAGCGGCCGGAGTCGCGGCCGCCTCCCACGAGCGGGGTGCGCGATGAGCCGCGCCTCGGACCGGGACGTGGACCGCGCTTCGGATCGCGCGGGAGGCCGCGCCACCCCTCGCGCAGACAGCCCCCGCCGATCCGGCGCCCCGATCACCGGGAAGCGCCCGACCCGGCGGCCCGCC